>NZ_AP014635.1:1561238-1873485 GCF_001547935.1 Vibrio tritonius
TCGATGGGGTGAGCATAGTATGTATAAAACAGCAGAACTGATAGCTAAGTCATCACCTAGAGATTACTACGGTGAAACCATTGTCTTGGAGAAGGCTTTGTGTCGTTAATAAATACTAGTCAAGCGGTTCAAGAACTGTTTGGTATGGATGGCAAATGTTTGAGAACTAAAGCCAATAGCTATGTTCGAAATGGAACCATTCCTTCTTCCTTAATTAAACGGTTTCCTTCTAAAACGGGTACAGAAGGCAAGGAAAGTGTTGCTTTAACATCAGATGGTGTTAGTTGCTTGTTCAATGCTCTCGTATTAGATGCGTTTTACAACGACACCAAGAAGGTAAAGAGCATTTTTGAAAAGTGGAAAGAACGAAGAGCGGCCTATGAGGAGTGTTTAGAAGGCTTGTTGAATGCTCAGCAGGTTAACCAGTTAAATGCATTAGAGGAGAAGAGCCGCGCTTTTTTACAACAACTCAGTGATGAGACATTTGATCTTAGGAATCAGCGCTTAACAAATCCTTTTTCAAAACACTTGCCGCAAATAGCATTGACAAATGGTGGACTACTATATGAATTGCTACGTAATAGTCGGCTTTCTCTTTCCCTTAAAGATGCACTATTACTTGCGTCATTGGAAAATGATTTGGAAAAAGCGAACTGCCTGAGTCTTGAGATTGATGCAAAACTCTTGGCGGATGACCCGATGCTTTCCAGCCTCGTTGACCGAATTCAAAGGGATTATCAAGAGGCGTTATCTTTCCAATCTTTATTAAATTTGCTTCCCGAGTAAAAAAGTCCTTTTTTGTGCACTGCACAAAGTAACACTACTCCTATCGAAACGAAGGAGTAGTGTTATGTCTCATGTAAATCAACTAGTTATCAACTATCACATCACTGAAAAGTGTAATTACGATTGCCATTATTGTTATGCCAAGTGGGCAAAGCCGAATGAGCTACATCGTGATCTTCACCAAATGAAAGCAGTACTCGCCAAATTGGCAGACTATTTTCTTGGATCAAACCCAATTCGAGCTCAATTGAAATATGGGAGCGTGCGACTCAACTTTGCTGGTGGAGAGCCTGTACTGTTGAAAGAGCGCTTTATTGAAGCTTTGGACTATGCGAAAGAGTTGGGATTTGAAACTTCTCTTATCACTAATGGTCATCTCTTAACCGATGATTTTATCTCAAATCATGGCTCCAAATTTCAAATGCTGGGCATTAGCTACGATGCGATAAGTGAAAACGTACAGAAGCAAGTCGGCAGGGTGACGAGAACAGGAGCAATACTCACAGCAGAAAGGTTGCAAAATATCTTTCAACAAATGAGGCAATTTGCACCTAATACCGAATTGAAAATTAATACCGTAGTGAACCAATATAATACAGAGGAAAACCTTACTGCGTTGATGGAAGTACTTTTACCGAATAAGTGGAAGGTACTGCGTGTATTACCGGTATTTAAATCAATAGCTGCCATCACTGATGAACAGTTTTCAGCATTTGTTGAGCGTCATAGATCAGCTAATAGTTTTATGTCGGTTGAAAATAACGACTCAATGACTGGCTCTTATCTGATGATCAGTCCAGATGGTTCATTTTTCCAAAATGGGGATCAATTCGGTGGATATATAAAAAGTAGGTCACTAGTTACAACGCCAATTGGCATTGCTCTAGCTGAAACCGGCTTTGACCCAGTGAAATTTGCAAATCGATACTAAAGGAAATTCCGAGATGAGGGGGTATTATTTTTTAGTATGCGATGATGATTTTATTACAGGAACATTTAAAAAACATAATGATTTTGATGTTATGAATGAAGAGCTGTATGAATGTTCTGTTGATTATAATGTGTGGCTTAATTTATCAAAAACAACGAAAAAGAAAATTCATTCTATTATGAAATTGACCTTCTATGGGGCTCCAATTGATAAGATTGGTGGGAGGGTAATTAAGTGTAACCCTGATCTTATTCGATTTAGAGTAGGGCGAAATTATAGACTGGTAATGTCGAATAAGTCGAATGAGAGAAAGTTTTTCCTATATCCAAGACAAAGTTATGAAAAGAATTTCAAGAACTTAAAATAATATATTTTATCAATTTTAAAAATAATATTTATTCAATCTAAACAGAGGTTATTTATGTTTATTGTAATTGAAGGTCTAGATGGCTGTGGTAAATCAACTGTTTCAACTGCGCTCGCAAAAATGTTGAATGCACAACTTTTAACTTCTCCTGATAAAGAATTAAAGGAAGTGAGAAAAGTGACTGATATGGTTTTTGATAATAATGTTAAAGCTCGCCAGATGTTTTATATGGCTTCGATATTAAAGGCTTCGGAAGATGCTAAAGAGCTTAACTTACAAGGAAAGCCCGTCGTGTTGGACCGATACTGGTTATCAACACAGGTTTATCATGCATGGATGAGTAATGGTAAACAGTTTAAATGTCGTGAAGTTGAATTAGTTCTTCATCAACCAACGTTAACCGTCTATTTGGATGTTCCTGCTGCAGTACGAGCTAATCGTATTAAGGCAAGAAATGTGTGTACTGATGAAGATATGAATACGCTTCAACACAATGCTAATGAAAAGCTTAGATCTTTATATTTTTCTATGAATAAATCATTACCTGTCGGGAATTGGTTATGTGTTGATGCTTGCCAAAGTGTGGACATTATTTTGGAAAAAATTATGACTGAACTTGAAATTTTAATGAGTAATAAAATGTATAATAAGGACGATTTATAATGGCAAAATCAATTAAAATTGCTAATGAACTTTATATTAATCTAGATCAACTTTCCCATTTTTTTGTAAATGATGTCGACATTACTCTTATTACAGGAAGCCAAGAGACGATTCGTGTTAGTTGCAAACAAAGAAATTATTTGTTTGATGGTGAGACCGTATCGATTCAAGAGTTTCACAGAATAAAAAGAGAGCTTTATAAATATATGGAGATAATTGGTGATTAATATCGATTAAATAAAATATTGACACTAAGAGAAAGCCCATGGACTGACAATCAATGGGCTTTCGATTGCCTTTATTGCTTAAGTTTTGAAAGCTTATTTCTGACCCTATTAAGGGAATATTCAATCTTAATGATCCCATTAGTCTGATGGGCTCTAACAAGAACTTCATATGTAAAGCCAATTTCCCCAAAATCCAGCTAGTTTTTTCTTAATCCATTCCATTACCATTCCCTTATTTGCCCGCAAATTGTTCAATTTTTCTGGTATTAACTACCCGATATACTCAAAAAACTACCCGTGGTGAGGGTTGTGTGGGCGTTGGTCAGCCACTGTGTTTCCCAAGCAGCACTCATAATCAAGGTTTGACTACGCTGCTCAAGGGCTGAAATTAACTCCATTACTTGCTGCAGATGCAGTTGAAAGCTTTGACCTGCAGGGTCCCAAATCAATAGCTCGCCGACAGGAACATCGGTGGGATTGGGCAGGGTGCCAAATACCTGCTGGTTGCGCTGCATGGCAAGTTGTTTTAGCAGCGTGGATTTGCCTGTACCCGGCAAGCCGTTGATGATCACCACCGGCGTGTTTAAGGTACTGATACGATGAATCAAAGAGAGTCTCAACATCCAAATTATTTCTATTTTACGTCCATGTGTCCCCACGTTAACACGGATAGATGTCAATTGCGTATTGAATCTGATTCCATATTAACGTGGGGACCATGGCGTTAGTTACCAAATAAAGGTGCTAATGTGAATCAGCTTCGCTGTATTCCTCGAGCAAGCGTTCGCTACCCTTGAATGGTCGTAGTGCTTGGCCAGATTGAGCTAGCCAACCGAGCAAAGTTAAGCTCATTTTTACTGACAGGTGTTTAAGTATGGTCTTGAAATTGTTCATTATCATTCCCTTATTCTCCAGTTGTGACACGGTTACGAGAAAAACGATTTTTTGCAAAGCGAGTGGTTCCGAGGCGGTTTTTATCTAGTCGATTATTCCGCGTAGAGCTATGACTGATGCCTTTGACTAAGTGACTTTGCGTGATTCGGTTGCTAGGTGCGTAGCTTGGATGCCATTTTTCTTCATGTCGTGTTTTAGACTTACCTTCGTATGAACGAGTATTGGATTTGCTATTGATGTAATTCATCACATGCTCTTCCATATTTTCTAGTTGAACCCCTTTGGTTTCTGGTAGAAAACGGTAAATAAAGAGGGTCGCTAACACCATTACGCCAGCGAATATCCACATTGGAAATGCGCCGTGAAAATGGGCAGTTAGCCAAGCATTTTCATTTAAGATCGGGAATACTAACCCAATGATAAAGTTACTAATCCACATCATAGAAATGGCAAATGCCATACCAACTGAGCGCATACGGTTTGGGAATATTTCCGAGATCACAATCCATGCTCCCAGTCCCCATGAAAGAGAGAAAAAGAGCATGAATACCAACATCCCCATCAGCGTGTAATAGCCAGTAGTAATCGCAGCATCACCGCTCAGCCCATGGCTGTAATACATAAAATAGGAGGTCAGTAATAAGCCAAACACTGTCCCGACAGACCCTAGTTTGAGCAGTGGTAAACGTCCTATTTTATCCATTAACATTGAGCCAATAACGGTTCCTATGAGTTGGAATACGCCAATCCAAATTGTTAAGAACATCGCGACATCAGTATTACCTGTGACATTTTCAAGAACCACTGGTGCAAAATACATCATCACATTGACACCACTGGCTTGCTGTATACAGGCGACTGTACAGCCAAGGAAAGCGAATAACCAAAATCGACGTTGATGCAGTAAATCTTTGGTTTCTGATTTCTTTTGTTTGGTTTGATTGTCTTCGACTAGAGAATCTTCAATGTTCGCGAGGGTTTGCTGCGCGTAGTGCGTGCCACCAATTTTTTCTAAAATCGTAAAGGCTTCTTGCTGGCGATTTACCGCCACTAACCAACGTGGTGATTCAGGAATGAACAGAACAAATAGACAAAAGGCGATGCACGGGATCACTTCAGAACCAATCATGACACGCCAGCCCATCGAAGATAGCCATTGTTGTGATGCGCCTTGCGCGATTAAAAAGTTGACAACAAAGATCACCACTTGTCCACCAACAATGGCGAAATTTTGCATACTTAATGCGCGGCCACGAATCTCTTTAGGAGAAACCTCACTCATATACATAGGGGAGATTGCAGAAGCAAGACCAACGGCTAATCCGCCCAGCATGCGATAGGCGATAAACCATGCAAAGGAATCGACTAAGGCTGCACCTAATGCAGAAATGGTAAAGAGGAGGGCGGCGATGACGAGCGCCTTTTTACGCCCCATTTTATGGGCTAATGAGCCTGAGGCAAATGCTCCGATGATACAGCCGATGGCGACGTTGGATACTGCCCAACCGACACCAACGGAATCGAGATGAAAGTAGTGTTTGATAGGATTGATTGCGCCGGAAATGACAGCCGTGTCATAACCAAACAGTAATCCACCCAGTGCGGCAACGCCGCAGATCATCGATATATACTTTAAATTATAATGTTGACTAACAGACATAACTGACTCCTTATCTTGCTAGAGTTTTGGAGTAGATATGATCGGATTGTATTAAGAGAATTGAATGACTGAAATCGTTATCCGAATATCTACTTTTGAAACCAACACCATCAATAAGGCGCTAGTAAAATTGGATAATCAGAAATAAAAGTCAAGGGTGTAAATAGGTATAGACGAAGCGGGAGATTGATCGGTGTATTTTAAAAATTGAAGGGATATTTTCTTTATATAACGTATGCGTTCGATAACTCAAAACAACACTCCTTTATTGACTTGATACAATTACACTACCACTAAATAATAGGCTAGACAAATTACATATGGATTCTTTTTTTATTTTTTCAAGCTATATTGTTTTAACTAATTGTTTTTAATGGTTAAAGTTAAGCTATAATGATGTGTGGGTTTTGTGTTCCTTACTTTTGTGAAGAGTGTGATTTTTGTTATGTTGAATGGTTAATTAAAATAAAAACTTCGTGTTTTGTTATCTTATTTACGGTTTAAATATAGGGATTGATACTGTTATTAATTCTTATGCGAAATTATTAAAATTAATTATGAATATCATCCCTAGATTTTAACAAAGCGTTGATTTGGTTTTTAACGCTTGTTTATAGCTTTGATATAGGTGTAGTGCTCAATTTCTGGATTAAATATGTTGTTATGGGTGCTAACACGCTGATAGCCGTTATTTTCATAATATTGATAACTGCACCGGGTATCTGTGTGCAGGGAATAACCGTTGGCATTCAGTTTTGTAAGGTGATACTCAAAGGAGCGAATCAACTTCGAGCCTATGTTGTTGCGTCGATAGTGTTTATCGACAAAAAAGAACAGGAGTTCGCTATCTGCATCACTATCTCTAGTATGATCAAACGATGTTTTAAAAGTGTTTAAATCACGAAGCACTTGCTGGCCATTTTTTGTTTGTTGGAGCGCTGCCTTGGCCTGTGTGCTTAAGGCTTTGTGGTCAAATACAACGGCTTTATCATGAGTCATCGTCGTTGAGCCCATGACAACACCGCAAAGTTTACCATCGTGTTCGGCGACCTCTACAAAGCTACTACGCATAAAATCATTCGCGATAAATAAACATGCAAAATGATAAAGTGCCTCAGTATCTTTGACTGTGGTAAAGACGCTAAGGTCCATGTTAGTGGCAAAAATGCCAGCGATAATTGCAAAGTCTTGTTGAGTTGCCTTGCGGTAAATGATGTCACTCATGAAATAATATGCCTTTGTAACGGGGTGATTGTTGTGCTTATCGAGTCAACTAACAGAGATTGGTTCCGTGCTTTGAGTTTAATGTTGTTTTACCACGCCATTTCGCCTGTGTTGACCTTGCTGCTCAGTTCCAAATCACTCTCTCCGGGCAGAGATGGATAAGCCTCTTTCATGATTGAAATGACGTGTTCCGATTTGTTGGTTTTTTGTTTATTAGCCTGACTCAGTGCCGCTTCGAATTGCTTTAAGTATCCAATTGTAAAATCGATCGCTTCCGCTTTTTGAGGAATATCTCCTTGATAGTGGCCAGGAATGACGGTTGTTGGTTTCAGTGATTTCATTTTTTCTAATGACTCAATCCAAGCACTACGAGCTTGTTGAGTTTGCGTATCGGCTGTCCAGACATGCATACCGGATGTTAACGAAACGCCGCCAAACACTGTTTTCAGCTCAGGAATCCAGATGAAAGATTGATAAGTGTTTATGTCTTTTACCTCAATCTGATGCCCCTCGAGTGAGATTGTGGTTTGGGCAGAAGGTTGGGGCACATAGAGTTCGGTTGGTGCATTATCCGCCAAAATTGGTCCCCAATAGGCAAGTTTTGACTCTTTGGTTTTCTGAATATGTTCAACGATGGAAGGACTAGAAACGATTTTAACCGTAGGAAACGCGGCAACTAATGGTTGCAGGCCAAAATAGTAATCAGGATCCCCAGCAGTAATGTAAATCATAGTGAGCGTTTTATGGTTTTTCTTGATCATGTCCACTAGTGATTGACCATCTTTGCTACTGAACTGTGCGTCAAACAAGATCGCCTCTTTTTGTCCGGTAACAAGCGTGGAGGTGACTGGGAAAATGGCATCAGAACTTGGTTTATATTGTTGTAATGTCAAATTCGTAGCCAACGTTTGAGTTGAAAAAACTAGGGCGCTGGCGACCAATGTCGAGGTGATTACTTTTTTCATAGAAGACCTTTATTGATTTTGATTAGATTGAGCATTTGATGTTCTAACTCAACGATTCAAGGCCATTGTATTGGATTAAAATTCGGTTAAATACGCTATAATTCGGCGAATACTATCTCAATAATCGAACAAATAGGATTGATGATGGACAGACTGATGGCGTTGCAGGTGTTTTCTGAAATTGTTGAACAAGGGAGTCTAAGTGGCGCTGCTGACAAACTGGATATGTCACGTGCCAAAGTTTCACGCTATTTAGCTGAGCTGGAATCATGGATGGATGCTCGCTTATTGCATCGAACCACCCGACGCCTTAGTTTAACGACTATTGGGGAAAATACGTTGGAGATAGCGCATCAACTTTTAGGTTCAGTTAACTTACTAAACGAGATAAGAAACCAGAACGTTGAAGAGTTGAAAGGTCAACTCAGGCTGACCACCAGTTTGTCTCTGGTTGATAGTTTTCTTGTTGATGCGGTAGGTAAGTTTGTTGAACAATGGCCACAAACATCCATTGATATTCTGACCACGGACGATGCGGTCAACCTGGTCGAGTCACGTATTGATCTGGCGATTCGAATCACTAATGATCACGAACCGAATGTCATTGCAAAACGAATTGGTGAATGTCGTTCCGTGGTGTGTGCATCTCCTGATTATATCGCTAAAAAAGGCAAGCCTATGGATGTGCAATCACTGGCGAATTTTAACTGTTTAACCTTTGCTTACTATGGGCGTAGTGCCTGGGTTTTTGATGGCCCAAACGGACCTGAATCCGTCACAATATCAGGTTCTGTGAGCTCCAATTTATCTGAGGTGTTGTTGGCTGCGACGTTAAAAGGACAAGGAGTGAGTCTTCAGCCCTTAGCTGTCGTTAAGCCTTTGATTGAGTCGGGCCAATTAGTCACGTTGGTGCCAGAGTGGGACCCCAAAAAGTTAGGGGTGTATATCGTGTATGCGAATCGCAAACAAATTACCCCTCTTCAACGTGGATTTATTGATTTTCTTGCTCAAGAAATGTCCTCTTCAGAGGATTGGTAGCTCCTAATACTCGAAAAGTGATCGGCGTGATTGGAATACTATTCTTATTCAGCGTGATCATGTCTACCGAAGTCGCTTTTTAAAGTTAACAGGGGCTAATTTAATCGTAAAGTTACGAAATGTCTCTATCATTTATCAGGAAGATAAAAATGGAAATCACGAGAAGCAAAAAGTTCACCGCTGATAAAGCATGGGGTGCAAAACTTATCGCCAATATGGATGGGATTACCACACGTCTGCATTGGACCAATGAACCGTATATCTGGCACATCAACGATGGCCAAGAGGTGTTTGTGGTGCTCGATGGTGTGGTGGAAATGTGGTTTAAGGTCGATGGCTTGCCGCAATCAACGCTGCTCGAAGTGGGGGATATCTTTTATGCCAGTGTCGGAACTGAACATGTTGCTCATCCGCAGGGAGAGGTGAGAATTCTGGTGATAGAAAAAGAGGGCAGTGTTTAGCTTACCCTCGATGTTCGTTCGGTACTTTGGTTGACTAAAGGCGTCTTTTTGACCGTTTGTCGAAAAATTCTTCGAATGATTTCATTGAGTTAGCACAAAAATTTTTTGCTTTTAATTAAATTGTTTGATTGCTATGTGGTTTCGCTAGATATAAAATCAGTTTCGTAATCTGAAGCGAGATGCCGACTTAGCTCAGTAGGTAGAGCAACGCATTCGTAATGCGTAGGTCATCAGTTCGACTCTGATAGTCGGCACCATGTTATCTTCTCTTTATGGCTATCCTTTCCAAGTTTGTATCAGTCTCAGTTAAACAATCTCTCACTTTCAATCGGTCGTAGCATCATCTTTTGATGTGAATTCTTAGCAGATGCGCTGTATTACAGAGCTTTTCGCTTAATCAACACAAAATGCTTTTTACCACGTTGCACTAACCAGTAGCGGTCAAATAGGGCAAAACAGGGCAGCACTTCATTTTCGGCTTTAACGCCGTTGACGGCGATGGCATGTTGAGCGATCAACTCGCGAGCGATGCGTTTTGATTGAGCAAGACCACTTTCAATCAGCAGTTCTGGCAAGGGTTGCTCTGCACTTTCAATGCAAGGTAAACCGTCTAGTTCTAATTGCTCCAGTTCCGCTAACGTAAGTTGCTCAACCTGTCCGTCAAAAAGCGCTTGCGTAATGCGCTGCGCGCTTTCTAATCCTTGAGCGCCATGCACAAAACGAGTGACATGCTCTGCCAATATTTGTTGGGCGAGGGGCTTACCACGGTTACTTTTGTCATTTGCTTCAATCTCGGCAATGTCTTCGCAACTTAAGAAGGTGTAGTAGCGCAAGAAGTTGTACACATCGCGATCGTCAGCAGATAACCAGAATTGGTAAAATGCGTAGGGCGACGTTTTGCTTGGATTAAGCCAAACCGCCCCGCTTTCTGTTTTGCCAAATTTTGTGCCGTCGGATTTGGTGATGAGGGGTAAGGTGATACCAAATACTTGCTCGCCACTTTGACGCCTTGTTAAATCAATACCACTTACGATGTTGCCCCATTGGTCATTACCGCCAATTTGAATGCGGCAGCCATAACGTTGATTGAGCTGAGCAAAATCAAACGATTGCAGTAGCGGATAGCTAAATTCGGTAAAGGAGATGCCTTGGTCTGGTCGCTGTAAGCGCTGTTTTACCGATTCGCGATTCATCATGGTATTGACGGAAAAATGTTTGCCTACATGACGAAAAAACGTAATGACATCCATCTCTTGCAGCCATTCGGCATTATTGGCGACAGTGATGGGGCGCTGCCTCTTATCATCCATCAAGTGCTTAATTTGGTTGGTTAAATCCAACGCCCATTGTGCGACAGTGTGTTCGCTATTGAGTTGTCGTTCGACGGCTTTAAAGCTGGGATCGCCAATCATTCCTGTTGCACCGCCGATTAGGGCGATGGCGTGATGCCCAGCGTTTTGAAAGCGTTTTAACATCAGTAAAGGCACTAAATGGCCTATGTGTAAACTGTCGGCTGTGGGATCAAATCCGCAGTAAAGGGTTTGTGGCCCGCTAGTTAACAAGGATTCCAGTTGTGCAAGGTCACTTGCTTGCGCAATCAAACCACGAGCTTGCAGCTCGCTCATCAGTTCTTGAGTCATTTATCTTATCCAGTGAGTTGTCTCTTCTGAATTAAGACTACGTGGAGCAATGCACAAACGACATATCCCTAAAGGGACAGTTTATGATCTTGATAAGGTAATGAGATGATTGAGAAAAAGCTGAAACAATTCACTTAGCGACGCAATATTCAGTTGCGCATAGATGCGTTTACGGTGATTTTTGACCGTCCCTTCCGCGATGTTTAAACGTTTGGCAATCAGTTTCGTATCTAAGCCTTGCACCATCAATCCCGCAATGGTTTGTTCACGATTGGTCAGTAAATCTTGCCCAAATGAACTTAAACCATGCTCAATAAGTTGACGCATTTGCCCTGAATAGGAAGTGACATCCAACAGTGGTTCGGCAAGGCGAAATTCGCTCTGGCGCCAGTGCTGCTGGCAAAGTGCTTGGATAATGGTGAAGTGGCTTTCAAGACGGCGAATAGACTCAGATGAAAACTGTTGTATTTCATCCACATAACCCAAGTAAAAAGCAACCCAACGGTCGGCTTCAATATTGACCAGCATACAGAGTTCATCTTTCCAACCGGTTTGATGATAGAACTGCGCACAGTAGTCTTGGAACAGGAGATTGTTTTGCGCTACCTCTTTAAGGAGGTAGACCCCTTGCTCTTTTTTGGCTCTGAGTTGCGTATAAAACGGGTCATCTTTAAACGATGAGACCAGATAGCGCTGAAACAATAAGTCACGATGATTCTTAATCGAATCATAAAGATAGATTGGTCGCTGATCGCCATTAAACCCCATTACTACCGCACAATCAAAAGGGCAGAGCAGCTCAATAAGATGCATTAAATGGGTTGTGAATGTTGGCGAATTGATGGCACCAATTGCTTCGGCAAGCGGTGTATTTAGTGAAATCTCTGTCATAACCGATGTCAGTCTATCTGAGTGACCCGTATCTTAACGTATGTATCTTATGGGTAGAAGTAGCGGTTTAGTGTTTGCTTTAGGGTGATTGGATATCTGTAAGGCAAACGTGTTGGTAATACGTAGCAAGCCCGTTAGCATTGGCTCGCTCTGCACTTTGATATTTTAATCCTCCAAGTAATGATAAAAACGGTGTAATAGCTTTTCGTTCATTGGCAATCATGATACTAATAAATCTACTCTATTTTATTGAATATAATCATTTATTTTTACGAGCGGTATGTTTTTACGACTAGGGATAGGTTAATGGATGCACTGATAGAACAGTACACTGGGGCGGATGAAGATTCGCGCTTAACTCGTCAATATATTGCTCAAATTGAATTTGATACCACCATGGCGAAGTTAAAACCTTATTTAAAGCCCGGTTGCTACGTGACAGAACTTGGCGCTGCGACGGGTCGTTATTCATTAACGTTTGCCAACATGGGGTTAATGACGACTGCGGTTGAATTGGTGCCGGATCAGGTTCGTATCCTTAAAGAAAAGGCGGCGCAACAGAATCTTGATTTGGCGATTTACCAAGGCGATGCCTGTGACGTGCCATTTATTGACGATCATTCGCAAGACGTATGTGTTATTTTGGGGCCGCTCTATCATTTACAATCCCAAGAGCTACGCGAACAAGCGATCGCCGAAGCTCGTCGTATTTTAAAGCCGGGCGGCATTGTTGCGGTCGCCTATATTTCACGCTTCTTCATTGCTGGCATGTTTACGCAGAAATTTCCTGAATTGGTCACGCCCGATGTTTATAGCAAATTGCTTAATGAAGGAGTGGTGACCAGCTCCGCGGCAGACCGTTTCTTCCAAGTTGGCTATTTCGCTACACCTAAAGAGATGGAAGAGTTAGTCGAAGGGCAGGGGTTTAAACTGGTTAGCCATATCGCTACCGATACGTTTAGTCGTTATATCGCCGATGGCATTAACCCAATGACTCCAGAGCAATACCAAGCTTGGTTTGAATATCACTTACAAACCTGCGATGAACCAACCCTACTTGGTAGCAGTAACCACGGCTTAGTGATTGCTCAGTGTTAAACGAGTTAGTATTTAAACTGATAACAGGCACCCATAAGGGTGCCTCTCCATGTAATCTATTTGAGCCAACTTTCAGTTATTGTTGTTTGCCTTTTAGAGTGAATTCGGTGATTTCCGGGGGAACACCCAATCGAATAGGAAAACCACTCCATAGTGCAGTCCCATTGCTAACGTAGAGTTTCATATCACCTACTTGATACAGTCCGGAAATAAAACCTTGATTGGCGAATTTCGCGATACGATTAAGCCCAACAATCATTCCACCATGTGTATGACCCGATAGCTGTAACGACACGCCGCCAAGTTTGGCTGCTAACGTTGCATCAATGGGCTGATGTTTTAATAAAATGATAGGGACGGAAGGCTTTATTCCTGCGACCGCCGCTGCAATATCAGGCGCGGGTAATTGATACTGCTGAGCAGATTCGTCGGTTACACCCGCGATCACTAAGGATGAGTTGTTTACCATCACGGTCTTATGATGGTTGTTGAGCATCGTTATACCAAGTTTCGCTAGCTGATTCGCCCACGCCATACCATCAAAATAATATTCGTGATTGCCCAGTACGCCATAGATTCCCAGTTTGGAAACCAACCTCTTTAGTGGCTCGATGTCATCGGACCTTGCTTTTACAGTACCATCGATGAAATCTCCGGTAATCAGAATAAGGTCTGGCGAAAGATCATTAACCTTTTTGACCACTTCTGTTACCCAGTCTCGAGGGAATAAGGCACTAATGTGCATATCAGTTAGCTGAACCACTTTTAATCCATTGAGTTGTTTTGGCCAATGATCAAGATAAATATTTACCTGTTTAATGGGAGGCACCTGAGTTGCACGATTAACGCCAAAACCGGCGATCAGAATAGAAACTAAAGCGATAACAAGAGTGAGATAGTTATGATGAATTGCCATAAGGTGAATAGGCTTTCTCATTAAAACCAGTGTTAGTAAAAAGAAGTCTTTAACGAGTGTCATTACTATCATCAAAACAAATGAGCAGAATGCCCAACCGAAAAACATCACCAGCCAGCGAGGCAACTCTGGTGAAAACATATTGCCAAAAAAGACGATGAGCAACAGATGATATTGAGAAATAACAAGCAGTAGTGCCGCGAGTAGCCACTTTAAATGGCGATGAATTTCTAATGGATAAATTAACCGAAAGGCGAGAAAAATAAACCCGAGCAATATGTACACATGAAACATGATTAATGGTTTTACCTTAATTAGATGTCGAACACCATCATAGCGATTTCTTATGGGGCTATCTTTGGTCATTTTTAAACGGTTCGTTGAGCTGTATTCAACGCTTCATATATTTGTTTTCACTACAATTTTATTGAAATAGGAATAGTCTAAAAGGCATGGTTAATTTGTTCACAACGACATTTTGAGGAATTATCTATGTCTATATGGTTTATTACTGGAGCATCTCGTGGTTTTGGAGGCATTACGTCGAGGCGATAAGGTAGTCGCTACGGCACGAAATATTAGCGATCTGGATTATCTTAATAATCAAGAACCAGAAAACCTGTTGGCTTTATCGCTTGATGTAACCGAACCTAAACAAATTGAGTTAGCGGTTCATACCGCTCTCGAAGTGTTTGGTAAAATTGATATTCTTTTTAACAATGCTGGTATTGGTTACTTTGCCGCGGTAGAAGAGAGTGACGATACTGAAGTTAGAAAGTTAATGGAAATTAATGTCTTTGGATTGGCTTCAGTAACTCGTGCGGTACTTCCTCATATGCGATCAAAGAAAAGTGGCCGCATTTTAAACGTTTCGTCTGTGGGTGGCATTCGTGCTTTTGCAGCAGTAGGTTGGTACACAGCTTCAAAATTTGCGGTGGAAGCGCTCTCTGAAGCATTAGCATTAGAAACTGCACCACTTGGAATAAAGGTTATTTTGGTTGAACCGAGCGCATTTGCGACAGATTGGGCGGGCTCATCAGCAGCAGAAGTGACGCCAGAAAATAGGATTGCTGATTACGCTTTGACTGCGGGAGCTCAGCGTGAAGCATTTCGCGCTAATGTCGGTCAAGAGCCTGGCGACCCAGCTAAAGCCGCAGTAGCGATTGTAGATGTTGCGCACGATGTAAATCCCCCTCTACGTCTACCATTAGGTAATTATGCTTATGACGGTATATTGGAAAAATTAGACTCTGTTCGTTTCGATATCGCATTACGAGAAGCAGTGAGTCGCGGTGCTGATCGCGATAAATAAACGAACCAATCAGTTATATATGGAATACACATCAATGAAAATTAAGCAACTTGATCACTTGGTTCTGACCGTTGCGGACATTCCCACTTCAGTTAGGTTTTATCAAACCGTAATGGGCATGGACGTTGTTAAGTTTGGGGAAGGACGTATTGCATTAGTCTTTGGTCAGCAGAAGATCAATTTGCATCAACTGGGTAGTGAATTTGAGCCTAAAGCGCAACATGTTCAGTCGGGAAGCGCCGATCTTTGCTTTATTATTGAAGGTGACCTCGAAAGTGCGATGCAGCATGTTCGTTTACTGAAGGTTGATATCATTGAAGGCCCCGTCGCGCGAACAGGCGCGATGGGGAAGATTTGCTCATTTTACTTTCGTGACCCCGATGGCAATTTGATTGAATGTTCGGTTTATGATTCTTAGCTTGAACTCCTAAATCGGGGCAAAATATCCAATCGATCATGGCGTTAAAATAATTTTGCCATGCAGCGCTATTTCTTTTGATTCTATAAGTGTTATCGCTTTTACCACTTGGTCTAGTGGCATGATGCGATCAATGTCGAGCTGAATTTTATTGGTAATAAAATGTTCTAGCATGGCATAGAAGGTAGTGCGCCGAACTTCGGTGCCTACTTGGTTTTCCCAGTAGCGCAAGAAGAAAGTACTGAACTGAATATTGAATTTTTTGGCATGCTCAAAAAAACGTGGTTCATAGAATTCGAACGACAGTGTGCCGTAGTTAACCAATCTGCCTTGCTGGCTCAATGTGGTCAGTAACTCATAGCCAGCTTTGCCTCCAATCGCATCAAATGCCACGTTGGGTTGCGGTAATCCGAGCTGTTGAATTTGTGCGTTCAAATCGTTCTTCGCGTCAATAACGTAGGCAGAGTCTATTACATAGTTTTCCGGTCTTGTGGTTACCGCAATTAACGTAAAGCCGAGTGAAGCGGATAGCTGGGCGAAAATCTTACCGATAGCCGAAGTGCCTGCATTGATGATCACCACATCCTGTGTTGATAAATGCGCAACCTCTGTTGTGACCACCCAAGCGGTTAGGGCATTGATATACAGCTGGCAGGCGTAACCGTTTTCTAGGTTTTGTGGAAGGCGAAAGAGGTTATCAGGTTTTACATCAATATATTTTTGCCATGTTCCACTGGTGGCAACAAGCACACGTTCGCCTTTTGAAAATAGAGGGCTGTTTGATTCGAGCACATGACCAACAGCTTCAAATCCGGGTACTCGTGGCGGGACGTGGTGGTGGCGATATTGGCCAACCCCGCGAATGGAAAGTAAGTCACTCGGGTTGATATTGGTTGCCTCGACTTGAACTCGAACTTTATCTTCTTGTAACTCGTAGAGTGGCGTAAGATCTAACTCAAGAGATTCATTAGGTAGACCAAAACAGGTTTGTTTTATCCGAGAATTGATTATGTTGTTCATCACTAAACGTTATCAAGAAAAGACCAATAAAGGCGCTAGTATACGCTTTTCGTAAGCCAAATGGGGCTACGTTGGACGAATATGACCGACTCAAGGATCTTTAATCGTCAAACTACTCCAATATATTGCTGATTTTCACTAGGAATGATGTAGTAATTTGCGCCAAAACGCGGATAATCCTCTACTTCAACATCTATAGAAGACATTACCATGGCTGACTTTCAATATTACTTTCATCAACTCCCTTGTTTTAACTGCAAAAAAACGACAGTAAGTACCGATTTAGGTTGGTTAACTGCTGCGATGAAAGAAGACGTTATCGCACAGGTCGCTGCAATGGGCGCACAAGACAAGCTTGAAGCCGATATCGCAGTTAATGTGACGTGCACTAAAGAGGAAGCGCGTGATTACCTACTGCTCAATTTCTATGGTTACTCTGAAGAAGAATTGGCTGACCAAGTGGAAGCTGATGATGAAAAAGAAGTGGCAGACGAAATCGCAGAGTTGCTAGAAGAAGGCAATACAGAACTTGTTTTCGCACATGACATTGCTCTGCAAAGTTGTAATGATTGTGGCGTTGAAGAAGAGTAATTCATCGCATTTATAATCAAAAAGATATCCTAATAACGAAAGGCGTTAGCTAATGAGATTGGCTAGCGCCTTTTTTCATCATCGGCATTGCCGCTGAAAGTATCAGCGCGCCATCACCAATAATTCTCGCTACTGACATGCCCAGGTTTACGCCGTAAATGTTTGGTTAATCCCTTGTCGTTTAGGGCAATTTTGGCGTCTCGTATCATCTCTGGATTACCGCACAGATACACAAAACTCTGATTTGGATTGAATGAAACCGATGCGGCTTTTTCCAGCTCTCCGCTCGCAATTAAAGCCGGAATTCTGCCCGACAAAGCACCTTCAACACGTTCACGAGAAACAATCGGGACGTATTTCAATCTTCCTGCATAACGTTGTAATTGATCTTCGATGTGTTGGCGATACACCAGATCAGGTTGGGTTCGCACTGCGTGTACTAACACTATGGTGTCGAAAGGTAAGCAAGGTCCAGAGAGCATTGAAAGATAAGGGCCAATACCCGTGCCGCTTGAGATAAGCCAGAGCTCTTTAGCGTATTCGGGGATTTCGTCCAAGGTCATAAAGCCTGCGGCTTGTTTCCCCACCCAAACCGTATCGCCAACATGGAGTCGATGCAGTTTGGGCGAAAGCTGCCCATCCTTAACGTGAATGATCAAAAACTCGATTTGACTTTCCGCCGGTTCATTCGTCTCCAGATGAATGTCTGGACTATTTACGATGGAGTACGCTTTTCTTATCCAATCGCCTTGCTCATTTTGCAGTGCCAATTTAGTAAATTGACCAGCTTGAAATGGCGCAACCTCAGCACTAACGGTGATTGAGAACAGAGTGCTCGTCCAGTCATGGCGACCAACGACGGTTCCTTTGACTAAATCGTGCGGGATCATAAAACCTCCGATGCATCAAGACAGTGTTTGATAACCTAATCGTAAGTCTATTAAGACATACTTACTCAGTTTTGCAAAATGTCATCACATAGTGATCTGGGCAGCCTGTTGTGTCCATCGAAGAGACACTAAACCCAGCTTGTTCTACTTCATCCCTTGCCATTTGTGGTGATACTCGCGCGTTATTTCCCTTGTAATCGACAAATACCAGTCGAGCTTGGCAGGAGACTTGCGCACGTAAGTGGTGCAAAAACGTTGGACGATCGGCAATAAATCGATAGGTATTGGCAACAAACACCAAATCGACGCCGAGAGGAATGGATGGATTTGTTGGCGTTGATTGCGTCACCAGCACATTGCTTAACGCCGCATCTGAAAAGCGCTTTTGCATGTAACTCACCATATTCGGCTCACAATCGATCGCGTGAACGGTTTTGGCAAGCCCCGAAAAGAGATTGGAGAAATACCCTGTGCCAGCACCAACATCGGCCACTGTCGTGTTTTTATTCAGGTTGAGACATTGCAAGATGTGAGAGGTTCGTTGCCAATCTTCACGATTGTCCGCATCAAAAATCAAAGTCAGTTTTTCTGGTTCTGCAAAGCTAATTCCCATTTTATCCTCATTCAAAATCAATCAATGGTGAGACAGAGCGCCGCTGTTGGGTGTGAATAATCAACCGTTCTGCGGTCGTGCCATTACGTCTTGTTCTGTTAATTGAGATAGCACAGGGTGTGCCAATTTATAATCTATTGAAAAATAATAAATAATTAATTTTTTGAGTCGGTTTGGTGTTGTTTTGACATGATGAAATTTGGTCATAATGACTAGGTTAGTGTCAATCTAACAAAAGGGAAGAGGGGGGATTACGGTTGGTTAGGAAAAGCATAATCACTTATGAATGATGGTGATTGATTTGCAGCTTTCTGCTTTCACTCAACACCACGGTTTGGTTAAGTTGTGATAACGCTAAATGTTTAATGGAACCGGTTCTATTATGTTAACGCGATAAGAATTCGTTTCTATTTCTGCCAACTGAATTAGTCGAGATTATGTACTTAATCAGTGCAATGGCGAATTCTCCATGTTGCTTATTTCATAACAATAAAGTGAATTCCATGAATCCTACACATCACTATCTAAAACTTGGTCTGCTTTCTGTTTCTATCTGTGGATGTTTGCTGGGCAACCCTGCCGTTGCAAACGTTCAATATCAGACAGTGAACACACCATTACCTCGAACTATCATCACCACAGATCCGGAATTGGACGACTTGAACTCTATGCTTCGAGTGCTGCTCTATGCCAATGAAATTCACATTTCTGGTTTGGTGCTTTCTTCAAGTCAGTTCCATTTTTCAGGGGACAAAGCGCAGGGCATAGAGCCGCATCGTTGGTATGCGCCCAATAGTCCGTCGCATATAGAAATGGCATTGGATGCCTACTCCAAGGCATATGACAATCTAGAACAGCACGATAAAAACTATCCGACACCTAAGTCTCTCAAGGCGTTATACCGCATTGGTAATATCAAAAATGTCGGTGATATGGCGGCAGATACTCCGGGATCAGACTTGATCAAACAAGCGTTATTAGATGACCAAAAAGGCCCTGTATTTTTGCAAGCGTGGGGCGGATTAAACACTATTGCTAGAGCGTTGGCGTCAATTCAACAAGAATACGGTAAATCAGCTGATTGGCCAAAGATATACAAAAAGGTCAGTGAAAAGGCGATCATTACCAGCTTTGGTTTACAGGATGCGACTTATGCTAGCTATCTAAAACCGAACTGGCCCGACATTCAAACCCGCGAAGTCAGCACTAATATTTGGGGGTATTTCGCAAGAAAAACCGTCCTACCAGAAGACAAGATCTATCTCTCCAAAGAGTGGATGCAAAAACACGTATCCAACGTAAAACCGATGGGGTCTGAATATCGCGTCTGGGGTGATGGTAAACAAATGGCCGAAGGGTTTGATAAAGAAGACTATTTTGGTTTGTCCAATCTTACCAAAGAGCAGCTTGAAGCCAAGGGATACATGGTGTGGATGCCACCGCAAGAAAAAGGCAGTTTTGTATCGGAAGGGGATTCATCCAATTTTGCGCTACTCATCAATAATGGTTTAGAGAGTTGGGCTGATCCTCGTTGGGGCGGCTGGGGTGGTCGACAATCCGTTGTCCCAACCGATAAGAACCATTGGAGCAATGCAAGCAGTAAAGATAAGGCGGCAGATGGCTCCTATCCTGATGATTATTCTGCCTCGCGCTGGTGGGGCGATATTCAGCGCGATTTCGCTGCTCGTTTACAGTGGTCAGTAACCTCAAACTACCAAGAGGCCAATCATGCTCCGTCAGTTAAAGTGAAAGAAGGGAATCGTGTCACAGGCGCTGTCGGTGATGAGGTGGTACTGACACCAGTAACCACCGATCCCGATGGCAATTCAGTCACCACGACGCTTTGGCAATACCCAGAAGCGGGAACCTACAATGGTTTAATCGACCTTACCAAAACGGAATCAGGCCACTGGCGCTTTAGAATTCCTAACAACGCGAAACAAGGCGACACCATTCATATTATCGCTCAAGCAAAAGATAATGGCTCTCCAGCGATGACTCATTATCAACGTATTATCGTTACTGTTAACTAGTCGCCAGTTTAAGCTATCGTTTTAAGCTGTCCCCAAAATGCAGGTAATCAGAGAGGTAACCTGCATTTTCTATTTATGGCGAACCACTTGGGCGAGACGAAATTTTTGATTCTGAAACGGCATCAGAATTGACCAATTATATTTTTATTGGTGATGATTTTAGTGGATGGATGTTAGCGTACGATATGTCGCAAGATCCTTACGAGCTTACGTTTTTTGATCACACAGAAAAAAGCGAATTAAGTGAGCAAGAAAGGAATTCTTTGGTTGATTTTCTGAATTCTGAGTTATTCGAAACAATAGCAATTATCAGACAAACTAATCGCTTAGGTTCTTAGTTTGCTGCTGTTGCAAGTGTGAAAGCTCAAATCCCCAACAAGCTTGTCTTCTATACGCAGATAACGTACACTTTGTTTATGAAAAGTGTATTTGTTGAATCGAGTATATTTGAAAAGTACCGAGAGCATTATCTTAACGATGACGAGTATAGGCTTTTTCAAGCGGAACTCATGTCTAATCCCAAGTATGGCGATGTAATCCAAGGTACAGGAGGTTTGCGAAAAATTCGAGTAGCAAGCAAGGGCAAAGGGAAGCGTGGTGGTTCACGCGTTATCTATTACTATCTCGATGAACATCATCGATTCTACTTGCTTACCATTTATGCAAAGAATGAAATGTCGGATTTAACCGCAGATCAAAAGAAACAGTTAAAAGCTTTTATGGAGGCATGGCGCAATGAGCAATCGTGATCTATTTACAGAATTAAGTTCAGCTCTTATTGAAGCTAAAGAGCATTCAGAAGGTAAGTTAACGCTGAAAAATCATCAGTTTAATAATGTTGGTGAATTAGACATTTCACCTGATGAGATAGTTGATATCCGTGAACAATTTAATATGTCACGAGGGGTATTTGCCCGTTTACTTCATACGTCGTCACGTACATTGGAAAACTGGGAACAAGGGCGCAGTACTCCCAATGGGCAAGCAATAACACTTCTAAGATTGGTTCAACGCCACCCTGAAACTCTGACTCATATCGCAGAGCTATAACAAGAGCAAGCATCTGATAAATTAATTGCTTAGGATCGAGTTTACTGCTGTTGCAAGCTTTAGTTTACTTAATCAGCATCATCGCCTCCAAAATGAAAGTCAGAGGCGAGCTCGCTATGAATGCAGATGTTTCTGAGGAAGTTGGGATTGCCCCAGTACTGCAACTATGAGGATAAAGCCATCTTCTTTTGTATAGTAAGCTGTGTGCTTACCCACATGAAAGTAGAAGCCGTTGTGGTAGATGTCATCACAACTTTTCCCTAATTCAGGGTTATCAGCTAAAGTTTGAAAAGCAGTAAGTAAAGCCGCTTTATATTTAGTCCACTGCGTATCTGAAAAATTTTCGACGGTGTAATTTTTAATTTTGAGCAAATGCCCTTGAGCTAGTCGGCTCAATTTATATGATTTTTTCAGCATATCGAGGTAAAGCTAAGTTAAAGAGAATTTAGGAAGTTTTCACCATCAACGATGTTTCCGTTGGCTAAATCTTTTTGTGCAGATTCAAAACAGTGTTTAAGGTAATCAGCTTTCATCGCTTCAAGTTCTTCGAAATCTTGAATGGAAATAACAACAACAGCGTCTTTGCTGTTTTTGCTAATTTTTATGGGTTCACGTTGGGCACTCAAAAGGAGTTCACCGAAGTTTCGTTTGGCGTCATTGGCTGTTAGTGTGCGCATAAGCAGAGCTCCATGTTTGCATATGTTTTAGATTATAACCCGTGGTGCGAATCGGTCAATACGATTAAATCGTGCTATTTGAACGAAAAAGTAAACTAACAAGAAATTGAAATGGATGCATAAAACGTCGGCATTCTTAGTTTCTAGTTACTTGTTATTTTTAAGAATAGTGTTCATGCATCAATGAATGAGACGTTATACATAAGGTTGATTAATGGAAGATAAAGCAAAAATAATTGAATTATTAATGGTTGAGGCGCTAGACCGGATAGTGATGATCGCTCCTTTGGTAAAGGAGGTAGAAGTTCTAGATGGGAATAAGAATGTTCAGCACGTGGGTCGTGCTATTTGTGAATTACACGAAGTGAGAAATGAAATTTATTCTATATACCCTCAACTGAAGCCAGCGATCGCTAAAGAAGTTGAAGAGTTAGGTTATGAGTTGTACGGAGAAAGACAAAAAGAAATCGAAGCTGCCCATCTTGCAGAAGAAGCAGGAGATATCGAAAAAGCCAAGAAATTGTTTCAATCGATTTTAGAAAAATACCAATCAGGTACTTTTAGAATGAAGGCTGAAGCGGGGTTGTATAGGTGCAGCAAAGCAAATTTATAACAAGTATCAGACAAACTAATCGCTTAGTCTGACTTGTCGCACTAGCTACGAACCTACATTATGTAATATGGATAAACAATGTATAGAAGTGTATTGACCGCTTTAGTTTTGGTTAGTTTTTTTTGTAATGGAGCCACTAAACATGATGCTTCATCAGATCTAAAGAGCCTTTATGTTTATGATGAACCGTCGGAGTTGCCACCATATTCGGATCAATGGTTTATTGATGGTGACGTAACCGATTTGAATCACATGCAGATACGCAGGGACGGTAAATCTGGTGAGCTATCAGCTCCAGTGAGTATCGATTGTAAATCCCAAAAATTTACCGTGACAGGGAATGGGCTTCTTTATACATCAGAGCTAGTTTCCTCATCAGAAGTGAGCAGCCAAATCAGTAAAAGCGTTATAGAAGCTGTAGTAAAAAAAGTTTGTGATACCCCAACAACATATAACAAACAAGGATAAGTGTCGCGTGGCGACACTTTATTTGGGGCATCTGGCGGCTAGCTCGGTCGGTTTACTCCGCACTTAACCATTTTCTGCTGCTTATCACCAGCATCAACGCGACAATTAATGCACTAACACAGGCGATCGCTAATGGTTGCCATCCGCCGTTATTCCACAGTAGGCCGGTAAGCGCAGAGCCTATGGCACCGCCGATAAAATTGCAGGAAACAAACGCGGTGTTGAGGCGATTTCTTGCTTGCGGTGCAATAGTCAGTAAACGGGTTTGGTTAAGTACGTTAAGCATTTGAATGCCTACATCGAAAACCAAAATAGCCACCAATAGAACGTAGATAGAGTTTGGACGAAAAAAGGTGCTAAGTAGGGCGAAAATGGCCAGACCCAAACCGATAATCAATCCTTGATAAGCATGACCTCGATCGTGCAGAACACCTGCTTTACGAGCGACTAATGCTCCTGCAAGTCCCACTAAACCGACCAATCCAATTTGACTTAATGAATAATCATACGGCGAACCACTAAGTAAAAAAGTCAGTCCCGTCCATAGGGCTGAAAAGGCGAAGAACGATAGGGCGCCGATCAGCAGAGTGATTTGTGCCGAGCGATAGGCGCGAACCGTGGTGACAACCGAAGCCAACAGCGAAAAATAGTGCCCTTGGGACTTGGACTTTTGCGCTGGAATCGCACAATAGATGGCGACCGTTAAGAGCAGCATGGTTAGCGCAGCGGCGAAATAAATCGCTCGCCAGCCAAACGTGTCTGCAACCAATCCGCTGATCGAGCGAGACAGCAAAATGCCGGTCAACATACCCGAAACAATAATCCCAACGATTTTCCCGCGCTGTGCTGGTGGCGCTAACTCGCTAGCAAGGGGGGTGATCAACTGACCAGAAACGGTGGTCAATCCCAAGAGCGCCATTGCAATGGTTAATGAACCAAAACTCTCAGCAATGCCGCATAAGAGTAGGGCGAGCACGGAACACAACATCACGGAGGGAATAAGTCGCTTTCGGTTGAGTGAATCCCCCAGCGGTACAATAAGCAAAATACCCAATGCATAGCCTATTTGTGTTGCCGTAATTAATGTTCCCATTAACTGTACTGGGGCATTGAGCGTAGTCGCCATATCCATCAATAGCGGTTGTGCCCAGTAAAGATTACCGACGGCAAGTCCGCCTGTAATGGCGAACAGTAATGTTTTACCTAACGAGAGTGAATCGGTAGGTGTGATGACAAGGGTATCAGAAGTGGGCATATGTTAGCCGAGTCCTCATAGTTTGTGGCGTAGTGGTGACGCTTAAACCACAGTCAATGCGCCTTTCTATTGAAAGAACATTATCTAGGCAAGGGGGATCAATGATAATGGAAGGTCAGCTCATATCACTTATGAGGTCAGGGTTAATAATCTTCACTCACTGTGCCAAAGTGGGCGTCATTTAGGTTAATGGAACGAACGCTGCATCACGTAAACTCACAATTGCTATGTTGTCTACTTGGTTGAAATGGGGGAGATGCAAAACATGCTTCCCTAACGGATTTACAACGGGTAAAGCATGTTTTGACCTTTGCTGATAAAGAGAATGAGGACGTTGGAACTTAAAAGCTTTCTCGCTGGATAAAATCGTAGCCAAGGTGCACCATTTTTTTCACTTTTCGTCCGTGGATCAGTTCAAGAAACAGTTCGACGGCGGTTTCTCCCATTTCCATTGGGTAGAGGCGCATGGTGGATAAACTTGGATTCATGTGTGCCGAGGTCGAAATGTCATTCATTCCTAGCACTTTAATATCAGTAGGTATACCCAATCCTCTTTCGTAAATGGCTCGATAAGCTCCCATCGCCACCATGTCGGTTGCAGCGAAGACGACATCGGGTTGATGGTCGGTATCCAGTATTTGCGACATGGCTTTATAGCCCGATTCGATGCAAAACTCTTTACTCACGACGCAATGCTCATCGTGATAAAGATTATGTTCCTTCATTAACTGACGAAACACATGCAATCGCGATTCATCATTACCAATAAATGCTGGGTATTTTGTACCACTGGCAATGATTAAGTTGACTAATTCGCGTGCGGCGGCATATCGGTCAAACAACACCGAATCGGTTTTCATTCCAAGGGGATTGGAATCAACAAAAATCAGATTTTGGTTGAATTGATACAAGAGATCGATCTCCTGCTGAGTAAAATGCCCAACCGCGATAACCGCTTGTGGTTTACTCAATAACTGAGCACTTTTTTCAATGAGATCGCGCCGAATGGTACGTACCGCAATTTTGTTTTTAAAACAGGCATTTTCAATTCCTACCCGAATGGAGGTGAAATAGGGATCGGAAATCTCTCGAACTGGGTCGAGAAAATTGACCATAACCAATTCTAGCGGATGCGTAGATTCATCACTTGGATCGTACGACGTGCCAACTTGTTTGGCTTTGCGTTGTTTTGGTGATACATAGCCTAACTTCTCAACGGTAGACAGAATTTCTAGACGCTTTGCTTCAGAAATAGACAAGGTTTGGTCATGGTTAATAACGCGCGAGATCGTGGAAGTCGAGACATTAGTACGAATGGAAATATCTTTTAACGTGGTCAATGTTAACCCTCTATACAAATAAACCGTTCTTTAGTAAAAGTTGCAGTTACATGATGGCTAAGGGTGGTTAGGATAGAAAACACATCCTAACCAATGCCCAGAACAATGACTCATTAACCAACTTTACTAAATTTTTTCTCAACTAAGGCTTGCCCTTTGCTATCAAACAGATGGATTTGATCAGCCGAGGTATAGAGGGCCAATGTGGTATTGGATTTAAAGGTGTAATCCCCTTGGCATAGGAACTTAAAGTTATCGATGCCACAACATTGGCCAAACACATAAGTACTGCTGCCTAGACGTTCAATCACTTCAGTATCAAAAGAGAATTTGATTTGGTTCTCTTCCTGCGAAAGGTGCTCTGGGCGAATACCAAGCGTTACCGCCTCGCCTGGATTCATTGGGGCAACATGAATCGGCAACGTCATGTGTGCGTTACCAAATCCTGTATCAAGCACGATGGCATCTTCATGCCAACTAACACATTTGGCATTGATGAAGTTCATTTTTGGTGAGCCAATAAAACCAGCTACGAACAGGTTTTGTGGATGGTAGTACAGTTCCATTGGTGTGCCGACTTGTTCAATGTGACCATCACGCAACACAACAATTTTATCGGCCAGTGTCATGGCTTCAACTTGATCGTGTGTGACGTAAACCATAGTGGCTTTTAAGTCGTTATGCAGTTTGGCAATGTGCAGGCGCATTTCAACGCGCAGTTCTGCATCAAGGTTAGATAACGGTTCATCGAATAAAAAGACTTCTGGATCGCGAATGATCGCGCGGCCAATGGCAACACGTTGACGTTGGCCTCCAGAAAGTTGGGCGGGTTTTCTATCAAGTAGGGCTTCAAGTTGCAGCGCTTTAGCGACGAGAGAGACTTTTTTGTCGATCTCGGCTTTTGGCATTTTTTTTACTTTGAGTGAGTAACCCATATTGTCTCTTACGGACATATGCGGGTAGAGCGCGTAGGATTGAAACACCATTGCGACGCCGCGTTGCGATGGCGGCACATCATTCATCACCTGACCGTTTATTTTCAATTCCCCAGTCGTGATCTCTTCTAGTCCAGCAATCATTCTTAGTAGGGTTGATTTGCCACAGCCAGATGGGCCAACAAACACCACAAACTCACCGTTTTCAATAGCAAGGTTTACGTTATGAATTGTCTCTGTATCACCAAAACGTTTGGTGAGTTCAGCGAGATTGATAGAAGCCATAGTTTTACCTGTTGTCGTTATGCTGATCGATAAATTGTTTTACAGATAAAAAATCCTGATTTGTGATTTATTTATCATTGGCTAGTAAATTTTTACTTAATTTCTAGTAAACCAATCACAAGCAGCGTGTTTAGTATTGATTTAGATCACAAATACTTAGCAATTTGGTAGTGAATAGGATTTGCTAAGGATTATTTTATACAGCGAACGGGACAACTTATTTAGTAAATTTAGTTTAGCTGCTTCCAATAACGTAAAGCAAGAGGAAATATGAAAAATAACAACAGACTAAGAAGAAAAAACAATATTATCAGCTATTCTGTGATATTTGCATCTTTATTCATGACTTCATCTGTTTTTGCCAAAAATAAGTTACTTATATGGGAAGATATTCAAAAGTCCAAAGGTAACGCAGAGGCAGTTAAATTATTTGAACAACAAAATGATGTTGATGTTCAGGTAAAAGAACTCCCATATGGTGGTCAGATTGAAGCACTACGCATGGATGGCCCTGCGGGCACTGGCCCTGATGTCATTCTTATTCCTAACGACCAAATTGGTGGCGCGGTTATTCAGGGTTTAATTACTCCATTGAATGTGCCAGAAAAGGTATTAAACACCTTTACCGACTCGTCATTAAATGCATTAACTTACCAAGGTAAAATTTATGGTATTCCAAAATCGGTTGAAACCATTGTGATGGTATACAACAAAGATTTGGTACCTAATTTGCCGCAAACCATGGATGGTATTTACGATCTGTCGAAAAAATTTGTTGCCGAAGGCAAATATGGTTTTATCGCGAAATGGGATGAGCTCTATTACACCTATGGCATTTTAAATGGTATGGGTGGGGACGTGTTCGGCAAGAAGCCCGACGGTTCTTATGATTCTGAAAACATCTTGCTGAATACCAAAGGTGCGGTAAAAGGTGCTGAATACATTCAGAAATTTTACCACGACGGCCTGTTCCCAACTGGGATTGTGGGTAACAACGGTTTGAATGCGATTGATTCGCTCTTTACCTCAAAACGTGCCGCTATTGTCGAAACTGGGCCTTGGTCGTTCAAACCTTATGAAGAGGCTGGCATCAACTACGGTGTGGCTCCTTTACCAGCACTGCCGAATGGCAAACCGATGGGATCGTTCATGGGAGTGAAGAGTTACAGCGTTTCATACTACTCTAAAAACAAAGAGTTAGCAGAAAAATACATCGAGTTTATCAACAACTACGATAATGCGAAGCGTCGTTTTGTATTAACGGGTGAAGTGCCTGCACTGAAAGCGTTAGTGGATGACCCTGTGATCAAAAATAACGAAGGAGCTCGTGCTGTTGCGATTCAATCGGCTCACGCAACCTCTATGCCTTCTATTCCTGAAATGAACGAAGTATGGAATCCGGCCAATAATGCATTGCAGCTTATTGCAACTGGTAAGCAGTCTCCTAAGGCAGCTTTAGATGGGGCAGTGAATGCCATTAACATGCAAATAGAAGCTAACCACGCCATGATGGGGAATTAATTTCCCTGCCATGATTCAGATTACTATGTTTTATTCGCTAAACGTTTAGACGCGGAGGTTGGTTATGTCTGAATTGTATGGAGATTCCTCTACACACGGTGAGAGCACAAGCTCTCACCGATATATTGCCGCGTTATTGGGTGTTATTCCTGGCTTTGGTCAGTTCTATAATCGTCAATTTGCGAAAGGTGGAGCCTTCTTTATATTTTTATTCAGTTTTGTTGGTGTTAGCCATGATTTTTTACAGCATGGGCTATGGGGACTGATTACACTGGGCGAAAAATTGCCTGAAGATAACTCAATATTCCTACTGGCTGGTGGGATTATTTCCGTTATCGTCGGCTTATTTGGGCTATTAATTTATGCTCTGAGCATTATTGATGCTTATCACAACGGTAAGTTACGAGATGAAGGCCAAGAACTGAATTCAGTGCGCAAGCAGTTTCGTAATATTGTGGAAGCGGGTTTCCCTTATTTAATGACAACACCGGCATTTATTTTATTGGTGTTTGTGGTGGTTTTTCCGATTATTTTTGGCTTTGCAATCGGTTTCACGAACTATAACTTGTATAACACACCACCAGCAAAATTGGTCGATTGGGTGGGACTTAAAAACTTTATCAATATTTTTAAGGTCAATTTATGGCGCAATACGTTTGTCGATGTATTGCAATGGACAGTGGTATGGACATTATTAGCGACCACATTGCAATGTTCTGTGGGTATTTTGCTGGCGATTTTGGTTAACCAAAAAGATCTCAAATTCAAACCACTGATTCGCACTATTTTTATTTTGCCTTGGGCAGTGCCTGGTTTTGTAACGATTTTGATTTTTACTGGGATGTTTAACGACACCTTCGGCGTCATCAATAACGTTATTTTGCACTTCTTTGGTATTGATCCTAAGCCTTGGCTGACCGATCCATTCTGGACAAAAACAGCGTTAATCATGATTCAAACGTGGTTAGGTTTCCCGTTCGTGTTTGCCATGACCACCGGGGTGTTACAAGCGATTCCTGGCGACCTGTATGAAGCTGCCACTATGGATGGCGCGAGCAAATTCCAACAGCTACGTACCATTACTTTGCCGTTGGTTTTGTACTCGATTGCGCCGATTTTGATCACTCAATACACGTTTAACTTCAATAACTTCAACATTATTTATCTGTTTAACAATGGTGAACCAGCGGTGATCGGTAGTAATGCAGGGGGAACGGATATCTTGGTGTCTTGGATTTACAAACTGACCATGTCTTCATCGCAATATTCTATTGCTTCGGCAATTACGTTGTTGCTCTCCATCTTTGTGGTCGGCATTGCATTGTGGCAGTTCAGAATGACCAGCTCATTTAAATCGGATAGAAGGTAAGTCGCGATGAATACGAGTATTAAACGCAGTAAGCGAATTCGGTTGACCTTAAGTTACTTACTGATTTTTGTGGTGTGCGTGATCATCATTTATCCATTGGTTTGGACGGTTGGGGCATCGTTTTATCCCGGTAACAGCATTATGGGGGATTCGATTATCCCCGAGCATCCGATCCTTGCTCACTACGCAACCTTGTTTGCCAATGATCGTGTGGCGTATCTGCAATGGTATTGGAACAGCTTGAAAATCAGCGTGTTGACCATGGTTCTTACCTTGATCAGTGTGTGCTGTACCGCGTATGCCTTTTCGCGCTTTCGCTTTAAAGGCCGTGATAATGGGTTGATGCTGTTTTTGCTGTTGCAGATGATTCCACAGTTCTCGGCTTTGATCGCCATCTTTGTATTGGCGCAGATGCTGGGGTTGATTAACAGCCACCTTGCGTTGGTATTGGTGTACGTAGGCGGCATGATTCCAATGAACACCTACCTGATGAAAGGCTACTTAGATGCCATTCCTAAGGATTTGGATGAATCGGCCAAAATGGATGGTGCAGGGCATTTTCGCATCTTTATCGAGATCATTTTGCCAATATCCAAACCGATTATTGCGGTGGTTGCGCTGTTCTCTTTTACAGGACCATTGGGAGATTTCATCTTGGCGACCACGATATTGCGTTCACCAGAAAACTACACCTTACCAATTGGTTTGTACAACTTGGTGGTAGAAAAAATGGGCGCGAGTTACACCACGTATGCCGCAGGCGCGGTTCTGATCTCTATCCCAGTGGCGTTGCTCTATTTATCTCTGCAGAAATATTTTGTTTCAGGACTGACTGCCGGTAGTACCAAAGGTTAAGTCGTACTTGAGGTTTATAAGGAATTACATCATGAAACTATCTCATTTAGCGTGGGCAGTATTGGGTTTAAGTGTGGTGCTCACCGGTTGTCAATCGACCGAAGTCGGTAATACAAGTCAACCAGAAGAAACCAACAGTTATGTGATTGCGCCAGCGAACGTTCGCCCCGACTTTATTAAGGGGATGGATGTCTCTATGTTGCCTGAATTGGAAGCCTTAGGCGCCAAATATTATGACCAAGGCAAGCAAGAAGATGCGATCACCATTATGCAGGCGCACGGCATCAACTACATTCGTGCACGTTTGTGGGTGAATCCGCAATCACCTGAACATAAAGCGTTTGGCGGCGGTAACTCCACCTTAGATCGCGCCATTGAACTGGGCAAACGCGCCCATGCTCATGGAATGAAATATCTACTTGATATTCATTACAGCGATTTTTGGACTGATCCCGGCAAGCAAATGAAACCACAGAGTTGGGAAATACTGCCATTCGATAAGCTCGTAACTAAGGTGTATGACTACACCGATCAAGTAATGAAAGCCCATCGTCAGGCGGGTGTTGTGCCCGATATGGTGCAAGTCGGTAACGAGCTCAACAGTGGCATGTTGTGGCCAGATGGTAAGAGCTGGGGTGGCGACGGTAAAGAATTTGATCGTTTGTCTAAGTTGCTGAAAGCAGGAATCAAAGGGGTGCGTGATAACACGCAGACTGGCGAAACCATCCCCGTGATGTTGCATCTAGCCAAAGCGGGTGACAACGGTGCATTTCGTTGGTGGTTTGATGAAATTACCAAGCACCAAGTGCAATACGATGTGATTGGTATGTCTTATTACCCGTTCTGGCATGGACCGATGAATAAAGTTCAAGAGAACTTAAACGATGTGATTGCCCGTTATCACAAACCAGTGATGCTGGTCGAAACTTCATTCCCATTTACCAGCAAAAATGGCGATTCATTGGCTAATGGTTATGCCGAAAATAAACCGATTGAAGGGTATCCGATTTCGGTTAACGGCCAAGCGCATTTTCTTAATGACATCATGATGATGCTTAACAATCTGCCGAACAAAATGGGGCTTGGTATCGTGTATTGGGAACCAGAATGGTTACCAGTGAAAGGTGCAACTTGGGCCACTAAGGCTGGGATGGATTACACACAAGATCATTGGGCCGAAGGCAATTCTTGGGAAAACCAGGCGTTATTCGATTTTCAGGGCAACACATTACCCTCTATGCAAGTATTTAATTCACATTAAGGAACAACTACATGTCGCAGTTCAGTTCAGTGATTCCAAACATTCACTCTTTCCTCCACGGAGCTGATTACAATCCGGAGCAATGGCTTGATAGACCGGATATTTTGGAACAAGACGTACAACTGATGAAGGACAGTCACTGTAATGTTATGTCCGTAGGTATTTTTAGTTGGGCAGCGTTAGAGCCTAAAGAAGGAGAGTTTCATTTTGAATGGTTAGACGGCGTACTTGATCGGTTAGCAAAAAACGGCATTTCGGTGTTTCTTGCTACGCCAAGTGGTGCTCGACCAGCATGGTTATCACAGCGTTATCCAGATGTGTTACGTGTGGATAAAAACCGGGTAAAACAGTTGCATGGTGAACGTCATAACCACTGTTATAACTCACCTAACTATCTGACCAAAGTTGGCATTATTAACCGCAAATTGGCTGAACGTTATAGCCATCACCCTGCGGTGATTGGTTGGCATATCTCCAATGAATATGGCGGTGAGTGTCATTGTGAAACTTGCCAAAGTCATTTTCGTGAATGGCTAAAAGCGCGTTATGGCACATTGGATAATTTGAATCAGCAGTGGTGGACGGCGTTTTGGAGTCACACCTTTAGTGATTGGTCGCAAATTGAATCGCCATCGCCAAAGGGTGAAAACTCCTTGCATGGTCTTAATTTGGATTGGAAGCGTTATCGTACCGAGTGTGTGGTGGCATTTTGCCAACACGAAATCGAACCACTTAAAGCGCGTAATCCCGATTTGCCGGTGATCACCAACTTTATGGAGTATTTCTACGATTACGACTATTGGAAACTCAAAGACGTCATCGATGTGGTCTCTTGGGATAATTATCCGCTCTGGCATCGTGATGCCGATGAGTTGGAGTTAGCGAGCTATACGGCCATGTATCATGATTTGATGCGCACTATGAAGCAGCAACCGTTTTTGTTGATGGAGTCAACGCCAAGTCAAACCAACTGGCAGCCGATCACCAAACTCAAGAAAAACGGCATGCACATTTTGTCGTCGCTGCAAGCGGTCGCGCACGGTTCTGACTCAGTGCAGTATTTCCAGTGGCGCAAAAGTCGTGGCTCGGTGGAGAAATTTCACGGTGCGGTAATCGACCATGTGGGTCATGCGGATACTCGTACGGGGCGTGAAGTGACCAAACTGGGCGAGCAATTGGCAGCAATCAGTGATGTGTGTGGCAGCCGGACACAATCGCAAGTGGCAATCGTGTTTGACTGGGACAGCCGTTGGGCGATGGACGATGCCTCTGGCCCGCGCAATCAAGGACTCTACTATGAGCAAGTGGTGTCTGAGCATTATCGTGGTTTTTGGGAGCAGGGGATTAACTGCGACATTATCGAGCAGCTCAGTGATTTCACGCCATACAAAGTGGTGGTGGCACCGATGCTTTACCTGATCAAACCGGGCGTGGCGGAGCGTTTGGAAAGCTTTGTTAAGAGTGGCGGTGTATTGGTTGCCACCTATTGGACTGGCATCGTTAATGAAACCGATTTGTGTTTTCTTGGTGGTTTTCCCGGTGGCAGTGATAGTCCATTGCGTCGTACTTTTGGGATTTGGGCAGAAGAAATTGATTCACTCTATGATGATGAGCGAGTGGATTGCCAAACGATCTCAGGCAACGTATTGAACTTGCAAGCCGATTATAAAGCGAAGCATTTGTGCGAACACTTGCACTTAGAAACCGCGCAAGCGGTGGCAAGTTACCAAAGTGATTTGTTCGAAGGAACACCTTGCTTAACCGTGAATCAGCATGGTCAAGGCTGCGCCTATTATGTTGCCGCTCGTCATGATGTTGAGTTCTATCGGGAGTTCTATCGCCAGTTGGTTGCTGTACATGGTGTGACTACACCGTTGAACAACTTACCGTTGGGCATTTCGGTTACTACTCGCGAACAGGGCGATAAAGAATATCTATTTATCATGAACTTTTTAAATAGTGCACAAAATGTTGAGCTTAATAAACAAACTTATTATGACTTAATCAATAAACATGCAATTACCGATGGGGTATTAGAATTAAATCCCTATGAAGTGGCGGTATTAGCTAAGGATAAAATGTAGATTTTTATATTGTCGTTAAAGATGTAATTCAGTATCTGACAATATGAAATGAAATGAAATAGGAAATAGGAAATTAATGTAAAAAGAAAAAGCGACCCTCTCCAATTATTTTGTGGATAGATATTTCATTACTAGGAGCCATCTTACCTCCCCACTGGCTCTTAACAGAAATAAAAAATCATGAATATCGAGATAATTCTTGAGGGATCGTTTTACCCATGATTTACCCAATCATTAAAAGCAATAACGATAAAAAGGAAAATAACATGAAACATAAATGTAGACCTCTCTATCTCGCACTATGCGTGGCCATGGCTTCTAGCTCTGCTTTCGCTGTAGACTTTAATGGGTATGTCCGTGCAGGGACAGGTATTGCAGGCAGTGGCGGTGGCCTACAACGTGGAGACGAATTCCACAAAAACTTATTAGGTCGCTTGGGTAACGAGTTTGATACTTACGCTGAAATTGGTTTGGGCCAAGAGCTGTTTAATCAAGACGAGCACAGCATGTACCTCGATACCATGTTCTCTATGGAGTCGGATGGCAACATGGAAAAAGAGAACACGTCTCAATCTGGCTCAGGTGAAGCTGAGTTTGGTATCAAAAAAGCAGTCTTAAAAATCAAAGGTTATATCCCTGATGCACCCGATGCGACCATCTGGGCTGGTAAACGCTTTTATCAACGTCAAGATATACACATCATCGACACTAAGTTCTTGAATATTTCCGGCTATGGCGCGGGGGTTGAAGGACTAAATGCAGGTCCAGGTACCGTGTCACTAGCTGTCGTGCGCGGTGATGATGATATCGATGACGCTGTTTCTAGCGATGATCTCAACATCTACTATCTTGATGCGCGTTACTCAAACTTAAAACCATGGGATGGCGCTTGGGCAGAAGTTGCTATGGCGTATGCGGTAGTCAATCCTACCGATGATCAAGACGATGTCGACTCGCTTGATTTCGATAATGGCTTTATGTTCACCGCACAATTAAGCCAGAGCTTTAGTCGTGGCTATAATAAAACAGCACTTCAATATGGTACTAAAGGCCTTGCGCAAAACATGATTTCGCAAGGCGGCGGTTGGTATGATGTTTGGAGTGGCGATGTAAACAGCGCTAAAGGTTACCGTTTAATCAATACTGGTGACTTCAAAGTAACAGATAACTTGTTGATCGACCACGTCATTACTTACGGTTACGCACAAGATCACGATGATTACGTAGACGATGAAAACCTGTTATCGATTGTTATGCGCCCAACTTACAGTTGGTCAAATTACAACAAAACCATCCTAGAATTGGGTTATTTCAAAGATAAGAAATCGTGGACTAGCGGCAGTGAAACCAAAACAGGTGGTGAGAAAATTACCTTGGCGCATGCGTTTACCGTCGGTAAGGAATTCTTATCTCGTCCAGAATTGCGTTTTTATGTTTCCTATTTTAAAGACGAAGAAGGCACTTACTTTAAAAATGGCTCTAAAGACAATGATATTTTTTACGGAGCGCAATTTGAAGCTTGGTGGTAATTGTTTTTCATTAAGTTAGTTCAATCCTAATTAAAATCAAAGCACCCACTGCCATGGGTGCTTTTTTCATGGCTGAATTTTGTGATCGTGCAAAAGAGATTCAGTAAATATTTACTGAGTTTTATTGATGTTGATTTAAAAATAAAAAACTCAATTACGCTAGCTAATTTAATTGTGAGGTGAAATCTGACGCTAAAAATGGGATGAAGTAGGGTGATCAGGCAAATAAATGATATTGAAAAATCATAAATCAATGGCTGTGTTATTAAGTCTAGGTTATGTCATTAGTCTGAGGATGTTCATCATGAATAAATATACGAAATGCGCTTTGTTAGTAAATCTGGTTGCAGTTGCTACTCCCACACTCGCCTTTGTAAAAGGGGCGGATATCAGTTGGTTAACCCAAATGGAAGACAGCGGTTATACCTTCTATAACGATTGGGGATATAAACAAGATGTGTTGTCGATATTACGTGATCACGGGATGAATGCAGTACGACTGCGCGTATGGGTGAATCCGAGTGATGGTTACTATAACTCTTTGGTCGATGTGATTACTAAAGCGAAGTGGGCTAAGGCGGCGGGGATGGATGTGATGATCGATTTTCATTACAGCGATACGTGGGCCGACCCCGGTAATCAATGGAAACCAGACGCGTGGAGCAATCTCGATTTCAATGGTTTGATGGACCGTGTCTGGTCTTACACTCGCGATTCGCTAGAGCAGATTAAGGCTGCGGGAATCACCCCTAAATGGATTCAAATTGGCAATGAAACCAACAATGGTATGTTGTGGAATGATGGTATGGCATCGAGCAACATGCGTAATTTTGCGTGGTTATTCAATAGCGGCCTTAATGCCGCCAAAGAGGTCTTTCCTAACGCCAAGATCATTGTGCATCTGGCCAACTGCCAAGATAACAGCGTATTTCGGTGGATCTTTGATGGGTTAAAAAATAATGGCTCGCAATGGGATGTGATTGGTGCTTCGATGTACCCGCGTAGCGTAACCAATATGACCTGGCAGCAGGCAACCGCTGCTTGCTTAACTAACCTTAACGACATGGTAAGCCGTTATGGCTCAGAAGTGATGATCACCGAAGTCGGTGTGCCATGGGATGATTCCGAGGCCAAAACCATTGTCGCTGATGTGATCAAAAAAGTGCGCAGAGTGAAAAGTGGCAAAGGCATTGGCGTAATGTATTGGGAGCCAGAAGCCTACAACTGGCAAGGCTACACATGGGGGGCTTGGAATCCTAATACTAAGCAACCGACAGAAGCGTTAGACGCTTTCCTCGAGTAATGCTCAAAAGTGCAGGTGAGGTGTTAGTCCTAAACCTTATTAAAAACCCTCGCTATTGCTTTGTGATAGAGAGGTTTTTTTTTATGGTGACAGTCGAGGAATAAAATGGTCGATTTCTTGCTTCAGATACCCTAGTGATTGTTCAGCTATTCTTCGCGAAAGCTATTTGGGGTTCGATCAAATTCTTTTTTAAAGATGGCGTACATATATTGCACCGTAGGGTAGCCGGAGGCTTTACTAATTTCTGCAATACTGAGCTTAGTGTGGTTGAGTAGCTCTAGCGCTTTATTGAGTTTGTTGGTGTGAATTTCGTGATGAATGGAATAACCCAAGGCATTTTTGAACTTATTATCGAGATGTGACCGAGAAAGGTGTAGGTATTCGAGTACGTTTTCGACTTTCAGTCCGTTACAAGCGTTTAAGCGGATGTAGTGTTGTGCTTGAATCACATCTGGATCTTTTACCGAACGATAATGGCTTGATAGGCGAGCATGAACTTTTTCTGGCGGCACGATCACTCGGTCGTGCTCAAGTGGCTCATCATTGAGTAGGGTGTCGAGCATTTGAGCTGCTTGATATCCCATGGTACGCACGCCTTGCTCAACCGACGAGAGCGGAATGCGCGAGAGGTAACGGGTGACTTCCTCGTTATCAATACCGACAACCGCGAGATGTTCGGGGATTGGAATGCCTAATTCATCAATTACCTGTAAAAGCTGTCTTGCTCTTGCGTCAGTGGCGACAATGATTCCGGTAGGTTCGGTTAACGATTTCAACCAGTTAGCTAAGCCTTTGGCAGCGGCTTCCCAGTGGCGATTCAAGGGGGCTAAACCGCGATAGACGCTGTATTGCATGCCTTCATTTCTGATTAAGTCTACAAAAGCTTTTTCTCTTTCTATCGACCAACGCCAATGTTCACATTTGGGAAATCCGTAATAGCCAAAGTGCAATAATCCTTTGTCTTTTAAATGTTCGTAAGCGAGTTGGATTATTTTGCTGTTGTCGGTGGCGATATAAGGAATGTCAGGGTAATCATCGTGGTTTTGATAAGAGCTACCGACACCGACAATCACTGAATTGGTTTGCGACAAATAGTGTGGTGTATCAGGGTCGTCGTAATCTGCAATAATGCCATCATATTTGTTTAAGTTGATGTTTTTATTGGTCGAATAAAAGTCTTCTTCGATGTACACATCCCAATGACAAGAAGAAGATTGAATGTATTCGCCAATACCAGAAATTAACCCACGGTCATAGGCTTTATTGGCGTTTAGTAAGATTGCGACTTTCTTTGTTTTTTTCATTATCAGCGCCACGTTTTGAGCCATTGACCTGATAATACACACGTATCATCAAAAGACAATGTGCTTGTAAAACAACGACTTTACCATTTTTTATTTGGCAATTATCGGATTTTGTTTTTCAGAGGTGTCCTTCACATATCCCTAGATGTTACCTAGACAGTGCCCACGCAGATGGAGAAATAATGCCGCACCTTTTCCAATAAACCGTTATAGCTTCGGGCTGTAACGGACTCACTCTAATAAGGAACCTCTATGTTTAAGTTATCCTCATGTTTTATCGCGGTCGGCGCTGTACTTTCGTTTGGTGCGAATGCGACATCGGTTGAGTGGATTCAATCGGGTTGGAATAATGTTTCTAATAACGTGGTGTATTGGCAGCAAAACGCTGCGCCCAAAGTAGTGAATAAAGATCACACCGATTATCGTGTTATCTCGATTGACCCAAGCAAAACATTACAAGTGATTGATGGATTTGGCGGTGCAATTAACGAGAAAGGTTGGGATGCGATGTCGGGGTTAACCCCTGATGCACGCGATAACATAGTGCAGAGTTTATTTGGTCAAGGTGGTTTAAATCTGACCATGGCGCGTATTCCAATTGGTGCGAATGATTTTTCCATGGATTATTACTCATTAGATGATGTCGTCGGAGACTACGACCTTAAGCATTTTTCTATGGAACGTGAGCATAAGTATCTGATTCCTTATCTACAAGCGGCAATGAAATACAAACCTAAGTTGGATGTTTTAGCGTCGCCATGGACACCGCCTGCATGGATGAAAGCCAATCAATTCTATGGCTGTCGCGGGTCTGAAAAAGATGCCCATTTAATCTGGGATAAGAAAACTCAAACGGCTTACGCTAAATATTTATCTAAGTTTGCGACTGAATATCAGAAAGAGGGGATTAACCTAACACAGATTCATTTACAAAATGAGCCAGCGGCTTGCCAAGATTTTCCTTCCAGTAAATGGACTGGGGTTGAGATGCGCGATTTCTTACGTGATTATCTTGTTCCCCAATTTGAAAAAGACAAACAAAAAGCCCAAGTTTGGCTGGGCACCATTAACTATGGTGACTACGAAGCCTATGCCAAACCTGTGCTGACAGACCCTAAATTAAAAGGCAAGATTGATGGAGTGGGTTATCAATGGGATGGCAAATACGCTATCGCTGAAACTCATAAACGTCACCCTGATATCAAATTAATGCAGACCGAGTCAGAGTGTGGTGACGGCAAAAACGACATCGCTGCTGGTTTATATACCTTTAGTTTGATTGAAAAATATCTTGCTGGTGGCGCGAACGCTTACGTGTATTGGAATATGGTATTAGACTCAACGGGAAACAGTACTTGGGGCTGGAAACAAAATTCGTTGATCAACATTGACCGTATGGCAGGTGGTAAAGCGACATACAACTTCGAATATTATGTCATGAAGCACTTCAGTAATTTGGTCAAACCTGGAGCGCATTTACTCAGTGTTAATACAGAAGAAGATGTGCTGGCGTTTAAAAACCCTGATAACTCGATCATCGTTGTCTCAGGTAACCCAAGTTATTCCAACAAAAATATGACGTACACATTGGGTAATAAGATGTTTAAAGCCACATTACCTATGATGTCGGTGAGCAGTTTTATTATTACTGAATAAAATCACTCGGTTTTTTCTAGATATCGCTGGCTTAGAAAATAGGTCAGCGATTTTTATTTGTGCGTCGAGTAACGACTGAGTTTGAGGTCCATGATCTAAGATATCCATCGTAAATAGTTTGTGTTAGGTTCCTTATTCAAAGCAATGCATTAGGGAAGATGATGAAAAACGTTTTAATAACAGGCGCTAACCGCGGTTTGGGATTGGCTTTGGCTAAACAGTTTGAGCAAGAAGATTGCGCTCTGTTTTTGGTGGTGCGTTCGGAAACAGCACGGCAAGAACTCAATAAGAGTCTTCCTCACGCCAAGGTGCTGGTGAGTGATGTAACCGAAGACGAACATGAAGCAAGGCTTGCAACGTTTCTTGCTGATGTTGCGTTAGATGTCGTGATTAATAACGCCGGTTCGGGCACAAAAGCTCCCAGCTTAGAGTCCACGCAAGTAAGTTATCTTCGCAAAGAATTTGATACCAATTGTGTGGGCGTACTCACCACAGTGAAAGGTTCGCTTACCGCGTTAAAACGCTCCAATGCTCCACTTATTATCAATATCAGTTCGCGTCGCGGTTCTCTGGGTTTACAAGCAGAAGGAGCCGCAAAAGGTTCGGGCTGCTCTTATTCCTATCGAGTCAGTAAAGCTGCGCAAAATATGCTCACACTCTGTTTGGCCGATGATTTGGAAGACTTCGGTATCACTGTTGCAGCAATACATCCGGGACGCCTTTTGACTACGATGGCAGCCAAAGATGCCCATATGACACCGGAAAGTGCGGCACAGCAAATAGCAGAATTGGCAATGCAAAAGCAGCTTAAAAATCGCGATTTCATTAGTTTGGAAGTGGGACGCTTACCTTGGTAGGTTGATTGAACTTACTTAACGGAGAAAAAGGATCAGTGATGACCCCAAAAGAGGTTGTACTTGGTTTTTGGACGGCGATGCAGAGTAATGATTTTGTCAAAGCCAGTGAGTGGTTAACAGAAGATTACCAAGGTCAGTGGCCGCAAAGTAATGAATTGATCGAGGGACGAGCCAATTTCATTGCGATAAATAGCGCCTATCCAGCAGATGGTGTTTGGACTTTCGAGATAAACTCAATGGTGTGTGAAGGGGATACGGTGGTGACGGATGTATTGGTTTCCGATGGCGTGAGGTTCGACCGCGCAATTACGTTTCATACCGTTAAAGAGGGCTTGATTTGCTGCCAACGTGAGTTTTGGCCGGAGAATTATCCGGCGCCAGAGTGGCGTCAAGCATGGGTAAAACCGCTTAATGGCTAATCAATGAGTTGTATGTAACTTATTGAAATTACGTCACTGTCACCTAGATGTCGCCTATTTGTCGTCACCCATTTGAGTTAGTTTTGTTACTGTTTTTGGCGAAGCAGCAGAAAGGAAGAGAGCATGATTGTGAGAAAACTTCGACTGCAACGTGGTTGGTCGCAAGACCAATTGTCGCAGTTATCTGGATTGAGTGTGCGGACGATTCAGCGTATTGAGCGTGGTCAAAAGCCCGGTCTAGAGTCGTTAAAATCACTGGCTGCTGTATTTGAAATTGACGTTAACGATCTTCAAATGGAGCCCGAGATGAACAACAGTAAAGTACAAGTCACCGACGAAGAAAAAATGGCACTTGAGCAAGTGAAAGACATTAAAAGCTTTTACAGCAACTTAATGACCTATGTAGTCGTCATTGCGATGCTCTTTGTCATTAATTATCTCACCGATCCGAGTTACATCTGGGCTTGGTGGCCAACACTTGGCTGGGGGATTGGTGTCATCAGTCATGGTTTGAGCGCATTTGAAGTGGTGAATTTGTTTGGTCCCGAGTGGGAGAAAAAACAGGTTGAAAAGCGGCTAGGACGCAAACTGTAGCATTATTTCTAATTGAGAGTTTTTACCTTGGTGAACGCCAAAAGCAAAGTCGGTAAGGTGACTTTGCTTTTTTTGTCGGTTGCATACTAAGATGTCAACCACACATTCTAAGTTACATTGACATATCTCTTTACCCATCCCAAGTCCCTTGTTAACATGTAAACCATTGTCAATTTATCAGGTTTACATCTACATTGAGCGCTTATGGCGACTCTTGCGAGATGTTTGGCTCTTTCCGTAAAGAGCGTTTGGGTAAAAAATAGCATGACTTTTCATAACGATGATGGCGCCGCCATTTCCCTTAACGATGTGTGTCTTGATATTCAAGGCAAACGCATTTTAAATCGACTCTCTTTTTCAACTTCTGTGCAACGTTTGGGCATTATTGGCCGTAATGGTTCGGGAAAATCGACCTTATCGCGTGTGCTCTCGGGCTTAGTGGCTATTGAATCGGGCACACTTCAGGTGGCGGGGATTAACCCATTTAAAGACCGTAAAGGGGCACTACGGGAAATTGGCTTATTGTTTCAAAATCCCGATCATCAAATTATTTTTCCAACCGTACTTGAAGAAGTGGCCTTTGGCTTACGTCAACTGGGTCAAAAGAAAGCGATTGCTGAGCAAAATGCGTTAGCAACGCTGGAAGCCTTTGGTAAGACTCACTGGCAAGAGGTACACACTTCGGCTCTGTCTCAAGGGCAAAAGCATTTGGTGTGTTTGATGGCGATTGCTGCAATGCAGCCGAAATTGATCATTTTAGATGAGCCTTTTGCGGGCTTAGATATTCCAACCAAACGCCAATTGCAGCGTTATCTGGATCGTTTTCCCGGGCGCTTGATTCATATCAGTCACGATCCGGCAGATTTAGACCATTACGACCAATTACTGTGGCTCGAAGCTGGAGAAGTCAACTCAATCGGTACACCAGAACAAGTGTTGCCCGCGTATTTGGCGGAAATGCATAAATTGGGAGAGAGTGATGATATCTCTAACCTCACCAATTGAAACTCCTGCGCACCGCTGGCCTGCTGGACTAAAACTGGCGGCGCTCTGTTTTACCACGGTAGGGCTATTTTTTGTTCATCAGTTGCCGCTGCAAGGTGTGTTTCTAGCCTTAGTTGCGGTGCTCTATGCATTGCCGGGAAAACTCTTTTTTTGCTACGGATTACGACAAATCTCGCTGTTGTGGCCATTTATTGTGCTTGTTGGCCTGTGGCATGGCGTTACTGGTGAGTGGGAGCAGGGCGGTATCATCGTTTTGCGTCTACTTTCAACCGTCGCGCTTGCCAATTTGGTTACCATGACAACCCGTCTTTCCGACATGATCGATGTGGTCAATTGGCTTACTCGGCCATTAAAACGCCTTGGTTTAAACACTCGCGCGCTAGAACTTTCTATCGCACTGGTAATTCGAATGACACCGGTATTGGTCGGGAAAGGCCAATCACTCTCTTTAGCTTGGCGAGCACGTTCTAACCGACGTTCTGGCTGGCGAATTATCTTACCTTTTACGGTATTAGCTCTTGATGATGCAGACCATGTTGCCGAGGCTCTACGCGCTCGCGGTGGTTTGATGAACGATGACGAACAGATGGACTAAAAAATGGAAAAAAATGTCACTTATATCGCCTTGTTTGCCGCTTTAATCGCAGCGTTGGGTTTGGTGCCGAAAATCGCGCTCGGTTTTGGTGTACCTATCACCGCGCAAGGGTTGGGAATTATGCTGTGCGGTACTATTCTCGGTGCAAAACGTGGCTCTCTAGCGGTTCTACTGTTTTTACTTCTTGTGGCGATGGGTTTGCCACTTCTTGCTGGTGGTAACGGTGGTTTAGGGGTATTTTTCGGTGCGACCGCTGGATTTCTGATCGGGTGGCCAGTTGCGGCTTTAGTGATTGGCTGGATTGTTGAAAAATGGCGTCATCGCAATCTCACCATGGTGTGTATTGTTGCGTCCATTTTAGGTGGCATCGTTGTGATGTATGCTTTTGGTATTGTGGGTATGTCGATTGTACTTAAGAAAAGCATAATGGAATCATTAGGTTTAGTGCTGATCTTTATCCCTGGTGATATTGTGAAAGCGGTGATTGCTGGTGTATTAACGGCATCAATCGCTAAGGCGCGACCTGCAAGTGTTCTGTCGCGCTCACTTTAATAAAAAGTGAAAGGGAATTCGCTCATGACGATTTTGATTTATACCGACAACGTGTCAAACAATCATGTTCTGTATTACGCGTTGGGGCGGTTACGCGGTAAACGAAATGTTTTTTTCGTTAATGCCAATGAGATCCTAAGTGGTGCTCTAACCGATGACGTGGATTTGTTGGTGATGCCCGGTGGTGCGAGTCGGTATAAATCGGCCAAGCTCAATGGGCAAGCCAATCAACTCATCAAAGACTATGTTGCCAATGGCGGTAAGTATCTCGGTATTTGCGCGGGTAGTTATATGGCATGCGCCATGACCTGCTGGGCAAAAGGTGGCCCATATGAGATTGTCACCCCAAATGAACTGGGCTTTTTCTCCGGGGCTGCGGTTGGTCCGATTGAGCAATTTGGCGAAGGGGATAATTACAACAGCACCAAAGCTTATGTCACAACTCTCGATTACGCAGGTCGTGAGATTTCCTCTTTGTATCTCGGTGGCTGCTTGTTTGAAGCGCCAAAGACATCTTCAAAGCCTGACAATTATCAGGTGCTCGCCAGATTTAATGACCTTGCCGACAAACCCGCAGCGATTATTACCGGTGACTATGGGCAAGGCGCTTGGCTGCTCTCTTCGACACATCCTGAGTACGACCAAGAGGCGGTTGAACTGCTCAGTTTTGATGTCGTCGGTAACGACTATCAAGAGTTTAATCAGCTCGCAGGCGCAGAATCGCTAACATTAGATTTGCTCGATGAACTACTTAAACAGTTAGCTGTTTAAGTAGTTCATCGCTAGTTTCATAATTAATTACGCCGCTGTTTCATAAAACAGCGGCGTTTTTGTTGGCTGACTTTTTGAAAATAAGAAAAAATAACGAGAGAAAAAATAACGAGGACACACACCTTTAAAACCACAGAGTTTAGGGTGTGTGTCCTCGTTAGAAAAAATAGTGACCAGGAAGTTATTGTTTTTTCTTGCTCTGAAATTGCTTAATGCTTTTCTTCTGATTGGTTCGACGGTTGGCTTGTTTGTCCCGTGGTGCACGTTTGCTTTCACCAGTAGATGGTCTGTCAGTGACAGGGTAACCCTCTAGTTCATTCAGTGGCAATGCGCGTTGGGTAGTCTTTCTGATCGCGGCAAGATAGTCAGTCTCACCATGACACACAAGAGAAATGGCAACGCCGGTTTTCCCAGCTCGTGCTGTACGTCCGATGCGATGAACATACACTTCAGGGTTTGATGGTAGCTCAAAGTTGATTACCACCGGCAAGTCTTCCACATGAATACCGCGAGCGAGCAAGTCTGTTGCGATAAGCACATTCACTTTATGTTCCTTAAACAGATTGAGCGTCGCTTCTCTGTCTGCTTGATCCTTGTTGCCATGCAATGCTGCAGTCGAGAGTCCGGCCTTGTTCAGCTTTTTACATAGTGAATCTGCGTTGTCTTTGCTACCGATGAATACCAACACTTGTTGCCATTGGTGCTGTTTAATTTGGTCAATCAGTGCGTTGGTTTTGCTCCCTTTATTGACGAGATACAACGTCTCTTTGATTGGGTTGGCCTTGGCGGCAGTTTGTTCTACTTGAATAAACATAGGATTATTGAGTAGTGCTTTCGCTTTACTTTCAAGTGGTTCTGGGAAAGTCGCGGAAAACATCAGGGTTTGGCGCTGCGTTGGTAGCATTTCTATAATGCGCTGAACATCGTTCCAAAAGCCCATATCTAACATCCTGTCGGCTTCATCAAGCACTAAGGTGCTGATATGGCTCGTATCGAATGCGTTTTCAGTTAAGAGTTCGAGCAGTCGACCTGGGGTTGCCACGAGTATTTGAGGCCCTTTTGCTAGGTCGGCTTTCTGCAGTTCTTTATCGATGCCGCCACAAAGGCAAAGCGACTGTATATTGAGGTGTTTAGCGATGAACTCTAGCGCTTCATTAACCTGAGTCGCCAATTCACGAGTTGGCACAAGGACTAACGCTTGAAAAGGAGAGAGCGTTTTCATCGCCTGTTCTAACAAAGGAAGACCGTAAGCCAATGTTTTGCCGCTTCCTGTTTGAGCAATCGCAAGTACATCTTGCTGATTGAGTATCGCTTGAATAGCAAGTGTCTGAATTTCTGTAGGTTTACTAAACGAAGCTGGCAGAGCGGCGACGAGTTTTTGGCTTAGAGGTAGCGTCGAAAAAAGCATTATATTTTTCAGTCTCTTGGAAGATTTTAAACATCATAGACATGGCAGATACGGCGAAAAAAGGATGAATCGCGTTACGAACTGACGCCGAATTGCTGAGTTAATGGTGCGCACTTTACCACAGTGAGAGAACAAAGTGGCAATTGTTCTAGTGATGGGTTAAGGCTTTGAGAATGCATCCTCGTTAAAATTGTTGGTCATATCCCTAATTAAACACCCCAAACCCCATCATCACTCCTCAACTAACAGAATTCTTACTATCTCGCTTTGACTGCATGGGCAACTTCGTAGATAATCCCGTTCTTCTTGAGTGCTGCCGTCCCCAATCGACATCGGTAGCAGGCCATAGCTTGGGTAGTGAGTAGGGATTTAGATTCCCAGTATGAGATGGAAAATCATTAGGTTGTTAATGAGAATGACCTTGATTGTACGCTGTGGCCAAACCCAGCATTAGTGCAGAGGAATGTGCTATTGCTTTAAATGAAATAGGAAAAGAGACACTATGTCACATGCAGAGTTGTATAAAGAGTTTATGTTTGAAGCGGCGCACTTTTTGCCGAACGTTCCTGAAGGCCATAAATGCGGCCGCTTGCATGGACATTCATGGTTGATTCGCTTGTACATCTACGGAGAAGTGGATGCACACACTGGTTTCGTTCAAGACTTCGGTGAAATTAAGCAAATCTTTGCCCCAATATATGACCAACTTGATCACCATTACCTGAATGAAATTCCTGGCTTGGAGAACCCAACCAGTGAAGTGTTGGCGAAATGGGTATTTGATAAATTAAAACCTTTGCTGCCTTTACTCAGCAAAGTAGAAATTAAAGAAACTTGTACAGCAGGTTGTATCTACTCTGGTCAATAACGCATTCTGACCAATCAAAGACAGTCAAGTTATCCAGATTAAAAAAGAGGTTACCGATTCGGTAACCTCTTTTCGTTGCAAGAGAGTAAAGTCAAACGACGCTATGCTCTGCTTGATACTTTACTTATCGTTAAGCTCTATTTGCTCTGATTAGACTCGATATTTGTGGTTGCCTTAATCAGTTCTTGATCATCTTTCATCACATCGTCACCGCCAAGGGTTTGATAGATGGTGGCAAGATTGACCAGCTGGTTATAGCGGTTTTCAAGTAATGAGGCTTTAGCGCTGCGCGTATTTTCTTGAGCATCCAATAGATCAGTAATACCAATTGCGCCGTTGTCATACTGACTGCGGTAAATACGTTCAGCTTCGGCGGACGCATTATATTGATCTTGCAATTTACCTTGTTGAACTTGATAGTTAATGCGTGCAGATAGGGCGTTATCCACATCTTCGAACGCTTCGTATAACGTCTTGCGATAAGTAACGATGGCAGACTGATACTTCACTTTCGCGATGTCTTTGTTGATCTGCATTTCGTTCCAACTTAAGAATGGCAGCGTCAGCTCTGCACCCAGTGTCCCAATCGGGTCACGCAGCAGGTTTTTCAGTTGACTGGATGAACCACCCAGAGCGCCTGTTAAAGAAATGCCCGGTAAGTACGAAGCATCGGTGGCATCTTCTGTAGCCAGTGCTGATTTTAGGCTAAACAGGGCGGATTTGACATCTGGGCGACGGGTCAGCAGCTCAGCAGGAATGCCTGGTTCGATATCTGGTAATGTGCCGTCGGGTAGAGCATTAATGGTTAAATCCATTTTTTGTGGCGGCTGATTGAACAAAATGGCTAACGCGTTTTGCGCCTCGACCAATTGTTGAATGTAATCGCTATTGGTTGCCTCCAATGCATACAGTGCCCGCTGCGCTTCTAAGATATTTAGCCGCGATACCGAACCATTTTTGTACTGGCTTTGCGTCATATTCAGCGTTTCACGGGCATCTTTGATGTCGCTTTCACTCAACGCAATGCGCTGGGTGAGATAGCCAACTTGCCAATAAAGCTGCGCGGTGGTGGCAACCAATGTTTGTGCAGTCGATTCAAGATCTTGTTTGCTGGCAAGGGCAGACCACTCGCTGGCATCGGCAGTACGAGACAGTTTGCCCCACAAATCCACTTCGTAACTTACCGATAAATCCGTGGAGTAACTGGTTGAACTAGTGCCATTTTTTAACGATTTGCTTTTTGATGCGCTGGTGGATGAAGAGAGTTCTGGATAGAGCTCGTTATTATCCAAACGCGCTTCCAAGCGAGCTTGACGCAGAGTTAATGCGGCAATCGCCAAGTCGTTATTGGATTTTAGCACTTGATCAACGAGTTGATTTAACTGTGGATCGTTAAACTGTTTCCACCACTGACTAGTAATGGCTTGCTTCGCTGCATATTGCCCGTGTTGCCACTGAGTAGGGTTTTGAGTTTGCGGCGTTTCAAATGGGGTGTGCTGAGCACACCCTGCGACCAACGCCACACTAAGGGCGAGGGTAGAAAGTTTCAATGTTGTCATTGTCATCTCTTGTTACTCCCGAGCCAGTGCATCGATAGGGTTAAGCTGTGCTGCGTTGCGCGCTGGTAGATAACCAAACAGCACCCCAATTAGGGTTGAGCAGACGAACGCAGAGACAATCGATGTGGTGGAGTACACCATAGTGAAGCTGCTACCACTAACAGCAATGATGATACCTACAAGGTAAGCTACGGCAATACCCAGAGCACCACCACATAAGCAAACCAAAATGGCTTCAATCAGGAATTGACGCAAAATATCCCCTTGGCGAGCGCCAACAGCCATACGCACCCCGATTTCACGGGTACGTTCGGTAACTGACACCAGCATGATGTTCATTACCCCAATGCCCCCTACAATCAGTGAAATCACCGCAATAGCAGAAATCAGCAGTGTCATGGTTTGCGTGGTTTTTTGGATATTTTGCTGGATGGTATCGGTATTTATGGTAAAGAAATCCTGTGTACCGTGGCGCATTTTCAATAAGGAAATGATCGCTTGTTCACCCGCTTCACTTGGGGTTTTTTCATCGACACGTACCGTAATACGATTTAGATAGTGTTGCCCCAACATGCGAGAACTTACGGTGGTGTAAGGTAACCAAATATTGAGTGAGTCGCTGTTACCAAATGCACTCTCTTTGGCTTTGGTAACACCGATAATTCGCACGGGTAAGTTACCAGCAAAAATGACTTTTCCAAGTGGGTTTTCATCAGGGAAAATCGATTTAAGCGTATTGTTATCGATGACAGCCTCTTGCGCGATGTCACTCACGCTTTCGTCATCCCAGAACTGGCCGTAAGCCAACTCGTAACCGCGCACGCGAAAATACTCTGGTCCAACCCCTTGTACGGTGGCGGTTACTGCTTGGCTGGAATAGCGCAGAGTAACAGAGGTACTGATATATGGTGTGACGCTATCAATAATCGACAGGTTTTTCAGAGCGGCAGCATCTTGGTCAGTGAGCGTGCGAATACGCCCTGACCGCCGGTCACCAAAGCCGGTTCCGGGCATGATATCAATGGTGTTGGTCCCCATCGATTGGATGTTCTTCAAGATCGCTTGTTGCGAACCATTTCCTAGTGCGACCACTGAAACGACCGAAGCGATACCAATGATGATTCCAAGCATGGTTAAGAAGGTGCGCAGACGGTGGTTAGACATTGCCAACAGCGCCATTTTTAACGCTTCCCAAAAACCATCAAACAGACGTTTGCTACTGGTAAGGGTATTGCGCGAGGTGTGTTGTGGCCCCTTATCCCCATTAAGCTCGATGGCGGTTTCTTTCGTGACAGTGTCACTGAGTATTTCACCGTCTTTGATCTCAATAATACGGTCCGCGTACTGAGCTACTTTTTTATCGTGGGTAACGATAATAATGGTGTGACCCACCTGATGCAGCTCTTGCAGCAGTTGCATCATTTCAGTACCGCTTTTACTGTCTAATGCCCCAGTTGGTTCGTCGGCAAGAATAACGTCGCCGCCGTTAATCAACGCACGTGCAACGGATACCCTTTGCTGTTGACCACCACTTAATTGGTTTGGTTTGTGATCCATACGATCATCCAAACCAAGGCGCTGAAGTAGGGCGCTAGCACGTTCTTGACGCGATTTTTTATCGTATCCCGCGTAAATAGCAGGAACTTCAACGTTTCCCATCGCAGTTAAATCACCCAGTAGGTGATAGCGCTGGAAAATGAAACCAAAGTATTCTCGGCGCAGACGAGCCAATTGGTCAGAATCCATTTTGGATGTGTCTTGACCATTTATGAAATATTGTCCATCACTCGGTTGATCGAGACAGCCGAGGATGTTCATTAAGGTTGATTTACCTGAGCCTGAGGCACCTACTATTGCCACCATCTCACCACGTTCAATAGTGAGGTTGACGTCATTGAGGACGATAAGCTGCTCTTCGCCGGCGGCAAAAGAGCGGTAAACGTGTCGAATATCAAGTAAAGCTTCAGACATTAAAACATCCTTGGTCCGCGCATGCGATTGGTAAAGGTGTCGCCACTTGGTACACCTAACACAACCTGATCGCCTTCTTTAAGACCTGATAAAATCTCTGCGTTTACTTTATTGTTAATGCCGACTTTAACATCACGATTAACCAGCTTGCCATTCTCTAACACGGGAACTTGGTATTGTGCTTGGCCTTTTGGTCCCGGTTGTTTTACGAGGACTTGGGCTGGAACCAGCAGGGCATCATCGGATTTTTTAAGCACGATCGAGACTTGTGCTGTCATACCGATTCTCAGTACACGGTCTGGGTTATCGACATCAAACAAACCGTAGTAGTATATGGCTTCATCATCTTCGATAGTAAGATCTTGGTCATCACCGGTCATGAGTGTTGGACCGGGTTCAATAGCACGCAATTTAGCGTGATAACGTTTGTTGGGTTGACCTAGAATCGTAAAATAGACTTCCATTCCCGGCTTAACATTGACCACATCGGCTTCAGAAATCTGTGCTTTCACTGTCATTTTATTCAGTTGGGCAAGTTCAATTATGGTAGGTGTAGATTGATTGGAGTTAACGGTTTGGCCTTCGGATACGGCAGTATAAACCACCGTACCATCGATAGGTGCAGAAATGGTGGTATAACCCAAATCCACTTTAGCCGTATCTACGCTGATAACTGCTTGGTCTATTTCCGCTTTCAGCTCTTCTGCTTCGGCTTGATAGACTGCTAAGTTTGCTTCCGCTGTTTCATAATCAGAACGGGAACTGGCGTTGTCTTTTAACATCGCGTTTTGGCGGTTGAATTCTGCTTGCGCTTGACGAATTTGTGCTTCTTTAGCACGACGTTGCGCTCTTAAGCTGGTTAAAGAGGCTTGTGCTTCTTTTAAACTGTTTTGTTGGGTTAGGCTATCGATTTGAGCGACCAGTTGGCCCTTTTTAATTTCATCACCCAAGTTAACAGCAAGGTTTTGAATTTGACCAGAGACTTGAGCACCAACCTCTACTAACTTAGAGGCTTGTAAAATACCTGTCGCGACGACAGTGTCTTCAATACTGTGGCGGGTAACAGGTTGAGTGGCGTATTGTGGTGCTTCTTCTTTAGGTGAGAAATAGTAAGTAGCACCGCCACCTAACGCCAAAACGATGGCGGCAATGACGAGATTTTTAGGTTTTAACATGTTAGGCATCGGGTTAATTATCTAAATGCAAATTGATCGCATCATTTATAAAACGAATAGCGTAAGAAACAAACCTTTATCGGCGTAAAACTTGGTAAATCGCACGGAAACAAAATAAAAAAAGCCTGAAATCAGCGATTTCAGGCTTCTATTTGTTCATTTAGTGAATGATTAACAAATCACTTTTACGGCCAAACCACCTTGTGAGGTTTCGCGGTATTTGGCGTTCATGTCTTTACCAGTTTCGAACATGGTTTCGATCACTTTATCGAGTGACACGCGCGGCGCCGATGAGCGACGCATTGCCATACGAGTCGAGTTGATGGCTTTTACTGCTGCGATACCGTTACGTTCGATGCAAGGCACTTGAACTTGTCCTGCGACAGGGTCGCACGTTAAGCCAAGGTTGTGTTCCATCGCAATTTCTGCGGCCATACACACTTGCTCTGGGCTTCCGCCAAGCAGTTCGGCAAGACCAGCTGCGGCCATTGAACAGGCAACGCCTACTTCGCCCTGACAGCCTACCTCAGCTCCAGAGATCGACGCGTTTTGTTTGTACAAACCACCCACTGCGCCAGAAGCAGCAAAGTAACGAATATAGTCTTTCTCAGTAACGGTTTGGATAAACTTATCGTAGTAAGCTAATACCGCAGGAATGATGCCGCAAGCACCGTTGGTTGGTGCGGTAACAACTCGACCACCGGCAGCGTTTTCTTCGTTCACCGCGAACGCATACATATTTACCCAGTCAACCACCGCCATAGGATCGTTAGTTAACTTTTCAGAGGTAAGCAGTTGTTGGCGTAGTGCAGCAGCGCGACGAGGCACGCGTAGTGGACCAGGCAAAATACCCTCGGTACTCATGCCGCGTTCCATACAGTCGCTCATGGTTTTCCATACTGCAGCGAAGTAGTCTTTTACTTCTTGGTCGTTATGAATCGCCTTTTCATTACGCATCACAAGGGTACTAATAGACAAACCGTTTTCATGACATTGGTTGACTAGCTCTTCCGCACTACTGAACGGGTGTGGTAGCTGTACATCGGTTTCTAAAGACTGCCCAAAGTGCTCTTCGTCAACGATAAACCCGCCACCGATACTGTAATAGGTTTTTGAATAGACAACTTCGTCGCCTTGCCAAGCGTGGATTTGCATGCCGTTTTCATGTAGTGATAGGTTAGATTTATGGAAATTCATCCCACCTTCACGCGGAAAATCAACAACATGATTGTAAGTGCCAATCGCTAAACGTTCGGTTTGCTCAACGTTTGCAATAAAGCTTGGAATGGCATCGATATCAACCGATTCTGGCGTATTACCCGCCAAACCCATAATGATAGCGATATCCGTGTGGTGACCTTTCCCTGTCAGTGATAGCGATCCGTATACATCAACGGTGAATTTCTCCACTTGATGTAATTTTCCTTGAACATGCAGATCATCAATAAATTGTTTGCCAGCCTTCATCGGCCCCACGGTGTGAGAGCTAGAAGGACCAACACCAATTTTATAGATATCAAAGACACTGATCATGCTGATTACCTCAAAAATAAGCCTCCCTCATCGCATGCTAAGGGAGGCTTTGCATCATTTCCAGAGTCAATAATAGACTCGGTAATTCATTGATAATTAAAACGCGCCGTAGATTACCGAAGTAATGGCGGCAACACCACAAATAACTGTGAAAATTTGTACTGGCAGTGAAGTACGAAGCGTTTTCATCGATGGTACTTTCTGCATAGCGAAGACTGGCAGAAGGAACAAAATGGCTGCAATCATTGGTGCACCCATGGTTTCAATCATGCCTAAAATGCTTGGGTTGATGATAGCAACAATCCAAGTGGTAAGCACGATAAAACCGAGCGACAGTTTTTCAATACGTTTTACTGGTGTCGCTGAACGAGATTTCACTAAACCAACCAAACCTTCGTGAGCACCAAGGAAGTGACCAAAGTAGCTTGAAGTGATGGCTGCGAACGCCACGATAGGACCTAAGTACGAGATGATTGGTGATTCATAAGTGTTTGCCAAGTAAGACAATACGCTGATGTTCTGCTCTTTCGCGATCGCCAATTGTTCTGGTGATAGTGATAGCACGACTGAGAACACAAAGAACATGACGAAAGCCATCAGCAATAGTGCAGCACCACCTGTGATTCTGTCGGTCTTTTCTGAGGCTTTGTCACCGTAGATACGACGTTGCTCTTTTGCAAATTGGCTGATAATTGGGCTGTGGTTAAATGAGAATACGATGATTGGCAGTGCTAACCAAATAACAGAAGGCATATTACCCCAATCTGGTGCGACTTCCATCATTGAAGTATTCCATGAAGGAATCAAGAACACAGAAAGCGCAAAAAGAATAAACACCAAAGGATACACCATGGCTGAAGTGGCTTTGAGCATCAGCTCTTTACCCAAAACAACGCCCATGGTCATAACCATGATCAAACAGCCAGAAAGTAACCAACGTGGAATAGATTCCATACCTACTTGGTTTACTAGGAACGAGTCAACCGTATTAGTGATACCGACACCGTAAATGAGAACGATAGGGTAAATGGCGAAAAAGTATGCAAAAGTAATAAGGTTCGCGCCCGCTTTACCAAAGTGTTCTTCAACCGTATCGGTAATATCTGCTTGTGGGTTTTTCGCTGACAATACGAAACGGGCAAGACTCTTGTGAGCAAGCCAAGTCATAGGGGCTGCAATCAGTGCAAGAATAACTAATGGCCAAAAACCACCAGCGCCCGCTTTAATTGGTAGAAACAGCACGCCAGCGCCGACTGCGGTACCGAATAAAGAAAGTGACCATACAAAATCTTGATAATTCCATTTTTTAGAATATTGTACGGTTGAACTACTACTTGATGTTACATTCATGTTGTATTTGCTCTTAATTGAAACAGGAAATTTTAAGCGGGCGCATTTTGCTAGAATTCTTGGCTGTAAAAGGCGATCTAAATCATATTTACGGTTGGGGTTGTCATTGGATGTGTAAAAATCTGAGTCATGTCACGAAAGAGCTGTGCTACAGATGAGTTTTGTTGATGCTTTTTGTTCAATTTATTTACTTTTACGCAAACGTTTGCTTTTGCGTAATGATAAAGCAGTAGTGAAGGTTAATGCAAGTAGTGGTAAGGGTTGAGTTAAATGTTGTTTTTATGTTAACCGATTTGCCTTTGGTGATATTCGTGAGGAAGAAAAATTTGATTTTGTAAGGCTTGAACGATCTGAGCGGTCATACCCCAAATAAGATGATGTTGATAGGTTAGGCCAAAAATGCGGTGCTTATGATGGCCAATAGTAAACATCTGACTAATGAGTTGGTTTTTATCTAATAAGACATGGGCCGGGACTTCAAATACTTCGGCGACTTCATTCGGATCGGTTTGAATTTGATAACTAGGGGGAACGAACCCTACAACTGGTGTTACTTCAAACTGACTAACCGTTGCCAGTGAAGGTAACTGCCCAACAATGTGGATATCATTAGGATTTAGCCCTATCTCTTCTTGTGCTTCTCTCAATGCCGTATTAACGAGTGACGTGTCGTAGTGCTCATATTTTCCACCAGGGAAACTCACTTGCCCCGGATGGTGTTTTAAATGTTCAGCCCGTTTAGTCAAAATCACATTCAAACCTCGCGGACGTTCGACCAAGCCAATTAACACGGATGCTTGACGCAGTGAATCCTGTTTGAGATGAGCCACTCTTGCGCGGGTTTCTGGGTGATATTGTCCCGGTGTGGTCAGCAAAAACTGTTTTAAGAAATCGTTACGGGTTAAGGGGGTCACAATGGCTCCTTTATTGAACATTATTATTGGAAGCGTTGGTGTGTTCTTTAACAATTGCAGTGCCATTGCAGAATCACCTAATTCAGAAAGATGGCTGCAAAAAGTACGGCGCTGGGGTGACAGAACAATGGATTCACTATGACACGGAGTTAAATAAGACGCAATGCGACTAATGGAGCATTAAAATGCGTATAACCTTAGGATTAAGGCCGAGAGGTTAGGTTGGCTAGCGCCGATGTTTTACGAGCAAAAGGTTTACGGGAAATATGGAATGTCAGAAATAGCATCGTCCCCTTACACACCTGCGAGGTAGCTCACAGAGGTAGGTAAGGGGAGAGAATAAGCGGCTATTTAACGATGAAGGGAGCGCCAAGTACCGGCAAAATACGGGACAATTTGTCCAAAGCTTCTTGATATTCATCTTCGGCTTGACTGTCGGCTACCAAGCCGCCACCCGCCCAAACATAGAGTTGCTGGTTGCAGGCAATTAGGGTGCGAATGGTGATACTGGTATCCATCCGACCGTGGCGACTTAAATAACCAATTGAGCCACAATACACACTGCGACGATGCGGTTCGAGTTCTTCAATGATTTCCATGGCGCGAATTTTCGGTGCCCCCGTAATTGACCCTCCGGGAAAGGCAGCTCGCAACATTTCGATCTGACTGTATTGTGGATCGAGTTGTGCTTCTATCGTGGACACCAAGTGATGTACCGCTGGGAAGGACTCGATATCAAACAGTTTCGGCACTTTGACCGTGCCTGGTTTGGCAACACGGCCTACATCGTTACGCAGCAAATCAACAATCATCAAGTTTTCTGCTTGATCTTTTTCTGCATTGGCTAGCTCTTGTGCAAGTTCTGTGTCTCGAACCGGGTCTGCGCTACGCGGACGGGTACCTTTAATCGGTTTCGTTTCAATTTTATCGCCATTCACTTGCAGAAAACGTTCTGGTGAGACGCTTAAAATCGCCCCTTGCTCAAGGCGAATAAAACCTGAAAATGGAGCGCCGTTAGCCTGTTCTAGCAAATTGTACGCTTGCCATTCACTGCCGCTGTATGTGGCATTAAAACGCTGGGTTAAGTTGATCTGGTAACAGTCTCCCGAGCGCAAGTACTCTTGCACTTGGGCAAACTTTTCGCAATATTGAGCCTTAGTCATATTCGATTGCCAAGGTTCAACAGAGAAATCGGTTTCTTTAGAAGCGGTTTGCTGCTCAAGCCACTGCCACGCTTGTTCGATGTTTTGTCCAATCAAACTCGCTTGCTCAGTTTGGTGATCGACTACGACAGCCCATTCATACAGTCCTACCGCCATGTCAGGCAGAGGAATGTCTTGCTTGGCAAGCTCAGGCAAGGCTTCTACATAACGCCCTAAGTCATAAGCAAAGTAACCGAGCGCCCCACCTACGAAAGGGACGTCCAGCTCAGAGTCGATGTCAGGTAAATAACGCTGCTGGTAATGCGCTAATAAGGCAAAAGGATCTTCTGTGGTAATACGCTGATCATCTGGGGTAATGACAGTGGTTTGTCCAGCAAATGTCGTTAGTGTGACCAATGGCTTAGCGACTAGCACGTCAAATCGGCTATCTTTGTGATGCATTGAGGCTGACTTAAGAAGCATCGCCCAAGGTAGAAGCTGAATCCGGCTAAAGAGTTCAGAAGCAAACTGTGACCGATATTCCAGCGGTTTGGTTGTTATTTGTTGAGTATCTGGATGAATCATGCGCTTTAATTGATATATAACAAGGAAAACAGTGGATTACATAGCGTATTCAATAATCCAAGAGTATCATAAACACATAGTATAAACCGCTATTGAGTGATGCTGTTAGCATTGGTTGTGTTCCTTTGTTAACCAGCTTTCAGCGTAGGCAGCGGTTTATGGAAGCATACGATAATAATGAGGCATGCAATGACGGTAATACGCAAACAGGATGTGATCAGCAGTGTCGCTGATGCGCTCCAATACATCTCTTACTACCATCCATTAGACTTCGTGAAAGCGCTAGAAAAAGCCTACAATCATGAAGAAAACCCAGCAGCAAAAGACGCGATTGCACAGATCCTGATCAACTCACGCATGTCTGCTGAGGGTCACCGTCCGTTGTGTCAAGACACGGGCATCGTAACATGTTTCGTTGACATCGGTATGGATGTTCAATGGGATGCAACCGACATGACAGTCCAACAAATGGTGGATGAAGGTGTTCGTCAAGCGTATGCGAACCCAGATAACCCTCTACGTAAATCTGTACTGGCTGATCCAGCGGGTAAACGTATCAACACCAAAGATAACGCCCCTGCTGTTGTGCATATCAGCATGGTACCTGGTAACAAAGTGGATATTCGTATCGCGGCTAAAGGCGGCGGTAGTGAAAACAAAACTAAGATGGTGATGTTAAACCCATCTGACGACATCGCGGCTTGGGTTGAAAAAACCGTTCCGCTAATGGGGGCAGGTTGGTGTCCACCAGGCATGCTAGGTATTGGTATTGGTGGTACTGCAGAAAAAGCAGCGGTACTGGCGAAAGAAGCCCTAATGGAACACATCGATATTCAAGATCTGATTGAACGTGGTCCACAAAACGCTGAAGAAGAACTTCGTCTTGATATCTTCAAGCGCGTAAACAAATTGGGTATTGGTGCGCAAGGTCTTGGCGGTCTAACCACCGTTGTTGACGTGAAAATCAAAACGGCACCAACTCACGCCGCGTCTAAACCAGTTTGTATGATTCCAAACTGTGCAGCGACTCGTCACGTGCACTTCACTCTTGACGGTACAGGTCCTGCTGAGCTGACTCCACCTAAATTGGAAGATTGGCCAGAAATTACGCGCGAAGCGAATGAAAACACTCGTCGTGTAAACCTAGATACAGTAACCAAAGAAGAAGTACAAACATGGCGTACTGGCGAAACTATCTTGTTAAGCGGTAAGATTCTAACTGGTCGTGATGCAGCGCATAAACGTATCCAAGGCATGTTAGCAAACGGTGAAGGTTTACCTGAAGGCGTGGATCTAAAAGGTAAATTTATTTACTACGTCGGCCCTGTTGATGCAGTACGTGATGAAGTAGTAGGTCCTGCTGGCCCAACAACCTCAACTCGTATGGATAAATTCACTGACATGATGCTCGATGAAGTGGGCGTGATGGGGATGATTGGTAAATCTGAGCGCGGTGATGCAACGGTTGAATCGATCAAAAACCACAAAGCGGTTTATCTGATGGCTGTTGGCGGTGCTGCATACTTAGTTGCGAAAGCAATTAAGAAAGCACGCGTTGTTGCGTTTGAAGACCTAGGTATGGAAGCGATTTACGAATTTGAAGTCGAAGATATGCCTGTAACCGTTGCGGTTGACTCAACGGGTGCGAACGCGCACAAAATTGGTCCAGACACTTGGCGCGTAAAAATCCAAGAAGCGGAAAACCAAAACGCTTAATAAAAAGTCTTGGCAAATAAATGACATAAGCGCAGCGAAAGCTGCGCTTTTTGTTTGTATACTGATAGAAATTCTTCTTGCTTTTACTAGAGCAAAGATATGTCCGATTGCATTCGGCTTCAGTAGAAGGAGTGTGCTTATGCCACGTTTTGTCCGCTTTTTACAATGGGCATTTTTGATCGTTTTAGGGTGCTTTTTAACCTATGACTTTATTTTTAGAGGTGTGAGCTTATTTAGCGATAAATACGTGATGATCTCTTGCGTATTATTGCTCATGTTAGAGCTCGCACTTTGGGTAATTTATAAACTGATTAATGATGATGTTTAATCGCTTAAGCATCATCTCGAGGTTACTTGGGTATAACCCCATTTATTTTAAATAAGTCTCTGAATAGTATGAGAGGCTTATCGTTCATCTAATATTAATATTACTTAATGTAGTGTATTTCTTCCCCCGATAAAATAACGGATAAGCGACCTTCGCTTTGAAAGGGGAATATTTTGGTTGGTTAGGAGTGGTGTAAATGAAGTCGATTGGTCATGAAGTGACACAACTGATGCATCGGACAACGGATTCACATGTCCGTTTGGCGGTGACTGGGTTATCACGTGCGGGGAAAACCGCGTTTATCACGTCACTTGTCAATCAGCTATTAAACAGCGCGAGCCATGATAATTTACCACTACTTGCGTGTGCTCGTGATAAACGTTTAATCGGTGCTCGCCGAGTGCCGCAAACTAACCTAATGGTGCCACGTTTTGCTTACGATGAAGCGAGTGAAAAGCTCTATCAAAAGCCTGCAGAATGGCCTTTGCCCACCAAAGACGTCAGTGAAATAAGGTTAGCGATTCGTTATCGTCCAAAGCGCCGTACGAAACGTTTACTGGGCTCTTCGGCTACCTTGTATCTTGATATCATTGATTATCCTGGCGAATGGTTACTTGATTTGCCGCTATTGGATATGGATTTTAAACAATGGAGTCAGCAGCAGTTTCATGCCTTGCATGGTCAGCGTCAAGCGTTGGCGAAGGAGTGGCTTGATGAACTTAATGTGATTGACCTGCAACAAGAAGCCAATGAGCAAGTGTTAGCGGATGTGGCTGCGCAATACACTACCTACTTACATCGCTGTAAAGATGCGGGATTACACTGGGTTCAACCGGGTCGTTTTGTGCTGCCTGGCGAGTTGGCGGGGGCGCCCGTATTGCAGTTTTTCCCAGTACACCACGATTTTGATCCTGAGAAGGTTGTGCGCGGCAGTTTTCTCGATTTATTGATTGCTCGTTTTAAAGAGTATCAACAACAAGTGGTACGAAAGTTCTATCGTCATTATTTTTCTACGTTCGACCGGCAAATTGTGTTAGTCGATTGCTTATCACCTTTGAATGCAGGTTTCGACTCCTTTATGGATATGCGCAGTGCTATTGAGCAGTTAATGCACAGTTTTCGTTACGGTCGAACCGGACTATTGAGCCGCTTGTTCTCACCAAAAATTGATAAAGTACTTTTTGCCGCGACTAAAGCTGATCATGTCACGCCAGACCAACATGCCAATTTGGTGAGTTTGCTTCAGCAGATGGTCCATCCTGCTTGGCAACATGCAGCTTATGAGAATATTGAGATGAGTTGCATTAGCATGGCATCAGTGCGTGCAACGCAATCGGGTTTTATCGCGCAAGGCGACAGTAAACAGTCGGCGATTCAAGGGACCACCTTAGCCGGTGAAACTCTTACCCTTTACCCAGGAGACGTTCCGGCTAAATTGCCTGATCCCGATTATTGGCAACGCCATCAATTTGATTTTACTCAGTTCAAACCATTGACGACCGACAGTGATGATCCTTTGGCCCATATTCGCGTGGATAAGGCATTGGAAATCCTTTTAGGAGACAAACTGCGATGAGCGAATACAAAGGCAAAGCGATCTTCAAAGAACCGTTGCATACCGATACCCAACAACAACTCACCGCAAAGCAGGCGTTTCAGGATAATCAGCAATTTATCGCAGTCACTCCAGAAGAAGTGGCAGATGAACCTGAAGTCGAACTTGAAGAGGTGATTCGTCCTAAATCGGGACGTTTGTGGAAAGTGACCGCATTACTGACTGGTTTTACCGGCCTAGTTGCATTGCAAGCGGTCGATTCGGTCGTGACGTCCTTCAATCAAGGCGATTGGCTTTCGTTGGGATGGACAGGCTTTATTTCCTTAATAGCCGCAGGTGGTATTGGTGCTTTAGGTCGTGAAGTCATCAAGCTCAAGCGTTTAAAAAATCACTTTTCTGTGCAAGAACAAGCGGAAGTGATTATTAATGAAAATCGTGTGGGCGAAGGGGAAAGCTTTTGTCGTGCCATTGCTGCCGCTGGGCAAGTGAGTGAAAAAAGTGCAGGTTTTTCGCGTTGGCAAAATACCTTGAATTCGAGTCATTCAGATGCCGAAGTGATCGAACTTTATGATGCGATGGTGGTCGCTGAGCAAGACCAAAAAGCACTTTCTATTGTAACTCGTTACGCGACTGAAGCTGCTACACTGGTTGCCGTTAGCCCCTTGGCGATGGCTGATATGTTGTTGGTGGGCTGGCGAAGCCTGCGTATGGTTGACCAGCTTGCTCATCTCTATGGAGTTGAACTTGGCTACTGGTCGCGTCTTAAACTATTCAAAGCTGTGCTAATGAATATGGCAGCGGCAGGCGCAAGCGAGATGGTCATGGATGCAGGGATGGATCTTATGTCAATGGATCTAGCCGCGAAAGTATCTGCACGTGCAGGGCAGGGTATTGGGGTGGGTATTTTAACCGCTCGCTTAGGGATTAAATCAATGACGTTACTGCGTCCTTTACCTTGGGCTGAAAGTCGCCGTGTGAAGTTGGGTGAAGTTCGCAAACATATCTTGACTAAAATTGCAGCATTAAGCGTGAAATAGCTGACAAATTTGCGGTAAAAGTTAAGAGAAAGAAGAGATTACTTGACGCTGTCACGGGGTTGATAGAAACTACTGTCAACTTTTCGTGACACTTTTTATTAGGATAGAACGAAGTGCGTCTTGAAGTCATTTGTGAAGACCGGCTCGGCTTAACGCGCGAGCTATTAGATATTCTTGCCTCAAGAAACATTGATTTACGAGGTATCGAAATTGATGTGATTGGGATCATTTACCTCAACTGTCCTGATATCGATTTTGAGACATTCAGTGAGCTGATGGGGGAGATTCGCCGTATCTCAGGCGTTAAAGACGTGCGTAAAATTCAGTTTATGCCGATGGAACGTCATAACACTGAGCTTATTTCTCTGCTCAATAACCTACCAGATTCCGTGCTTGCCATTAACCTTAAAGGCGCGGTCGATATGGCAAACCAAAGCGCGTTGAGTTTGTTTAATCAAACATCGACCCAAATGATCGGTCAGCAGATTTCTAACTTAGTCCCATCGTTCAACTTTACCCGTTGGATTGAAGGTAGCAAGGCGCGTTCTCGCGATCAAATTGTGCTGGATGGTCTGGATTACACCCTCGAGGTGATGCCGGTTTACATTACTGGTGAGTCGAAAGAATCCACTCTCGCCAGTGCGATGATGATCATTCGTGCGTTTAAACCATCGACCTATCCGTTTGATGATGTTCCGCTGCATTCAAATTTAGGCTTTGAGCATTTCGTTGGGGTTTCTAATCGACATAAAACGTTAATTAACCAAGCGAAAAAGCTCTCCACGCTTGATCAACCTTTAATGATTGAAGGGGAAACGGGCACGGGTAAAGAGATGCTTGCACGCGCTTGTCATAACCGTTCTGATCGGAGTGATAATCCATTTTTGGTGTTGAGCTGTGCTTCGATGCCTGACGATGTTGCTGAAACTGAGTTGTTTGGCCACGCTCCCGGTTCATTCAATCATGAGTCTGGATCTAAAGGTATCTTTGAACAGGCGAATGGTGGCACTGTCTTCCTTGATGAAATAGGCGAGATGAGCCCGCACTTACAGATTAAGTTACTGCGCTTTTTGCAAGACGGTACTTTCCGCCGAGTGGGTGAAGAGCACGAAATGCATGTCGATGTTCGTGTGATTGCTTCAACGCGTCACCAGCTTGATGTGTTGGCCGAATCGGGACAGTTTCGGGAAGACCTTTATTACCGACTTAATGTGTTAACGCTGCGTATTCCACCATTACGTGAACGGCCGAGTGATATCCAGCCGTTACTGGAATTATTTGTAGCAAAACATAGCCATAAATTGGGTATGTCACGACCTCGCTTGGCAGATGATTTATTGGATCAGTTGGTTCAATACCAGTGGCCAGGTAATATGCGTCAGCTTGATAATATGGTGCTTAGAGCATTAACCGAAGTTCAAGATGAACCATTAAGCGTGAGTCAGTTCCACTTACCACAGATGGAACAAATCAATAGTGGTAATGCGAGCATAAAATTGGATGGCTCGTTAGATGAAATTATGAAAGATTATGAGTTTCAAGTGTTGGATCGACTCTATCAATCTTTTCCGTCTAGCCGAAAATTGGCGAAACGTCTTGATGTATCGCATACCTCGATTGCCAATAAATTGCGAGAATATGGAATCAGGAAACACTAATGGAGATAACCAGTACACCAACTCAAGTGTATGAGCGCGATGGAGAGATCGTTCTGCGCAGTGCAGACCTTGCTGATGCGGAGCTTATCTGCAGCTATTTTGTGGAAAATAGAGACTTTTTAAAACCGTGGGAACCTGCCCGCGATGAAGAGTTTTATACACACTATGGCTGGTATCAACGCTTAACCAAGTTACGCGAACTGCACAAAATGATGTTGGGGTATTATCTGCTTATTACTGAAGCGGAAAGTGGTAAAATGTTAGGTACTATTTCATTTAGTAATTTGGTGCGCTTCCCAATGCATTCTTGCACGGTAGGTTACTCGTTGGCCGAATCAGCACAGGGCAAAGGGGTGATGACAAAAGCACTAAAAATGGCTTGTGACTATATGTTTCGGATTCACAATATGCATCGGGTTTGCGCTTGTTATATGCCGCACAATGGGCGCAGTGAAGCGGTACTTCAGCGGTTAGGCTTTGAGTATGAAGGCATGGCTAAGTCCTACCTTTTGATCAATGGTGAATGGGCTGATCATAATATGACAGCACTTATCAATCCTAATTGGCGTGGTTAGAATAATAGATTAAGCAGCCGGTATCGGCTGACCTAGAGTTTAAAGGACACTTCATGTCGTATTTGCCTTTGGATCAATACCAAAGAAAGTGGATTTTCACACACCAATCAATGCCCGTTCCTCAAGAGGATTTGGAGCAAATAAAACCTATGTCTGCTCAGCGTGCTGCGCAGTTTTGGAAAGATCATGTCAGTGCACAAAGTCCTGATTCAGAGCGTCTAAGTTCCTCTGATTGGCCTCGTAAGAAGGAGGCTTGGCAAGACGAAGTGGACTGGATGGCTGAGTGGGAAAGTGATGATCCGGAAATGCCAGCGGCCGTGCTTGAACACGTAGAATGGCAAGATGACGTTACCGTGTACTTTTGTTATGAAAAATACAATGTGGTTGAAACTAAATGGCATATATTTAAACGCCATTGGAAGAACTTTTTGTTTTACGATGATGGGCCGATTCTGCTTGCCCGACGTCGCAAAGAAGCATTATGGTTCCACTCTGACGGTAAAGTAAAACTGGGCTCTCACGATTAGATACGCTCCAAATAACACGTTTTAGCTTTGTAAAAAGTCGCTGTCTATTGATAGCGACTTTTTTGTTACCCTCTGAATTATCGTTACCCTTTGAAAAAGCGCGATTAGTGGTTTTTTGCTCCAAAAAATAGCCAACCCTTTAGGTTGGCTATTTTCATTTAATTGAGGGCTTCACTCAGAGCATTATGATTGAGCGTCATACACTTCTTGGTCAAGTTCACCTTCGCTTTTGGCTACAAGAACAGCGACCATCATGTCACCACAAATGTTCACTGTTGTACGAGCCATATCCAAGATACGGTCGATGCCTGCCACGATAGCTAGACCTTCGATCGGAAGACCAACGGTACTTAACACTAATGACAACATGATAAGGCCAGCACCTGGAACGCCTGCTGTACCAATAGATGCAAGTGTTGCTGTCAAAATGATAGTGAGGTAATCCGCGGTTGAAAGGTCAACCCCGAAGGCTTGCGCAATAAAGAGTGCACACACCCCTTGATACAAGGCAGTGCCGTCCATGTTAATAGTGGCGCCTAGTGGCAATACGAAGCCTGATACACCTTCCGATACACCCATTTCTTGGCGTGATGCTTTAATCGTTGCTGGCAAAGTGCCTGAACTGCTTGATGTAGTAAATGCAACGGCTGCTGGGTTGGTGATGCCTTTCAGGTAGCGCATTGGATTTAAGCGACCAATAACAGTTAACACACCAGAATAGAATACGGTAATCAGAATCACAGCACCTAGATAAACGGCACCAATGACTTTAATTAAAGGCAGTAGTACGTCTAAACCATAAGTACCAGCAACCCAAGCCATCAAACCGAAAATACCGTATGGAGCAAATGCCATTACGATCTCAGTTAGCTTGTACATGGCTTCGGCTAAGCTATTAAACACTTTTACCGCTGGCGCCGCTTTTTCTTCGCCAATCAGAACAAGTGACACACCCAAACCGATTGCAAACACGATGATCTGCAGAATATTACCCGCTGCTAGGGCTTTAATCGGGTTTTGTGGAATCATGCTCAGCAGGGTTTGCACCAGTGCTGGCGCATCTTTTGAATCAACTGCGTGAGTTGCGGTCATATTTAACCCAGCGCCTGGTTGAATAACTGCAGATAACCCAAGACCAACCGCAATTGCGACAGCTGTTGTTAGCATATAAATCAGCAGAGCTTTACCACCAATACGTCCCATTTTGCGTGTATCTTTCATTGAGGTGATACCCACAACTAATGAACAGAATACAAGGGGAACGATCAACATTTTGATCGCATTAATAAACAGTGTGCCAATGGGTTTAAGCAGTGCGGCATCGGGTCCCATTACTGCACCGACGATGACACCAAGTACCATACCGATAAGAATTTTTTTCCATAATGCTAGGCGTGCCCAAGGTCCACGTTGGGTAGAAGAAGGGGTGTTGTCCATTTTTTAGTCCGTTAAAGTCAAAGTCATGAAATAATTAAGAGGCCGATTACACAATAAAAGCTTAGATACGTAAAGTATCGCAGAGGGTTATGCTGGCTCAGATAAAAATGGCAATGTGATATTGTGCTAATTTAGTTAAAAATAAATTAACTGTTTGTACGCATAAGAACGCAATAAAAAGTAATAAATATCAATCTATTAAGTTTTTTTTGATAAATATAAGTATTGTGCGATATTGTGAAATCGGTACCAAGAGTGGAGCCGATTACCAAAATTTAACCTTTTGATTGATTGAAAAAAATTACTGGTCAGAGCAGTGTTTAACAACCGTCAGTAAAGAAAATTTGATTATTTATGCAATTAATTGGCTATTTGGTGCCTGTCTATCACACGTAATTACTCGCGTTGAGTTACATCGGTGTCACGTTAGGCAATTTGAGAATAGTGGTGTTGAGTTAAATACCGTTCTACTTCTTGTAAATGTTGCTCACACTTTCCTTTTAGGAATTGATGTAAAGCACTGGTGGTTGGATTGAGTACTCGTCGATCGACGCACACCATATAAACGGGGCATTGCTCGGTTTCCCAATCAAGTAAGATAGGTTTTAGGCGCTCAGTTTTAATATCATTAGCGGTGTCCAAAATAGACTTATAGATCACCCCTTTGCCCAGTAATGCCCAGCGATGAACGGCATCACCATCATTAGCAGTAAAGTTGCCTTTGACGGAAACCGTTTGTGAATCACCATTGCGGATAAATGACCAGTGGTTGTCCATGGTATTGGTTAATTGAAAACAGAGGCTATTGTGTTCAAGTAGGTCATTCGGCTCGCGGATTGGTGGGCGTTTTTCTAGATAACTAGGTGCTGCACAGGCAATACGACGGTTGCGAGGGCAGAGCGGTAGAGCAACCAAGCGAGAATCTGGCGGAACACCGTAACGAATAGCAATATCTATTGGCTGATTGTAGAGGTTACTAACGCTGTCGGCGAGTTCCAAGTTAACCGTAATATTGGGGTAAATGTCTGAGAACTCATCTAGCCATCCAAGGAGCAGGTTGCGTCCAAAATCTGAAGGGGCCGACATAACGATATTGCCACCAATTTCGCCCTGAGCCTGGGAGATTTGGTCAATTCCCTCTTGAATGGATTTTAAGCCAACCGTTGCTTTATCAAGCAGCATTTCACCTTCACTAGTCAGGCGTAAACTTCGAGTAGAACGGATAAAAAGGGCCACATCAAGCTGTGTTTCAAGGCGTTTAATGGCAGCACTAATCGCGGCAGGGGTGACCTCTAATGCAAGAGCTGCGTTTGAAAAACTGCCGTGTTTGGCCGTTTCAACAAAAATATACAGGTCATTCAGCGCTTTCATAAGGTCATCTCGTTTGGGGCGGAGATGTGATCTCATCATATTGAAGCGTAAAAGAAAAGGGCGAATCACCAAATTGGTCATTCGCCCTAAACTGACATCTCGATTAAGATACACCCTTACGCGTACTGCGGTATCTATCTTAACCTAGTTGATGTCTAAATAACGGTACCTAATTATGCTCCAGTGTGATTCATCGGGCAGATGCTGATAAGCAGACCCTCTTTGCCAAGGATGGCAAAGAGGAGCCCCATGGATGGGTTTATGCGAGTCTGCGTTTAGCATTTGCCTAAATGACCTACATTTAGGAACAGTGATTTAGTCTAATCCTAAGTCAATAGACGATTAGCCTAAGAAGTTAAGCGTGCGCGGAGTGATGTATTCAACCCACTGATTTTCTTGAATGGATGTTAAGAAAGACTGAAAATGATCCGATTCCATATGCAAATCCAAAGAACGTTGTGAAATCCATATTTCTTGCAGGATAAACACATCGGAAACGGTTTTGTCACGATACAGTTCGAATTGGCAGCAACCTAACTCTTCGCGCGAGGGTTCGAGCAACCCACACAGTGCTTTTTCCAATTCATTTTCATAACCTTCGTTCGCCTTAATCTCGGCAAATACATGCACGGTCGCCATTAGATCTCCGTAATTACGTCTTCTTCAGCCCAACGAGCTTTTGGTAATTTCGCATTGAAATCTTGTTCACTGTGATAGCCAAGCGGCACGATAACCAAACTGGTGTAGCCTTTTTCACGTAGGCCTAATTCATTATCGAGTACTTTTGCATCGAAACCTTCAATTGGCACAGCATCAACACCCATGGTAGAAACACCAAGCAAGAGTGTACCAAGTGCAATATATACCTGCTTTTCCATCCAATGTTTTTCGTCTTTTAGATCGTAGCGGTGCATATTTGTGAAGAATGAACGACCGTTATGGCCACCTTGTTTTGCTTCTTCAGTTGCAAAGCGGCCCGCTTTATCTTCCAAATCCAGTACTTTCAGCAAGTAGTCGTTGTCGATATTGGTCTTGGCACACAGCACTAACACGTGAGAAGCATTAAGGATTTTTGCTTCATTAAATACGTAGTTTTCTGCTGCAGATTTAGCGATGGTTTGTTTGCCTTCTTCTGTGCTGGCCAGCACGAAGTGCCATGGCTGTGAATTTACACTTGAAGGGCTAAGACGTACTAGTTCTTTAATGGCTTGTACATGCTCGTCGCTCAAGCGTTTTGATGAATCGAAAGCTTTAGTTGAATAGCGCGCTTTAGCGTGTGCAGTGATATCCATGAATACATCCTTAGTGGTAGATTAGGCTCACACCTTACCTGAGGAATATCCATAGAAAAAGCGGTGTTATTAAAATCACTTTCAAATAATATTTGAAAAACGATCGGGGTGATTACCTCGTTTCAACGAGGTAATCATTTTTTACAACGATAAATGAGGCCTTTGATGATTGGAGAAGATGCAATAAGCAGTGCGCCTATGGTAAAGCAGAGCGTTATTGGTCTGTCCCATAAAAAGTTAAGCTCACCATCGGAAATCATCAATGCACGACGTAGGTTTTCTTCCATTAAGCCGCCCAAAATGAATCCTAATAGTAGGGGGGCTAATGGAAAATGAGCCCAGCGTAAAGCCAAAGCGATGATACTCATCGCAACCATGACGTAGATATCCATGGTATTAAACGACACCAAATAGACCCCAGTCATGGAGAAGAACAGTACCATAGGCAGTAATACGGTACGTGGCACCATAAGTATACGAGCAATGTAGGGAATGAGGGGTAAGTTAAGCACCAGCAAAAGCACATTACCCAAATACATAGAGATGATAACCGACCAGAATACCTCAGGGTGTTCATGGAACATCTGGGGACCTGGCTGAATGCCATACGCAATGAGCGCTCCAAGCATGATGGCAGTGGTGCCTGATCCCGGAATGCCTAAGGTCAGCAGTGGTACAAACGAACCACTTGAGGCGGCATTGTTTGCCGCTTCCGGCGCGACGAGTCCTCTAATCGACCCTTTGCCGAAAGCTTTTTGTTGTTCGTCGTTGGCTATGTGTCGCTCTAGCCCATAACTTAAAAATGCTGCTATGGTTGCCCCTGCGCCCGGCAATATGCCAACGATAAATCCTAATAAGGAAGAGCGAACGGCTACCGGAGCGACTTCGCGTATTTCTTCTCCGGTCACTTTGGTACTGGTGATATGTTGTATGTCGTTGTCGACTTGAACGGGGTGTTGGCTAGGCTGCATTAAACTTATCAGCGTTTCACACATCGCAAATGTCGCCATGGCCAATAATAAAAAGCTAAATCCATCCATTAAGTCATTGATACCAAATGTGAAGCGTTCAACACCGACACCTTTATCAATGCCAATAGTGGAGATCATTAAGCCGAAGATGGCCATCATCCACGCTTTTAATACTTGTCCTTTGCCAGCGAAAGCCGCTACCGCAGACAAACCCAGTAGCATTAAGGCAAAATAGTCGGCAGATTGAAAGCTAAGTGAAACCTTAGCTAGTGCAGGGGCGGCAATCAGTAACATGATTGCTGACAACGTGCCGCCAGTAAAAGAAGCATAAGCGGCGAGTGCTAATGCTTTCCCTGATTGTCCTTTGCACGTCATTGGGTAGCCGTCAAATGCGGTGACAACCGTAGAAGAACAGCCTGGTGCATTGATGAGAATTGATGAGGTCGATCCGCCAAATACAGCGCCATAGTACACACCAGCCATTAAGATGAGACCTGAGGAAGGATCAATGCCATAAGTGATTGGCAACATCAATGCGATGGCTGATATGGGGCCAAGCCCAGGTAACATACCGATAAAGGTACCCACAAAACAGCCTAGCGTAACCATCATTAGATTGATCGGAGTGGAAGCGGTGAGTAACCCTTGCAAAATACCGTCGAGCATCGTCTTACTCCTTCTTATGGCTGAAAGATCAAACCGGACTCAAGATAGACGCCCAGTCCGTGGGTCAATAGCCAGTAGAAGGCTGTGACAAAAGGGAACGAAGCTCCCCATAAAACGGTCGACCTCCGTTCACCCAATAAATAGAAACCAAACATCAAAAACAGGCTGGTGGCTAGGATAAAACCTAGATAGCTGAGGCCCCAACCATACAAAAGCATTAACATCACAAACCCAATAAGCCTTGGCCAATGAAGGCAAAATGGCGTGCTCAACTGTTGTTTATCTGAGCGTGAAAAAAGCAATAGCAAGGAGAGCATAATACCGGTGTAAGCGAGAAATTTAGGCACGGTACGCGCTGTGAAGGGTTCAAATTCGTCGCCGGGAATCATCATGATATTCTCTGTTTGCCAGCGATAGTAGAGACACAAAAGTAAAAACAGTAGAGCCGCGACTCGGTCACGATTAATGAAAGAAATAAAGTGCGGCGGTGAATCTGGCATAGTGTCTTTCCTTCTCGAAACAGACGAATGTCAGCGTTTTAAGGCCCACCATGAATTGAAACATGGTGGGAGTATTTGGTGATGGTTATCTGAAGATAGACCAGGGCGATTAACAACTTAGTGGTTAACGTAAGAACCCTAAATCTTGCATGAGTGCTCGCATTTCATCTTCTTGGCTATACAGAAACTGTTCGAAATCTTTTTTGGCTTTGAATGAATCTATCCAACCATTTCGATCGCGTACTTGTTGCCACTCTTGGGTTGCGTACATTGCTTTTAACATATCTACCCAGGCGTCAACTTGGCCACTATCAGCACCTGGTGCAGCAAAGAAACCTCGCCAGTTAGCGAAAACAAACTGGTTGCCAAATTCACTCAGTGTTGGGATGTTTGGCGCGACAGCAACTCTGTTTGGAGCAGTGATAGCAAGGATCCGTACTTGGCCGCTTTTCGCTAGCTGTACCACTTCACTAAAGCCTGTAGACAGCAATTGAGTTTCTCCAGAAAGCAGTGCAGCTAAAGCCTTGCCACCAGCATCGTAAGCGATATAGCGCACTTCTCTGGGGTCTTGTCCATGTCCTTTGAAGGCTGCCGCCGCCACAAGATGATCCATGCTACCGCGGGCCGAACCGCCGGAAACTTTGATAGAGCGAGAATTCTTTTTAAAAGCCTTAACTACGTCATTCCAAGTGCGATAGGGGCTATCAGCCGCCACCACAAATGCTCCAAAATCTGAGATCGTCGCTGCCACAGGGGTTAAGTCGCGAAATGATTGAGGAAATACGCCAGCTAGAGACCGCAACACAATCGGAGTGGAGTTCACCATTAACGTGTTTTCTTGACGTTCGGCAGTTTCGACTAAATGCGCGATAGCCTTTCCGCCTCCACCACCTGACAAGTTTTGAAACGAGACTTTTTCTGCTAATCCTGCGTTTAACAATACGTCGCCCGTGCCGCGAGCTGTCATATCCCAGCCCCCGCCGGCACCACCGGGTATGAGGAAGTGCACTGAGGCTACAGGTTGAGCGCTAATAGAAAACGAAACAGTAGTCAGCATTGATACCAGCAATAACGTTAATCGCTTCAACATTGGTCTTGTCCTATGTAGTTGAACAAAAAAAGCCAATTCACCTGTTGTAATCGTTGTTATCAACCTAGCGCGGTGTTTAAGAAGAGTTTAGGTTAAATAAATGTTAAGCCAAGAACCCTAAAGGATTATTTTTCATAAAATGTGGCGATTCACTTTCCATGATTAAATTGCCAAATCACTTGCGAGCTGTCGCCATTATCGACAATTGTCTAACCCATTTTACGCTATTAGATGACATATTGATGATTCTAAGAGAGTAAATGCCATTCTTTCAGTCGCTTAACCTTATGTTGGGTTTTGGGCTTATCGAAGCTCGCTAGACATTGGTCTAAATTGGCGTCAATTTTCTAGGCATATAGTTTAGAGGTGGCTAATGTAAAACTAATTTACGTTACCTTTGAGCCAATGATGTTATGGAAAACAAAACTTGGTCAGCCCGTGCAGGGTGCTCGTTACTTTCGTCAGCAAGGGATTGATGACTTTCACATCCCAGTTATCCAAACCAGCCGCAACGGGCCGAAAAAACGGCTGTTGTGTGACCAACTTTACCGTTTACTGCGCATGTATCAATCTCCACGTTATCGCAGTATACCCAACACTCTCTCGTCATCTGTATGGAGCCTATGACCATGGAATCAGCAGGACAGCGTTTTAGACAGGCAGTACAACAACATCAGCCATTACCTATTGTGGGAACCATTAATGCTTACACGGCGATGATGGCAGAACACGTTGGTCACCACGCGATCTATCTGTCTGGTGCGGGCGTGGCGAATGCCTCGTATGGCTTACCCGATTTAGCGATTACCACGTTAAATGATGTGTTGATTGATGTAGATCGTATTACCCAATCATGCCAACTGCCGTTATTGGTCGATATTGATACAGGGTTTGGTGGCGCTTTCAATATTGCACGAACCATTCGAGCACTTGAAAAGGCGGGCGCGGCAGCGGTGCATATTGAAGACCAAGTGGCACAAAAACGGTGCGGTCATCGCCCGAATAAGGCAATTGTGCCATCTAGTGAAATGGTGGACCGAATTAAAGCTGCCGTTGATGCACGACAAGATGACCAGTTTGTTATTATGGCACGTACTGATGCGTTAGCGAGTGAAGGGATGGATGCCGCCATTGAGCGTTGTATTGCCTATGTAGAGGCGGGGGCAGACATGTTGTTTCCCGAGGCATTTGTCGAGCTAAAACAGTATCAGCAACTTGAAGCGACACTGCACACCGAGTTGGGACGTAAAATTCCTATTCTCGCCAACATCACCGAATTTGGTCAGACACCTCTGTTCTCGCGCTCCGAGTTAGCAAGCGCACAAGTGTCGATGGCTCTTTATCCTTTGAGTGCTTTTCGTGCCATGAATCGAGCTGCCGAAACCGTTTATCAACATCTACTTGACCATGAGCATCAGCAAGCCTTGTTAGGTGCCATGCAAACTCGCACTGAGCTTTATCAGCATCTGGGTTATCACCAATATGAAGAGAAACTGGACGAACTCTTTTTACACTCGGATGCCAAGAAATCATAGGAGCAAAGACCCATGTCACAATCCAAATCTGTTGTTGATAAAACGCTTGGTGGAGCAGGGTTGCGTGGTCAAAGCGCGGGTTCAACCTCGCTTTGTACCGTTGGTAAATCGGGGACGGGCTTAACTTATCGTGGTTATGACATCTCCGATCTTGCCCAGTACGCCAGCTTTGAGGAAGTTGCACATTTACTCTTTAAAGGCCACCTGCCCAACAAACAAGAGTTGAACGCGTTCGAAGAACGATTACTCGAATTGCGTGGTTTACCTAACGCATTATGTGAGGTGCTGGAACGATTACCTGCCGATAGTCATCCGATGGATGTGATGCGCACTGGTTGCTCTGCGCTGGGTTGTTTGGAAACAGAGCAGAGTTTTGCTGAGCAAAATCGGGCGTTAGAGCGAATGCTTGCGACGTTTCCTGCCATGATTTGTTATTGGTTTCGCTATGTTCATCATGGTGTGCGAATTGATACCTTCGATCGGAGTGAGCGCACGCTGGGTGGTTATTTCTTAAAACTGTTAAAAGATGAAGCGCCAAGTGCAGAATTTCGCCAAGTGATGCATTGTTCGCTGATTCTCTACGCTGAACATGAGTTCAACGCATCGACGTTTGCCGCACGTGTGTGTGCGTCAACCTTATCGGACATTCACTCTTGTGTGGCCGCTGCCATTGGTACATTGCGCGGCCCGCTACATGGCGGAGCAAATGAAGCAGCCATGGCGATGCTCGCCCAATGGCGGACCCCGTCGGAAGCTGAATCCGGTTTACTCGCAATGTTAGCCGCCAAAGAAAAGATCATGGGCTTTGGTCACGCTATCTATCGTGAAAGTGACCCGCGTAACGTGATCATCAAGGAGTGGTCACGACAGCTCGCGCAGTCGGTCGGTGACGATGTCCTGTTTGCTGTTTCAGAACGAGTTGAGCAAGTGATGAAGCGCGAGAAAGGCCTGTTTTGTAACGCCGATTTTTTCCATGCCTCTGCTTACCATTTTATGGGGATTCCTACGGAATTGTTTACCCCCATCTTTGTCATGAGCCGTTTAACGGGTTGGGGCGCTCACGTTATGGAGCAAAGGGCCAATAACCGTATTATTCGACCAAGTGCAGACTATGAGGGGCCAGAAGCAAGGGAATGGCTGCCGATTGATCAACGGGGTTAGGGCTGTAAACAACAAGATTAGGCACCGTTAATTCAGCGCGTATTACATCGTAAAGTAAAGGAGTGGTTATGAGTCTCAACGTTGATGTGAATGAACGTCAAGCACCGGATCAATTATTGGTGGCGATTGCCGATTATGTGGCGAATGTACCTATAACGTCGCCGCTTGCCTTGCAAACCGCGCAACATTGTTTAATGGATACCTTGGGGTGTGGCTTATTGGCGCTGCGTTTCCCTGAATGTACCAAACATTTGGGACCCTTGGTGCCTGGCACTCAAGTGTTACATGGCGCTCGAGTTCCCGGAACCGCTTATGAACTGGACCCGGTTACGGCGGCTTTCAATATTGGTTGTATGATTCGTTGGCTTGATTTTAATGATACGTGGTTAGCCGCTGAGTGGGGGCACCCCTCAGATAATTTAGGTGCCATTTTGGCGGTTGCTGATTATCAAAGTCGAACTGCGGTTGCTAACGGTAAGGCGCCTCTCACCATGCAAGATGTGCTGGTGGCAATGATAAAAGCCCATGAAATACAGGGGGTTTTAGCAATAAACAACAGTTTTAACCGAGTCGGGCTAGACCATGTATTGTTGGTTCGTGTGGCATCAACAGCTGTTGTGACTCACATGCTTGGTGGTTCTCGAGATCAGATTGTGGATGCGTTATCTCAAGCGTGGGCCGACGGTGGAGCACTGCGTACCTACCGTCATGCACCCAACGCCGGCTCGCGAAAATCTTGGGCTGCTGGGGATGCAACATCACGGGCGGTACGACTGGCCATGATCACCATGAAAGGTGAAATGGGCATACCTACGGTATTGAGTGCGCCCAAATGGGGCTATTACGATGTGTTATTTAAAGGGCATGCATTTTCTGTTGACCGGCCGTTTGCAAGTTATGTTATGGAAAATGTGTTGTTTAAGCTCTCCTATCCAGCGGAATTTCATGCTCAGACAGCAGTGGAATGTGCGGTTAAACTTCACCCCTTGGTCAAAGATCGCATAGATGAGATTGATCGTATTGAAGTCACAACGCATGAGTCCGCCATTCGAATTATTTCCAAAGTGGGCGAGTTAGCCAACCCTGCTGATCGAGATCACTGCTTGCAATACATGATTGCGGTGCCTTTGTTGTATGGCGATCTGGTGGCTGAACATTATGAAGATGATTTCCATCAGCAAGATGCCCGAATTGATGCGTTACGCCAAAAAATGGTGATTACAGAAGACAAAGGTTACAGCCAAGACTATTTAGCTCCAGAAAAACGGTCGATAGCCAATGCCATAAAAGTGGTCTTTAGCGATGGTAGTGCTACTGAAAAAGTCGCCGTTGAATACCCTATCGGCCATCGCGCTCGCCGTGCAGAGGGAATTCCGGTGTTGTTGAGTAAGTTTGAACGCAATTTGCGTACGCGCTACCCAGCACGCCGCGCGAATTCCTTACTTGCTCTTTGTCAGTCACCCCAGTTTGGAGTACTAGCAGTTCATGAATTCATGCACCAGTGGGCGATGAACTAGGCGGACATAAGTCAAAAAGCGATATCAAATCATAAAGAGGAATGGAGGCAACCATGTTCACTTATGAGCGAGAATTTATCCGAGCGCAAGCGGACTCTGCCGGATTTTGGCTGGAGCAAGCATCGAAAATTGATTGGTTTCATCCACCGACCATAGCCATGCAACCCGATAGTTTGGGAATTGAACGCTGGTTTAGTGATGGGGTTATGAACACCTGTTGGTTAGCTTTGGATTACCACTGTGAGCAAGGGCGAGGAGAACATACCGCCCTTATTTACGACTCACCATTTACTTCTACTAAGCAAACATTCACTTATCTGCAGTTAAGAGATCATGTCGCGCGAGTGGCGGGTATGCTCGCCAATTTGGGCGTTAAAAAGGGTGATCGTGTGATCATTTATATGCCCATGGTGCCAGAGGCCGCCATGGCCATGTTGGCTTGTGCTCGGCTCGGGGCTATTCATTCTGTGGTGTTTGGTGGGTTTGCGCCCAACGAACTGGCGATTCGTATCGAGGATGCGGAGCCTAAAGTGATTCTCACTGCGTCATGTGGGTTGGAGATCAATAAAATCATCAATTACAAACCACTCGTGGATCGAGCCATCTTAGAAAGTCGGCATAAGCCAAATAAAGTAGTGGTACTGCAGCGTAAAGAACAACCATGTGATATCCACCCGCAGCGCGATGTTGATTGGCATCATGCCATCGCTAAAGCACTGCCACACGCCTGTGTGCCAGTGCTCGCAACCGATCCGCTTTATATCCTTTATACATCAGGCACCACCGGCAAACCCAAAGGGGTGGTGCGTGACAATGGTGGACATGCAGTGGCACTCAAATATTCCATGACGGCGGTGTACAACCAACCGCGAGATGGGGTGTTTTGGGCTGCGTCGGATGTGGGATGGGTTGTAGGGCATTCCTATATCGTCTACGCACCACTGATTCATGGTTGTACGACCTTGCTGTATGAAGGTAAACCGGTAAAAACACCCGATCCAGGCGCTTTTTGGCGCGTATGTGCAGAACACAAAGTCAATGTGCTGTTTTCCGCTCCCACAGCGTTTCGTGCGATTAAAAAAGAAGACCCAGAGGGAAATTACGTTCAACCTTATGATTTGTCGGCACTTGACACCATATTTATGGCGGGCGAACGGCTCGATCCTGCGACCTATGATTGGGTGCGAGATGTCACCCATAAGCGGGTAGTGGATCACTGGTGGCAGACCGAAACGGGGTGGGCGATTGCTTCTAATCCACTCGGTATTGAAGAACTGCCCACTAAACCTGGGTCTGCAACGCAACCTATGCCGGGGTTTCATGTTGAAATACTCGATGAGCAAGGAAAGTCGGTCACGAGCTATGTTCAAGGATATGTTGCGTTAAAACGACCGTTGCCTCCTGGCTGTTTACCGACTATTTGGGGAGATCACGAAAGGTTTGAGAGCGGATATTTAAACCCGTTCCCTGGCTATTATGTGTCTGGTGATGGTGGGTACCGTGATGAACAAGGCTATTTGTTTATCATGGGGCGCATGGACGATGTGATAAACGTGGCAGGTCATCGTTTATCGACCGGGGAAATGGAAGCGATTTTAGGTGAGCACAGCGCTGTTGCCGAATGTGCGGTGGTAGGCGTTCATGATGAGTTAAAAGGTCAGTTGCCGCTGGGTTTAGTGGTGCTGAAGGATGGCATGAATATGGACGATGAACTTTTGGAGCAAGAGTTGGTTGCGCGAGTTCGTGGTTCGATAGGCGCTTTAGCGTGTTTTAAACACGCCATTGTGGTTAAACGCCTACCTAAGACGCGTTCGGGGAAAATACTGCGTCGTTCAATAAGACAAATCGCCGATGGTGAAGAGGTTGTTATTCCTTCTACGATTGATGACCCAACAAGTTTGGATGAACTGATAGCTCAGTTGGGGAGTTATGCCGACATACCCAAATGACGAGAAGATGCAGAAGTCAGCGTTTCATCAACGAGTACAGATCAAGTTCTATTCTACTCTCATGACAGTGTTATAAAAGTGACGCTGTCACTATTTGGTTTTATGCACACCGTTCAATATTTGATTTAAATATCGTCAAACCAATGTCTAAACTTGGCAGCTAGCGCATAGAATTGCCTAATAATAGGATGTTTTTTCGTTGAGTATCTTATAAAATCTTTACTCATTATAAGTATTGAGCGTCACCACACATCATGTCGCAAATCGATTTTAAAAGTGCTCAAGCGCAACATTTAGAACAGTTAAATGATCTGATGTTTGCTCTTCATGATGAGCATCACCACGCGTGCCCTGAGCATTTTAAAACAGCCGAGGAGATTGAACAGGAAAAAAGCATCGCTCGTTATTTGGACGATCCTACATGCTTAGTGTATGTCGCTTTAGTTAACAGTAATGTGGTTGGTTTTGCGACCGGACATTTTTGTGAGCTTGTTTCAACGGTGAGCAAACCTGTGTTGATGGGCAGTATTGATGAGTTATATGTGGTACCTGAATACCGAAGTAAAGGGGTCGCCAGCACACTGTGTGCTCGTTTGGAAAAGACAATGCGAGAATATGGAGTGACACAGCTGTTTGTTGAAGTATGGGATTTTAATACTGGCGCACAAGATTTTTATCAGGATATGGGCTTTACGCAACATATTCATTGGTTAAGAAAGTCAATTAAATAATTGGCTTATAAGTAGGTAACTATACGTGTTTCAGCGTTTGTTCTTTGTTTTTTTTAGTCTAATGCTCTGGTGTAGCATGACGGCAGTGCAAGCTGGTGAAGTGGCGCCTTCCAGTGAAGCACGTCCCGGTGCGCTCTGTTTAATTCGTGCCGATGATAAATTGGTGATAACAAAAGAGATCATTACTCAAAAGCTCTCTTTACCCGGTGGCGTTATTGAAGCGGGTGAAACGGCCCCTCAGGCAGCGCAACGCGAAACTTGGGAAGAGACTGGCATGGTCGTAGAGGTCGGTCAGATATTAGGTTACACCGATACTGCGGTGGTTTTTGATTGTATTGGGCAATCTGACCTCTTAGTTTATGCTCCCGATAACCATTTGGGCGGGCACACTTTACCTATTTGGGTAGCGCCACATTATGGAATTGAAACCTCTGGAGCGATGTTGATTGCTCCAGAACGAGTTGATAGCTCGCAATATCGCTTCCCTAAACAATGGTCACAGATTACCTCCTTTTTCCATCAGGCAAGCTCACAACCAACACGAACAGTGACAGATTTGATGCAGATCGCCCCGTGGACCAACCAAGTTGAATTGCATTGGATGGCGACAGTACAAACTTGGATAACAGCCTTACCCGATTGGTTGGGTAAGTTGACAAGTGGCATACTGTTAATGGGGAATACATTTGCCAGTCCGATCGTGGCGATGATTATCTTCCCCTTTTTGTTTGTTTGGTTGAGTAGACAAGTGGCACTCAAACTGTTTTTCAGTATGGCGTTTACTTCTATTGTGTGTTTGCTACTGCAACAAGCTCTTGCCAGTCCAAGACCTTATGTATATTTGCCTACCTTACAAAAAATCACGGATTACGGTTACAGTCTACCGAGTGTGCTCACTGCGATTTTAACCTGTGCAGGGTTCCTTTTATGGCAAGAGCGTGATCGTATTGAGTGGCCACATTGGTTAAGTGTGTTGTTAGGTATCACAGCGTGGCAGTTCTTAGCGCAGTTTTATGCTGGAAACGCGTTTCTCACCGATATGTGGTTAGGCGGCATTTTAGGTATGATTGTGGCGTGGAACATTTATCAACTAGAACAGCGTACAGAATTTGATTTTAACCGTTTACTCAATGGCTACCCTTTATGGCTGGGGCTGTTTGGGATTGATGTGGTACTCACTTTTATGTGGCCAACGCCCGAGTTTCGCGCGTGGTCGGCAGTATTGTTTGCCGTGAGCGTTGGTATGTGGTTAGCAAAAGATCATCACCGTGAATTCACAATACGTTACGCTGCGATCGTTGCAATAGCAATGGTTGTCGGCTACCAACTCATGGTGGGGTTAAGTAGCTTGGTAACGTCGAGTGGTTCATGGTCTTTGCTGACTTACATTCTTAAATACCTAGTGGTTGCTACTATTTTTATGACCGGTTATTTTGGAATTGAAGTGAGCAAATTAACGAGTAGGTTACAGCGGATAACAACAAAAAAAATCGATGCGTAAGCATCGATTTTTTCTTCCACAGATAACGGATCTTTTACTCAACAGTTTTCTTCAGTTGATCGACCACTGAGCCAATGTCCATCGGTCTCGAATGTAAATAACCCTGTTGATAGCCCACATCTAATTTTTTTAAATACTCTGACTGAGCTTGGGTTTCTACACCTTCAGCAATCATATCCACATCAAGGCGATGTCCTAAGTCAATAATGGAATTGAGCACCGGCGTACTTCCTGAATCGATTCCTATCGTATCAATAAAACATTTATCTATTTTTAAATAATCGAACTCAATATTTTGCAATACAGATAGCGCTGTTCGGCCAATACCAAAATCATCAATTGCAATATGTACTTTGGCTTGGCGTAATTCTGAAAGAACTTTTTGTCCTTGCTGTTCCAGTAACTGACGTTCCGTAATTTCTGCCACTAGCTGAATACCTAATGTGGCAAACTTAGAGGCGAACTCTTTTAAGTTAGTAATATTATCTGAGTGCTCAAGATAGCTTGGTGGCAAGTTAATGCTTAAATGCAGAGATGTCTGCACGGGCATGTTTTTCCAATCTTCCCACGCTTGTTCTAGAACATATTCCGTTAAGCGCGTAATAATGCCACTTTTTTCTGCGACTTTGACAAAGTGCTCTGGGCTGATAAAACCATGCTTCGGGTTAAACCAGCGTATTAGTGATTCATAGCCATGAAGCGTACCATCGTCACTTGCTACGATGGGTTGATAAACTAAAAACAGTTCATGTCGGCGTAGGCCACGTTTGAGCTCTTCTACCAGATCATGGCGATGGCGCATCCATAAAAATCCCAGTAGTGCCATGCTCGACAATACCAAAGAAAGCAACAGTGCACTGAACAGGTATAAGGTCAGGTTTTGACCGACAAACCGCCAACTAGGGGTAAGAGTTAAGGTGTAGCCGTAGTGATGTGAGGCGTAAACAACTGTGTAACGTGATTCGGTTACTTTTGCATCAATGGGAAGGGTGCGATCATGAATAGTAAGTAGCACTGCATTAAGACGATCATCAGTATGAAACGGCAGCTTTTCCAGCAGATACTCACTGCTTACGAGGGTTAAGATCCCAATGTCGGGATTATCAAGTTTGGCATCTTCAATTAGTAACGTTGTAATCTCTGGTGCGGAAATTAGATCCACCAATAACTCAATGGTACGCATCTGACCATTGTGAAGACGACTTTTGATGTTTTTTTCCATAATCCCGCGTTTGGATGAGCAAACGATCTCTCCATTTTTTACGTAAAAGAGTTCGCGAATTGTGGAGTCAAATAAAAACTGTTGATGTAATTCGTCACAATTAATTGGGTATGCCAACAACGATTGATTGGTTTTATGTATATTTTCTATGAATGTATCAATGTTGTTCACACGTTGCTGTGCGATGCCAATAAGCTGATTTTGGATGCTACTCACCGACTCAAGGTAACCAAGTAACAGCAAAAAAGGAATTGGTAAAAGATAAAGCATAAGCAACCGCTTGACTATTAAGTGTCTAACGGTAGGTTTTTTTATTAGCATTAGAATCCATTCGTCTCATCTGTGAAACTAATTTGTCGGATTGCAGTATAAGCGAGACATGATGCATAACCAAGGGTTTGAATATGTTTTTAGTTATCATCTTAAGTGGTATGACCATTAATTAGAGTTAACGCTCCATTTGATTGGTTGATATATTTTGTGTTGTGTTCGAAATAAGATAAATTAATAACCATATGATTTATAATGATTTTATTGGATGCAATCGAGTGACTGTAAAGTAATTTTTCCATTTAGTATTTATTCACTGAGTAAATAAATACAGTGGGAATGTTTCTTTTTTCTCACTTCTCTTCCAGCCTTATTACAGTGAAGCGGTGAGGAGTATTAAAAATGAAATTCGATGAAAACCCTTTAGGTACCGATGGTTTTGAATTTGTTGAATATACAGCAGTATCTCCGGAACAAATAAGTTCACTTAAAGAATTATTCACCCAAATGGGCTTTGCTGAAATTGCCAAGCATCGCTCTAAAGAGGCTTGGTTGTATCGCCAAGGAGAAATTCAATTTATTGTGAATGCCGATCCTCGCAGCCAAGCGCGGCAATTTGCGGCGATACATGGTCCTTCCGTGTGTGGCATGGCGTTTCGTGTACGAGATGCTGCAACAGCCTTTGATTACGCCTGTAATCATGGAGCCAGCGCCTACAAGGGCGAAATAGGGCCGATGGAACTCAACATTCCTGCCATTTTAGGTGTTGGCGGTAGTGTCATCTATTTTGTTGACCGTTATGGTGAACACTCTATCTACGATGTGGATTTTGTGTTTTATCCCGATTATCGGGAGCGACTCGCGACCGTGAATACTGGTTTACTTTGTGTGGATCATCTTACTCATAATGTCATGCGTGGCCATATGGATGAATGGGCTGAGTTTTATGAACGTATTGGTAATTTTCGTGAAGTTCGCCATTTTGATATTGAAGGCAAATATACCGGCCTTCTAAGCCGAGCAATGACGTCCCCATGCGGGAAAATTCGAATTCCAATTAATGAATCGCGCGATGATCAATCGCAGGTAGAAGAATTTATCCGTCAATACAATGGTGAGGGAATTCAACATATTGCGCTATCCACGAATAACATTTATCAGTCGGTGAAGACTTTACGCAAACTGGGCATGCGCTTTATGGTTACTCCTGATACGTATTACGAGCAGATAGATAAACGTGTTAGTACACACCAAGAAGATGTTGAACAACTCAAAGCACTCAATATCCTCATTGATGGAGATGCAGAAACTGATGGCATTTTGCTGCAGATTTTTACGGAAACAGTTATCGGCCCGGTCTTTTTCGAAATCATTCAACGTAAAGGAAATAGCGGTTTTGGGGAGGGGAATTTCCGCGCGTTATTTGAATCGATTGAAGAGGATCAAGTCCGCCGCGGGGTGATCGACAATGCCTAATCGAATTTGGTATCCACATCAAGAAGGGATCTGCTCTAAACAAGCGCACGCCGACTTTCCAGAGCAAACCTTTGAAAGAGAAGCGGGTCGCGATGGATTTTATGGTCCAGCGAGCCATTTTCATCATCGTCACGCACCTACTGGCTGGAGTGATTGGCAAGGGGATTTACGCCCAAGAGCCTTCGATTTTACAAAGTTAGAATGCGCCTTGCAGGGCTCTCCTTGGAGCGTACCTACCTTACTGCACAACGACCAATGCAAAATTCGCTTTTGGCAGATAAGCCAGTCAATGGAAACGCTGGTGCGTAATGCTGATGGCGATGAACTGTTGTTTATTCATGCCGGTGAAGGTGAGTTCTACTGTGATTATGGGCATTTAACGGTGACACAAGGGGATTATGTTTTGATCCCACGAGGAACGCTATGGCGCATCGATGTAAGCCAATCTTTAGCCATTCTAATGGTTGAAAACAGTAATGGGCGCTTTGGATTGCCTGATAAAGGTTTGGTCGGTAATCATGCGATTTTTGATCCGGCCATCTTGCGCGTGCCGGCTATCAATGATGCTTTTCGTGACCAATACAGTGAACAAACCACTCATGTATCGGTTAAGCGGGGTGATACGCTTTCAACCATCACGTATCCGTTTAACCCTCTTGATGCGGTGGGATGGCATGGCGATTTAAGTGTCGTGAGCCTCAACTGGCGTGATATTCGCCCTCTCATGTCTCATCGCTATCATTTGCCTCCTTCGGCACACACTACTTTTGTTGCTGATGGTTTTGTCGTATGTACCTTTGTGCCTCGCCCTGTAGAATCTGACGATAGGGCGCTAAAAGTGCCGTTTTACCACAGTAATGATGATTATGATGAAGTCCTTTTTTATCATCATGGGCAATTCTTTAGCCGCGATAATATTCATCCAGGCATGGTGACTTTTCATCCTGCTGGGTTTACGCATGGTCCACATCCTAAAGCGTATCAAAAAGCACAAACTCAACCTGCCACTTTTATTGATGAGGTGGCGGTAATGATAGATACGCGCAATGCACTTAGATTTACTCAAGATGCGAAAAACATCGAAGTTGAAGATTATGTGAACAGTTGGCGAATTGGCTGATCTAAGGAGCGCGTATGAAGCTGGCAACTTTAAAAAATGCTCAACGGGACGGTAAATTGGTCGTTGTAAATCGAGATCTTACTCGTTACGTGGCGGTACCCGAAATTGCACATTCATTACAAGAGGCTCTGGATAACTGGGATAAAGTCGAGAGTCCACTACTCGACATATACCAAGAACTCAATGCAGGTAAGCGGTCCGATGCCCATGATTTTGACTCACAACGATGTCATTCACCGTTACCGAGATCGTTTCATTGGGCAGATGGTTCCGCTTATGTTCATCATGTGGAATTAGTTCGTAAGGCGCGCGGAGCCGAAATGCCGCCTAGCTTTTGGACGGATCCGCTTATGTATCAAGGGGGGAGTGATACTTTTCTTGCACCAATGGATGATATCGTTCTTCGTGATACGACTTGGGGGCTGGATTTTGAAGGGGAAGTTGCGGTTATTACGGATGATGTTCCTCAGGGATGCAGTCAAGAACAAGCCGCGCAGGCGATTAAATTATTGATGTTGGTGAATGATGTTTCTTTACGTGAGTTAATTCCAGGGGAGCTCGCAAAGGGGTTTGGCTTTTATCAATCAAAACCCTCGTCTTCATTTAGTCCTGTAGCAGTAACGCCCGATGAGTTGGAGGGGGTATGGGCAGATGGACGAGTGATGCTGCCATTGGTTAGCACACTCAATGACGTTGTCTTTGGGCGGCCAGAGGCCGGTAAGGACATGACGTTTAATTTTCCTCAATTGATTTGTCACGCTGCTAAAACGAGAGCATTGTCTGCTGGTACGATTATTGGCTCAGGTACGGTATCGAATGTTCAACCAGAAGATGACAGTAGCCTAGTTGCCAATGGAGGCGTGGGGTATTCCTGTATTGCAGAAAGACGCATGATTGAAATTCTGCAATGGGGCCACCCACAAACACACTTTTTACAGCCAGGAGATAACATTCGTCTTGAAATGCTCGATTCTAAAGGGCTATCCATTTTTGGAGCTATAAACCAACGAGTCGTGGAGTAACGCTATGAATAAGTTCGAATTATACAGTTATTGGCGTTCTTCCGCGGCTTACCGTGTGCGCATTGCGCTCAACCTAAAGCAGATCGAGTATGAACAAAAAGCGGTGAACTTGTTGACCGAACAGGGCCATCCCATCCACTTTCATTTACTCAACCCTAATGGTTTGGTTCCTGTGTTGGTTCATGGCGACGTAGTGCTCAATCAAAGTTTGGCGATTATGTTGTATCTCGATGAACATTTTCCGCAGCCATCTTTATTGCCAAAGGGAGATGACCGTTATCAGGTAATCGCTATGGCACAAGACATTATTAGTGATATCCATCCGCTGAACAATTTACGCGTATTGCGTTATTTAACTAATCCGATAGGGGCAACCCAAGAGCAAAAAGGGGCATGGTATCATCACTGGATACATGCAGGGTTTGAGGCGCTAGAAAATCGGTTGGTGGCATGCTCTGGTCATTATGCTTTTGGTGACAGTGTCACTATGTTGGATGTTTGTTTGGTGCCGCAAGTGTATAATGCAGAGCGTTTTGATGTGGATATGGAGCGTTATCCAATTATTCAACGGATCACAGAAAAACTTCGCTTACATCCAGCCTTTGTTCGTGCATTGCCGGAAAATCAACCAGATGCGTCGTGATTTATGAATATTTCGTAAAAAACGGGCAGTAAGTCATGACCTGAAACGCGTTCGGTGGCAGTATACTCAAATTGTTTCTTCAGGCGTATGTGCCTTTCAATCGAGTATTAACATGTCTCTGCAGCAGTTAGTGGCGGAATACGGATATTTAGCCGTCGCCATCGGGACCTTTTTTGAAGGGGAAACCATTTTGGTGTTAGGCGGCTTTGCTGCCCATCGTGGTTATCTAGATCTGTTTTGGGTTATTGCCAGTGCGTTTGGTGGTACCCTGTTTGGTGATCAACTTTACTATTTTATCGGTCGGAGCAAGGGTAAAAGTGCTATCGACAAGCGCCCTAAATGGAAAGCAAAATCCGCTCGCGTGTTCCACCTTCTAAATAAGCATCAAGTCTTATTGATTCTAGGGTTCCGTTTTTTGTACGGTATTCGAACAGTCACTCCGTTTCTCATTGGAGCAAGTAATGTGCCTCCGCAACGATTTATTGTGCTTAATATTATCGGCGCTCTCATTTGGGCGATTGCAGTGGGTGTATTAGGGTATTTGTTTGGTCATACTGTTGAACTATTCCTGCACAATATCAAGCATTATGAAGTCACGTTTTTTGCGGCGATCTGTTTTTGTGCCATCGTGTTGTGGTCATGGAAGCGTTGGAAAAGTGAGAACAAATAATTGTGGTGAATGGACCAAAATAGCATAAGGCGAAAGGGGAAAACGTGTGTGACACCTGATACACCTAGTTTCTTTTCTTCCGCTGATGTGCTGTTTTGGGGGTATAAATTAGTTTCTCTTCTGAAATACAGAAAAACGATAAGTTGGCTGAATTTATATTGCGAAAAACTCTACATCATGCTCATAAAAAATTTGATGTCACACACACCTTTTTCTACTCCTTAATACTTAGCTTCTAAATTTCCTCTGTTTCATCAGCAAAGTGCATATCTTTGATTACACTTATTTATATCCTAAGAGGGGTGTAAAGAGCGTATGGATAACACTAATCAAAATATCATCGATGAGGAAGTTTCGTTTCCTCAAGACATGGAATTGGTATCGACCACTGACATTCGAGGCCATATTACTTATGCCAATGAAGAGTTTTGTAAAGTGGCTGGGTTTACTCTTGAAGAGCTGCTGCATAAAAACCACAACATCGTGCGGCATCCTTCCATGCCAAAAGAAGCGTTCCAAGATTTGTGGGATCATTTAAAGGAAGAGCAAAACTGGCGTGGCGCTGTGAAAAACCGATGTAAAGATGGACGTTACTACTGGGTTGACGCCTTTGTTACACCGATTTATGAGCATGGTGAACTGGTCGGTTACCAATCGGTACGTCGTAACTTAACTCCTGAGATTCGCAAGCGTGCAGAAATCGCCTATGACAAAATGTTAAATGGTCGTAGGGCGCTGCCTCTATTCGATTTTAAAGCATCGACAAAGCTCACTTTAAGTTTCGTTGCCAGCCTTATTGTGATCGTTGGAACCATCTTTATCAGTCCTTATTTATCGGTGTTGTTACCTCTTGTTTATTGCATGTTGTTTTATAGTGACGTTGTCACGAATTCTCGGTATAACGAAGAATTATCAGGGATTTATGACAGTATTTCCCGTTATATCTATTGCGACCATCCCAAAAATAACGCTGAGTTTCACATTCGAATGCAGAAAGGCAAGGTAAAAACCATTGTTGGACGTACCCTCGACAGTGGTCGCGATTTGCTCACTAAAGTGAAACAAATGCAGCAGTTATCAAAAAGCAGTCAAAATAACATTGAAGTGCAAACGGAGGAGCTAGAAAAAATCTCTACTGCTGTAGAAGAGATGGTGGCGACGATTCATGAAGTGGCTCGCAACAGTTCGCAGACCTCCGATCAAGTTAGAAATGCTTCGCAGTTGTGCCAAAAGGCGATGCAAAACATTCAATCGACCGAAACTAAGGTAATGGATTTGTCGGACGAGGTGAATAATTCCGCTGCGGCAACCGACCTGTTAGCGGAAAAAATAGAACAAATTGATTCGGTGATGAATGAAATTCAAGGGGTGGCGGAACAAACTAACTTGCTGGCGCTTAACGCAGCCATTGAAGCGGCTAGGGCGGGAGAGCAAGGGCGTGGGTTCGCTGTGGTTGCCGATGAAGTTCGTGCTCTGAGCCAAAGAACGCATAAAGCGACTGAGGGTATTCAATCTTCCATGAAAGATGTGGTAGCAACCCTCTCTACGTTAAAGAGTACGATGCAAGCTGGGGAGAAGGCTGCGCAAAGCTGTGTTGAAGATACCAGTAACACCAAAGCAAGTGTGTCGGATTTGACAGAAGCGGTACGAATTATTGACGATGCCGCAACGCAAATCTCCACTGCGGCTGAACAGCAAAGTGTTGTGGCTAAAGAAATTAATGAAAACTTAACCACAATTAAGGATGCATCAGGTCGCAACTTAAATGACGCTAATGGCGTGTTTGAATTGGCTAACGACGTACAACTCAAAGCCGATCAACTAGCGAATTTAGGGATGTCATTTAAAGCTTAGTGTCACTTGATTAGTCATTAAGCAAACCCACTGTCAGAGCGTCTTCCAGAGCGTGTATCACGTTATCATGGCGGGCGTTCTGATTTTTTATAAGGTATAAAGTCGAGTTACGCTGCTGTTGCCCATCTTCGAAAATAGGCTTGAGAACCCCTTGTGCGAGATGCTCTTCAATTTCACTGACAGGGATCCAGCCATAACCTAACTGATTCAAAATGGCATCAATAGCAGAGTTGAGAGAAGTAAAAAACCATGAATCTTGATAACGTTGATTAGAATCGGCAGCGTGTTGTTGGTGATGTTTATCAACCACTTGAATCATAGGTACGCATTTCAGTTTTGCTGTGCGTAACTCGGCGGGTAAATCAAAAATAGGGTGGTCACAGTGAGCAACGGGAATCACACTGACGTTTAATACTGCCCGTTTTTCTGTATTTAGACTCTCTGGCGCACTGATGATATACACATCATCTTGCTCTTGTTTAAATAACATGATGCCTTCATCGCGGACCGTTTCTTTCACGTGCACATGGGTGTTAGGGTATTGTTGATTAAAGCGTTTTAACCCGCTAAATAATTGTGTTTTGGGAAATAGACTATCAACCACTACGCTAATAACGGCTCGTTCGCCTTGAGTTAGTGCCTCGGCGCGAGCTTCTAAATCTCGCCACTGATCCAAAATAAATGCCGCCTGTTCGAGCAGAATTCGTCCCTGTTCAGTTAACACCAGCTTTCGTCCTTGTAAGTTGAGAATTTCTACACCAAGTCGTTGTTGTAATTGAGTTAATTGGTAACTAATTGCTGGTTGACTCTTAAATGTTTGCTCTGCTGCCTTGGCAATACTGCCTTGCTCGACCACTGCTCTTAGTACCTGCCATTGCTCAAGTGTTGTTTTTAACATATTAAACTTTTCGATGTTATCAATCAGATATTGTGAATTTTACTTCTAATTATCTGAGGTATAGTGACCTCCAACACAAAAACGAAACGAAATAGTGAGGGATTTAATATGTTCGACGTAAATGATTTAAGCGGTATTGTTGGTAAACACCTTGTTTATACTTACGACAATGGCTGGAATTATGAGTTTTACTTTAAAAACGACAACACAGCAGATTATCGAATTCACAGTGGTATCGTTGGTGGTCGTTGGGTTAAAGACCAACACGTCTATCTTGTTCGCGTAGCAAAAGATGTTTATAAAGTGTCATGGACTGAACCAACTGGTACAGATGTTAGCTTGATTGCAAACCTAGCAGATAAAGTGTTCCACGGGACTATCTTCTTCCCTCGTTGGGTAATTAACGATCCTAAAAAAACAGTTTGTTTCCAAAACGAGCACATTGCACAAATGGAAGCGTACCGCGCGGAAGGCCCTGCTTACCCAACAGAAGTGATTGATGAATTTGCGACCATCACTTTCGTTCGTGATGCAGGCATTAACAACGAAGAAGTGATTAATTGCCCTGCAAGTGAGTTACCAGCAAACTTCCCTGAAAATCTAAAATAAGCTGACTTCCTAGGGTAACAGCACCTGTATACATTAGATGGATGTGTACGTTAGAAAAAACGCCAGAGAGGATGCTCTCCGGCGTTTTTTATGTCACTAATTGCAACCCAACTTATTTAAAAAAACGGCCTGGGTCATCACTGAAAATACCATCCACTTGATTCAACAGAGAGAATTTCTCAGGTTTGTTCACTGTGTAACACCACACTTGATAGCCTTCGCGATGGAGATCGGCAATATGCCGCTGGGTCAACCATTTGTAGTTTACGTTACAGCTAAATGCTTTAACTTCTTTAAGTACACGGCGGTCACTTTGGGTTAAACGTTCAGTCAGTACCCCGAGCTTGTACCCAGGACAGTGAGCATACAGTTGGCGAATAATGTCATGACTGAAACTCGATAACATGATTTTATCTTTAGGTAACTGGCATTGGTCGAGTTGCTCTTTGAGTTGGGATGCCACTGCCGCAACGTCATGGCGATCGACTTTCACCTCTATGTTGAGGCCTAGTGCGTGTTTGGTTGCCAATGACAGTAATTCCGCCAGCGTCATAATGAGTTCATTGGCAAACTTGGCATCGAACCAAGAGCCAAAATCTTTACTGCGCAATTCGTCGAGAGTCATTTCATCGATACGTCCTTGGCCGTTACTGCAGCGATCAATGGTGTGATCGTGGCAAACGACTAGAATATTATCTTTCGTTGGCTGAACATCCACTTCAACCCAATTCAAGCCTAAATCAATGGCGGCTTGAACACTAACACGGGTATTCTCTGGAAAATGGGCAGCCACGCCCCGGTGACCAACAATAACAAGTGACATGGTTTATTCCTTTTACTCGTAAGAACGCTCAGTTGTACTGATAAGTTCTACACGATGGCTTTGGCAAAGTTGTTGTAAAGCGATGCTAGGTTTATCAATAAACAGGCAATCGATGTCATTTAGTGTAGCGCTAACTACAGGAGCATAGCGACCATATTTTGTGTGATCGGCCACAAGCCAGCACTGTTCACTTTGACTGATGATAGTACGACTGAGCGCGGCCTCTTCGGGGGTAAAATCGAGCAATTCTCCTCGCTCGTTTAATCCACCCACACCAAACACACCGATCTTGATGTTAAATTGTCGATAGAAATCAGTTGTGACTTCTCCCACGGTATCTTGATCAGAATGACGCACTGCGCCACCAGCCAAATGAAGAGCGATATTGGGGTTATGACTGAGTACCAATGCCGCATTAATATTATTGGTAACCACCGTAAGGCCCGAGTGATCGAGTAGGGCCTGCGCTACATATTTTGGGGTGGTTCCAATACCCAAGAAAATGCTGGTTTGTTCAGGTAAACAATCGACGACTCGTTGAGCGATCGCTTGTTTTTGCGCACTGTGCTGCAAGTCTCGGTTAGAAAACGATAAATTGTCATTTTGTGTCGGTAAACAGATTCCGCCATGTACTCGTTTGACCAATCCCAACTCATTTAAGTCATTCATATCTTTGCGGATAGTTTGCACAGATACCGCAAGATGCTGTGCTAAGTGACCACTGGTGAGTACACCTTGTGATTGTTGTAATTGCTGTAAAATTTGTTTCTGTCGTGTTGATAGGCTCACTCTGATCCCTTATTACTGCTTAGAGGGTGGAAGATTGCTTTTCGTTATAACATCTCTCGTTACTGCATCTTGAACTCGCTACCAATACGTTTGCCCATTTGATCAAATAGGTGTAGTTGTTCTAAAGGAATAAACAGATCTATTTCACCATTTACAGGTAGAGTCATTTCTGATGTCATTGCAATAAACGGCTGCGCTTTCTGTTGTTCATCAACTATGGAGCCATGAACTAATTGATTCGGTCCTAATGGTTCAATTACCCCGATTTTAAAGCGCAATTTTAATGAAGGACCATCACAATGAAGTTGCGCCTGTTCAGGACGAATCCCTAAGGTGCATGTTGTCGAATGAATAGGGGAAGAAAGCGTCAATGTTTGACCAGCCACTAGCAGTGAATTATTTTGCCCAAGAGCGGGAAGGAAATTCATGGCAGGGCTGCCAATAAAGCTGGCGACAAATGTAGAAGCTGGTTGGTGATAGATCTCTTTCGGAGTGCCGATTTGTTCAATACTGCCTTCTTTAAGCACCACAATACGGTCGGCTAGCGTCATCGCTTCGACTTGGTCGTGAGTAACGTAAACACTGGTCACGTTCAATTCTCGCTGCAGCTTTTTGATCTCTAACCGCATGTGCGAACGCAGTGCCGCATCAAGGTTTGAGAGTGGCTCATCAAATAAAAACAGTTGAGGATCGCGCACAATTGCCCGTCCCATTGCCACGCGCTGACGTTGACCTCCCGACAATTTAGATGGTTTACGGTCGAGATAGTCTTCGATTTTTAATGTTGTCGCAACGCTTCGAATTTTTTGTTCAATCGTACCTTTATCCACACCGCGGTTTTTTAACCCATAAGCCAAGTTTTGGTACACCGTCATATGCGGATAGAGCGCGTAATTTTGAAATACCATCGCTATGTCACGCTGAGCCGGTTTAATTTGGTCAACTCGGCGTCCGTTAAGGTAAATCGCACCGGAATTAATGGCCTCTAAGCCTGCAATCGAGCGTAACAGTGATGACTTACCACACCCTGATGGGCCAACTAACACAATGAACTCGCCATGTTGAATATCAAGATTGATACCACGTACGGCACGGTGACCATTCTCGTAGGTTTTAACAATATCTTGTAATTTGAGCATGGTGTTAACCAATGAATCTGGAGAAGCATTTAACTCAAGTGCAGTATTATTTTTCACTTTCGACGAGTCCTTTTACAAAATAGCGTTGGAAAATGGCCACAATCAGTACCGGTGGCAACATGGCGAAGATGATCATGGCAAAGGCATAATCGTAACGAGGCATCTTGGCTTCGCTGATGTTATTGAGTATCTGTTTAATGCCCATAATGATGGTGTAGTAATGTTCATCAGTGGTGATCATCATTGGCCATAAATATTGGTTCCAGCCAACAACGAACATAATGATAAAAATGGCGGCCATCATTGTGCGCGATAGGGGGAGCACCATATCAATGAAAAAGCGAATGGGTCCTGCATTGTCAAGTTGTGCCGCTTCATACAGTTCATCGGGAAGAGTTTGGTAGAACTGGCGAAAGAAAAATGTGGCAGTGGCTGATGCAATCAAAGGCAGAATCAAGCCGGAATAGTGATTGAGCATGCCCAGCTTTGTCACCACTTCGTACGAAGGGATAATCCGAACTTCAAGAGGAAGTAGTAAGGTAACGAAAATGAGCCAAAACCACGCAGTAGCATAAGGCAAACGAAAGTAGACCAGTGCGTAAGCAGCGATCATCGAAATAATGATTTTACCGATGGCAAAACCTAACCCCATAATCAGTGAGTTAATGATCATGGTTTGCGCTGTGACATCTCCTGCAAAACCTAATCCTTGTGACCAAGCGACTTTATAAGCGTCGAACCCTTGTTTACCGATATCCCATTGCAGACCATTACTGATGATCGAGTTAGGCTCGTGAGTTGAGCTGGCAAAAATGAGCCAAACGGGGGCAAGCATAAACAGCACCCCGAGTATTAAAATAATATGGTCGAACCATTGAATCCTTTTCATGCATCCTCCTAATAATGAATGCGCTTTTCAACCACGCGAAACTGTATTGCGGTGAGTAATAACACTAAGATGAGCAGTACCACCGATTGCGCAGCGCTTCCGCCTAAATCGGCGCCAATGAAACCGTCTTGGTAAACTTTATAAACCAGCGAAGTTGTACTGCCACCTGGGCCGCCACCGGTCATGGTGTCGATGACACCGAAGGTTTCAAAAAAGGCATAAGTGAGATTAATAACCAGCAGAAAAAATCCAGTGGGTGCGAGCAGAGGAAAGGTGATTGTCCAAAATCGACGGATATCACTGGCACAATCGAGCATGGCTGCCTCGCGAACCGCTAACGAAATGGACTGTAAGCCCGCGAGAAAATAGACAAAATTTACTGGAACTTGCTTCCATACCGAGACTAAGACTAACGCGAACATAGCGTCGTTGGGTTTAGTTTGGGCTGAAAAATCCCATCCTAGAGACTGCAGAGCCTGAGTTAAAATACCAATGCTAGGATCAAACATAAAACCGCCCATAAGACCGGCAACTGCAGGCGCAACGGCATATACCCACGTTAAGGTGGTACGGTAGATGCTCTGACCATGTAATATCTGGTTCGCTTTCACGGCCAACAATAGTGCAATCCCCAGTGATAAAAACGCGACGATTACTGAGAAAATAAGCGTAAACCAGAGTGACTGTAGATAATCAGAAGAAGAAAAGAGAATTTGATAGTTTTCGAGCCCAACAAAGTTTGAAGTGAGCCCCCAAGGATCCTCTAGGTGAAACGACATCACCAAAGCTTCACCTGCAGGATAGAGAAAAAAGATCGCGATGATGGCTATTTGAGGAAACAGCAGCGCATACGGAAGTAAGCTGTGTTGGAATTGTTGTCGACGTTGCACAGTGTAATAAACCTAATAATGACCAATGGAAAAAGGCAACACCCCAAGGTGCTGCCTCGTTGTACTATTGAACAGTACGTTTAAAGCGATTAAGTAGCTGTTCGCTCTCTTTTTCCACTTTATTCAAACTGGTTTTGACACTGGTTTGGCCGGCAAATATTTTGTCAAATTCGCGGTCCATAACGGTGCGAATTTGTGGGTAGAAACCAAGACGGTAACCTTTATTCCAATCACCAGAAGGTAATGTAAGTTGTTTTACACCCACTTCTGCATCAGGGTTCGATTGGTAATAACCGGATTGTTTGGTTTTGTCATAAGCTGCAGTGGTCACCGGAACATAGCCAGTGGTTTCATGCCAATACATTTGTACATCTGGGCGAGTAAGGTAGTGAAAAAACGCCGCAACACCTTTATCTTCGGTTGATGAGTGACCATTTAGAGCGAACAGCGCACCGCCACCGATAAAGGTGTGATAACCACCTTCTTTTGTTAAAGAAGACCAATAAGGTAGGTAAGTCGTACCCATATCAAATTTTACACGTGCGCGTAGACCACCAAATGAACCGGACGAACCAACCCACATGGCCACTTCTTGCTTTTCAAAAGGGGTTTGGTTAGCGTCCCAATCCGTTCCATAGTATTTGAAGTAGCCTTTTTTCGCCCACTCTTGCAGCTTGGTGATATGCATAACCATATCTTTAGAGTTGAACATTAGTTTGGTTGCAAAGCCATCGTAACCATTTTCTTTATCGGCTAACGGTAGGTTATGACGGGATTTGAAGTTTTCAAACATGGTCCAAGGCGTTAGTGATTCAGAGAAGGTAGCATAACCTTTAGCCTTAAGTTTTTTCGCCAATGCTTCTAACTCTTCATAGGTTTGTGGCGCTTGACCATTCACTTTCGCCAAAATGTCTTTGTTGTAATACAAAACAGGTGTTGAGCTGTTAAAAGGCATACCAATCATTTTACCAGTACTGTCAGCATAGAATTGACGAACGCCGGCAATATACTCGTTCGAATCAAACTTGTAGCCCGCTTGTGTAAGAATATCTTGTACTGGTTTTGCCACGCCTTTAGCGCTCATGATAGTCGCTGAGCCTGCGTCAAACACTTGCAGAATATTGGGCGCATCGCCACCTCGATAGGCTGCGATACCGGCTGTTAGTGTTTCGGTATAAGTGCCTTTAAACACGGGAGTGACTTTATATTCCGATTGGGAAGCGTTGAAGTCGGTAGCAATTTTATTTACCGTTTCGCCTAATTGCCCCCCCATAGCATGCCACCAAGTGATGTTGGTAACAGCGTAACTTGGGCTGGAGATTGCCGCTGACATGATTCCTGCTAACCATAGCTTATTCATTATTGTTCCTTTTCTGTTTCGAACGAGAGTGTTTGGGTTTCGTATGACGTTATGTTGCGCGAGGAATGTGTCGTTGCTGTGGAAGAAACATGGCAAAAGATTGAAGGATTTATTATCAATCCTTGTTATTTCTATCAATTGCACTGAATCAGTGCGTAATGTAGTCATATTGCACTGTTTTGGTTGTTTTATTTAGGATAACTGACTGGTAAATTTTATTTTTGCAAAATATTATTGGATCGTAATGGCTGAAAACCGCTATCATTAGTTATAAAACAATTGTCACAGAACCGCTCAAACCACCTCAGGATAGAGGTTTATTGAGTCTGCAAAAACAAGGAAAGAAGTATGAAAATAGGTATTATTGGTGCTGGCGCTGTTGGTGTTGGTATTTGTAACTACTTGTTGACGTTGGGCAGTGTTAGTGAATTGGTGCTACTTGATAAAGACATTATGCGAGCTGAAGGCGAAGTGTTTGATTTTCGCCACACCGCTGCGCTCACCTTTAGTAAAAATACGCGTATCATTCCTAGCGATAATTATATGGATATGCTGGGAGCGGATATTGTTGTGATTACTGCTGGTGCTCAAATCAAGCAAGGCCAAACACGTATGGATCTGGCGGAGATCAATAGTCGCATTGGTGTCGATATCGCTGGAAAAGTTGAACGCGTGGCTCCCAATGCCATTTTAATTATTGTGACCAACCCATGTGATATCGTGACACACAGTATCATTGCGAATACCGGTTACAGTGCTGATAAGGTAATTTCTGCTGGATGTGTGGTGGACACTGCTCGGTTAATGACGATAGTCGCTGAGCGTGTCAATCTCGATCCGAAGAACGTGTTTGGCTACGTGCTAGGTGAACATGGTAGCCATTGTTTTACGCCGAAAAGTTTAATTAGCATTGCAGGCCAACCTGCCGACTATTATTGCGATGCCAATGATGTACCGCGCATCGACGCAGATGAGCTGTTAGAGTCTGTAAAACAAGCTGGTTTTGAAATTTTCCGTCGTAAAAACAATACCACTCATGGCATCGCCGCCAGTGTGTTTCGAATTATTCAATCAATCGTTATTAATGAACGTTCTGTATTGCCGGTAGGTACTCTGCTGCAAGGAGAATATGGGTTAACGGACGTGGTGATGAGCCTACCTGTGGTGGTAGGGAAGAGTGGTGTTGAAAAAATCCTTACACACCCGTTTAGCGATGAAGAGCGCGAAGTGATGCAGCAAATTGCAGGTGAGCTGCGCGAACACATGATGATGGTTGCGAAGGCTACGGGTCTCAATATTTAACTTTGATTCATTTCACCAGTAACACCGTGACATAAAGCAGAGTTATAGATGATAAAGGCGAATGACTTGATCATTCGCCTTTTTCTATTTCTACATTATGTTAACCAAATAAAAATAGAGTCTTTAGTTTGAGAAAGGGATTAAATGCTCATTGAACAGCGACCGGTGTTTGATTTGGGTAGATGAACTTAGTGATATCGAAGCCTGCTTTCTGTGCTTGTGCTAGAGCCGTTTTTTTCTGTAAAGGCGTTAATGTTGGAGAGCGAGACAGTAGCCAAAAATAGTCTTGGTTATAGCTCGTAACGAGTGCCATAGAGTAGTCTGGATCTAAATAAAACACGACGTAACTGCCATAAAATGGTCCGAAGAACGACACTTTTAAATGGCCCACGTCACTGCGAGTAACAAACTTGGCTGTGCCGACCGCTTGCGACCACTGTTTTTCTTTAGGATTCCATCCACGATTAACGACGCTAACGGTGCCATCGCTTTTAAGACGATAGGTCGCTTGAATATTCGAAAGACCGCGTTCAAAACTGTGGTCTAGGCGAGCAATCTCATACCAAGTTCCAAGGTAGCGACTTAAATCAAAATTATTAACCGGTTCGATATTGTCCGGTTTACCTGTACAACCCACTAACATAATTAGCGTCAATATAAGAGCGCTAACTTGTTTAATTATCCTCATATTAATCCTCCTTTTTTTACTCATTATTAACGCGTTAGCTTTGTTTAACAACAGTTGAACGTGAAAATGCGTTCGGTCGTTGAGCTTGGTAACAAAAGAGGATAGAATCCGAAATTCAGTTGATAATGAGAGTGTTTATCAATAACATGTCCGAACCTTCATGCGGTAATTGATAACAGATGATGAAAATGATGAAACCTAGCCTAGTCCTGATTTCTCTGGCAGTCACGATGCCGGTATTTGCCAATTCCCTAGAGGACGCCAAGGCGATTGAAAATCGAACCAATACAGCGTCGGCTGTCAGCCAGAAAACCGTGGATAAAAGTGCTACGGCCGCATTAGAGCTCCGCGCGGAAATCGAACAGCTTACTGAAGAAACTAAGAATTTAAAGGTGTATCGCGATCACCTTCAAGGTCTTGTTAAGAGCCAGCATAATGAAATGGCAAGCTTGAATGACCAAATTGCGGAAATCAAAAATACTCGTCAAGGTATTGTCCCTTTAATGTATGACATGCTTGATGGCCTACAAAAGATCGTGAGTCAAGATCGTCCGATTAAAGAAGAAGGGCGCCTAGCGCGAGTTGCAAAATTAAAAGCTTTGATGCCACGAGCTGATGTCTCTGATGCTGAAAAATACCGCCGCATCCTTGAAGCTTATCAAATCGAAATCGACTATGGCACCAAGCTTGGCACTTATGAAGGTCGCATCTCATTGGGTGATGCACAACAAATGGAAGCAGAAGTGCTCTATTTAGGTCGTGTATCGCTGGTGGCTCGTAACTTGAGCCAAACGCGTTACTGGACTTGGAATGCTAACCAACGTCAATGGCAAGCGCTTGATAGCAGTGATAAGGAAGATATTGATAAAGCCTTTAAACTCGCGGAACAACAAATTGCGCCAACGTTCCTAACTCTTCCTGTATCACTTACTAAAGCGGAGGCAAAATAAGATGAAATTGAAACAGTTAGCCAAAGCCATTGCGGTCACTGTTGCTTTATCTGCCTCGTCAACAGCAAGTTGGGCAGCACAAGATTTGACCACGAAGGCTCAAGTTGAAAATAAGCAAGAACGTGCACATAACGCAACACGCGAAGCCAATTTTAAAGCGCAAGAAGCGGAGCTGAAAAAGAAAAAAGCAGAGCTCGTTGCACTGCGTAACTCCCTTCAGAAGCAGGCCGATCAATTATCAGCTCAGTTCAGTAAAAATGAAGACCAATTGGCCCGTCTTGAAGAAAAACTGCGTCTCGAAAGTGGCTCGCTAGGTGAGATCTTCGGCGTGGTTCGTCAAAATGCCAAAGAACTGCAAAGTGATATGAGTAGCTCTGTCACTGGAGCCGATCGCCAACAATTAGCCAGTGTGATTGATGATATTGTTGCAGCTAAGTCATTGCCATCAATGAAGCAATTGATCGGTTTGTGGCATAGCATGGAAGAGCAAGTTCAGGCGAGCGGTGAAATTGCGCCAATCACGATTTCTTACATCAATGGCGACGGGAAAACCGTTCAAGAAAAAGCGGTTCGTTTAGGTACGTTCGGTTTAGTGACTGAGCAAGGTTACGTGCAGTGGAACAATGCTCGTAAAGACGCAGTTGCTTATGACCGTCAACCAGAAGATGGACCGACGCTAACGTCATTGAATGATGTGTTACAGGGTGACGTTAAAAATATCGTACTTGACCCTTCGCATGGCACACTCACTAAGCAACTTGCGCTTGAACCCACCATGATGGATCGCCTAGAAGCTGGCGGTGCGGTTGGTAATATGATTATTGCGCTTTTAGTCATCGGTTTGATCATCGCAGGTTATCGTGGTGTGACGCTGACTCTTGCACGCAAACAGATTAAAGCTCAGCTTAAAAATCCAAGTCAACCAACCAACAACCCATTAGGGCGTGTTCTGTCTGTGTACAGCAAAGAGAAAAAACTGACAGTAGAAGCGCTGGAACTGCGTCTTTTGGAAGCGGTTGTTGATGAACAAACTCAGTTAGAACGTGGTTTATCCATGTTAAAACTTCTAGCAGCACTTGCGCCAATGTTGGGCCTGCTTGGTACCGTAACCGGTATGATCGAAACGTTCCAAGTGATTACTCAATTTGGTAATGGTGATCCAAAAGTTATGGCTGGTGGTATCTCTATGGCGTTGGTGACAACGGTTCTTGGCCTAGTGGCTGCAATGCCGCTACTGCTAAGTCACAACATCTTAAGCTCACAAGCAGAAAGTATTCGTAATATCCTTGAAAAACAGGGTATTAGTTTAGTCGCTGAGCAAGCTGAACAAGAAAGTAACGCGAAACAAGCTGCGTAAGGATTAGCAATGAATCATGCAGACTGGTTATTTGCATTGAGAAACGCGATGGCACCGCTCTCTGAGTTCATGTCTCAGGGCGGAGTGGTGCTGTGGTGGCTTGCTGCTGTGGTTGCGATTTACTGGTTGTTAGTGATTGAACGAGTTATCTATCTGGCGGTGGCGTTTCCTAAACAACGTCAAGCTTGGATTGAACAGTGGCAACAACGTACAGAGCATCACACTTGGTATGCACAAGCGATTCGTCAGGGCTGGCTTGGCCAAGCTCATGATGGCTTAATGCAAAACTTAAATATTATTAAGGTGTTAGTGGCTATCTGCCCAATGTTAGGTTTATTGGGCACGGTAACAGGGATGATCTCTGTGTTTGATGTCATGGCGACACTGGGTAGTAGCAACCCTAAATTGATGGCCTCTGGCATTTCGCTTGCGACTTTGCCGACAATGGCGGGCATGGTTGCCGCATTAGCAGGCATGTTTGCGCATGCTCGTTTAGCAAAAAAATGCCAACTTTCTGAATTGAAATTAGAAAAAGCGTTAAGGAGTCAGCGATGAGACTGGGCCGACGACAGTCACAACCGGAAGAAGCACAAATCGACCTTACTTCCATGTTGGATATTGTGTTTATCATGTTGATCTTCTTTATTGTAACTAGCTCTTTTGTCAAAGAGTCTGGTGTTGAAGTCAATCGACCTACGGCATCGCATGTGGTCAGTCAGAAAAACGCGGGTATTTTTGTCGCGATTACTTCTGCTAACGATATCTATATCGACAAACAACAAGTAGATGTAGAGCGGGTACAAGCTCGTTTGGAGCATTTGCGCATGGAACAGCCTAAAGCCTCTTTGGTTATTCAAGCGGATGAACATGCCTATAACGGCACTGTCGTAAAAGTAATGGATGCAGCAAAAGGTGCGGGAATCGCTAATATTGCTTTGGCGGCGGAGAAACGCTAATGCGCCGATTACTCTTAGCCACTCCGCTTGCTGCTATTATCGCTTTTGGGCTATTTGCATGTATGGCATTGATGGTTGATAACGGGGTGCAGCGCGCCCCCAAAAAATCGGATCCTGTGCGTTTTAACATGGTGATGCTGGAACAAGAGCAAGCTGTTCAGCGCCGTCAACGTGCTGTCCCACCACAACCACAAGCGCCAACTCCACCAGATCAGTCATCGACCAATCGTCGTCCTATGACGACTGCCGCGAGCAGTAATGTTTCCCCAGCAAAAGTTCCTTCTTTAGGGTTGGATACCGCGATTAATGGGTTAGCGATTAGTGCGCCTAAATTCGGTGATTTTGGGGTAAACCAGCAAGCGATGCCTCTTTACCGAGTTGAACCTCAATATCCGATGCGTGCCTTAAAGCGCAATATTGAGGGGTATGTGGTTATGAGTTTTACCATCGATGAGACTGGGCGCCCAACCGATATTCAAGTGGTCGAGGCGAACCCCCGTCATATGTTCGAAAGAGAAGCAAGAAGAGCACTAAAGAGCTGGAAATACCAGCCTAAGGTGGCTGACGGTAAAGCTGTCACTCAGCCGGGTCAAACAGTTAAATTGGAGTTTAAGTTAGCCAAATGATGAAAAAATGGATTACTTGTCTACTGCTCTTAAGTTCAACGTCTTATGTCTTCGGTGCTGAACTAAGTCAGTATGCGGTTAATAAAGCGATAAAAGCAAACCAACTTGCACAAGATGGTAAGTACAGCGAAGCCATATCTCTTTTAAAAGATAACATGCCTGAACGTGAATACGACCATGCCTATTTTGATCGTATGTTAGGGGTTTTCTATTGGCAAAATGGTCAGATGAAACCTGCGCTTGCTGCGTTAACTCAAGCGGTGAATAGTGGGCAGTTGGTCGACGATCAAGCGTGGTCAACTCGACGTATGTTGGCAGACTTACTGCTGATGAACAAAGAGTATAAATTGGCCCTGCCACATTATTATGAGTTAACCAAGAGTCTGCCTAAAGATCAAAAAGGGGATGATATCTGGTTGCGAATTGGTCAAACCCATTATCAATTGGGTGAATGGCAACCCGTGCTTAAGGCGATGAAAAAATACGAAGCCTACGGATTACCAGACAAAACCAACCCTCTATCGATTAAACTGGGTGCACAACTGCAACTGGAACAGTGGGCTGCGGCGATTCCTACTTTAAAACGCCTTTTAGTGATTGAGCCAGATAAGAAAAACTGGTGGATGCAACTAGTAAGCTTAGAAATGCGCGAGAAGAAGATGAAGGATGCCCTAGCATCTCTAGCGTTGGCTAAGTTACAAGGCATTTCCTTGGAGCGTGAAGATTTACGTTTGTTGGCTCAGCTTTATGCACGTAATGGGGTTCCAGAACGAGCTGCCCAAGTGCTAGGTGAAATCAAAGGCATGGATAAGAAGGTTGATTTACTGAGTGAACAGGCAACTTACTGGCAACGTGCGAAAGAGTGGGATAAAGCGATAGACACTTGGCAGTTGGCTGCACGTTTTAATGGTAAGTATCATTGGAACGTCGCGTTGTTATTAAACCAGCAAGGACAATACAGCGATGCGTTGTCTGAATTGGACAAAGTAACAGATCCAAACCGTAAAGCCGAAGTTGCATTGGCTCGTACTCGAGCTTTGTATAAGCTAAATCGTCTTGACCATGCGTTAGAGATGGCCCGTACAGCGAATACGATTGAACCTTCTGATGAAGCGAAAGGTTGGATTAAATACCTAACGCAGTTGAAGAAGATTAAGAAGCAACGCACGTCTTAACCTTTATTTTTGTTTAATGAAAGGCAGCATTGCTGCCTTTTTTGAGTTATCACTATGCAATTTACCCAGTTCAACCTGATTGACCCTCGCTTTGACACCTTGTTTCGTTTAGCCAAAGAGGTAACACCTTATTTAGCAGGAGAAGTCGCGTCAGTGCGCTCCGATGGTATCGCGTTGGGTCATAATGAAGCGATGTTCAGTCAGGAATTGTATCAAGCACTTGCCAAAAATTATCCAGAAGCAGGTAATGTGTATTGGTTAACTCGGACGTGGGAGTTACTCTGCTGGCAGCCGATTTTTCTGGGATTTATTAGTGTTTATCAAATGCAAGCGATTCCTCCGATGGAGCGCATTGCTCAATATAAATTGCCGATGTTCACTACTGGGTTCAGCTTTCCTGGCGGTCGGTGGGAAACAGGTGAACACGCTGAGCTTATCGAAAAGGTCGCGATAAAGTTACAGCAGCTGTTTACTGCCTATCGAGAACAAATGGGAGAGTGGACTCGGATTCGCCCCGGTTTTACCAACCATCTTATTGCTGATGGGGTATTAGAAAATGTTGCTCGTCAGAGATTACTCTTCCCCGAAATGAGTGATGAACAAGTGATGGCTGAAGCCAAATTGTGGCTTAATGCTTTTAACTTATCCCATGACCATCTGCACAGTTACCGTTGGGATCAAACCCAAGACCACTTGGTGATGATCCGCCAAACGTGCTGCCAAGCCCATCGCTGTGATGACAAAAATTGGTGTGGTAACTGCCCAAAAACCCCAGAAAATAAAACGTTAGCGGTTTACTCCTAGCGGGACACTCACTCTTGCGATATTTTTCTTATAGGGACACACGCTCTCGATATCAATGATCTTGGAAGATCTTTAGATCTTAGCAGGACACACACCTTTACCATAAAAGTAAAGAAAATAGCAACAGTATATAACTTGTTGGTATTGGGGCGGTTGAATTTGCCATGACCAGTCAATTGCTAGATATTTATAATTAAGCAGTGGATTAAATTTGTTTTCTGGAAGGATTTATGTTCGGAGAGTAAAACAATACTGATTCACAATTTAAGTAATATGCAGAGCGACCATTCGTTTCTTATTCAGAGCAATTTTGGCGTGCTGTAAACGTTCGGTGGTCCCTATCCAAACGCGAGGCTTTTTCTCTAGTTCTGTGCAAAGCGCTAAACAGTCAGATTGGTTCAGTGTGAGTCTTGCGAGTATATTCGGTTGTGAATCATCGATATAGCCGGGCTTGTCTGGCCTTATCTGTCGGCCAAGCCAATCTACTAGCTCAAAGTAGTCACTGAGCTGAAAAGGAATACCTTGCGATTTATCTTGGTGCTCGTAGCCCATGAAATTAGCGAGCGATGGTGTGGTGGTTTCTCCTTTCTCTAAACTCGTTAGTCTCGCTTTTATTGAGGTAAAGTCGGATTGTTCAGGCGTGTCGGCCATCTTGGCTCTAATAGGATTTAAATCGACATACGCCATCGCTGCTAGCAAAGCTTTTTCATCGAGTAGTGCTTGAGATTTAAATCGTCCTTCCCAAAAGCGACCTGTACATTGGTCCTCCTTATTGGCCTGAACGGCAATGTCGTAATTAAGCTCTCTCATAAACCAGCTTAGGGAATAAAGTCGTTCTCGCCACTCGTTAATAAATTGATTACACGCGTCCTTTTCTGACTCAGATTGAATATTTCCCTCTAACCAACGTTGAATAAGCGGTGGTAGGTGATGTTCTGCGTGCCAGCGTTCAACCACTTCCAAATCCGTTAAAGCAAGAGCGCTCTCTTTATCAATACGAACAACGAGATGGTAGTGATTACTCATCACTGCATAAGAACAGATTTGAATCAGATACACATTGGCAAGGCTAAGAATGCGCTGCTCAATCCAATCTCGGCGATGCTCGTAAGATTTTCCGGTAAGACTATCAACACCACACAAATACGAGCGACGAACACAACGAGAAACGCAGTGATAATACGGCGTGATGTCAGGACAAATCAGCTGTGAACGAGCGGTAGTCATGAATTACTGATCCGAGAAAATAGAAAGCCTTAGCGTGACGATTTACGCAACCTAGCAAAAGAGTGATCCCATAATTACTGGAGACACTTCAAAGAAAAATTAAGTGCTGTTGAACGGCTTGAAGTGGAACAATTCATTGTATTGAGGTGAGTGTCCCCATTAATCTTTTTTAAAGCGTGTGTCCCCGTTACTTTTACTTTCCTTGATGTCACTCGCAAACTTCATGGCAAAGTGTGGGGGTTGCAACTGCATCGATGAAATTCCTCTAAATTCAGGTCTCTGTAGCTGGTCACGCCTAAAGCTTATCTTTTACTAATGGGAGATGTCGATTAAAGGGGACCTCTCATGAATTATTCAACACAGCCTTTGCTACTGTCACCGGTTGCGCTTGTGGTTACTGGTAGTGTCATCAGTACGGTTTCTTATGTTAGCGTGGCGTCAAGTACGCCAGACGTGACCTTGGCGAAAGAATATCATTCGGGAGTGAACCTTTCTCAGTACTGGGTGAGTGAAAAGTACGACGGCATACGGGCAATTTGGACAGGTAAAGCGTTAGTGACGAAAAGCGGTAAACCAATCCATGCACCGCAGTGGTTTATTGCAAAACTACCTAATACCATGATTGAAGGTGAGTTATGGGCCGGGCGTGGGCAATTTAATGTGGTACAACAAACAGTATTGGATACAAAAGCAGATTCAGCGCAGTGGCGAAAAATTCGCTGGATGGTATTTGATATGCCTAATGAGAAAGGCTTTTATCCAGCGCGTTACAAAGTGCTGAACGAGTGGGTTGAGTCTTTAGCTTCGCAACATATTCAAGTGGTGTCACAGAAAGTGATAACGAATGAATCGACATTAACACGCTATCTACACACATTAAGTGATGAGGGGGCAGAAGGCGTCATGCTACACGCGATTGATCAGCCATATCGTTCGGGAAGACATGTTGCTCTACTAAAGCTGAAAACCTATCAAGATGCAGAAGCGGTGGTGATTGGTTATCGTCCCGGTAAAGGTCGTTGGCAAGGTATGATGGGGTCGCTGCAAGTACGCATTCCAGACGGTACTGAGTTTTATATTGGCACTGGGTTTAGTGATGAAGAGCGTGCCGCCCCGCCAGCGCTTGGGAGTTCGATTACCTATCGTTATAACGGGGTCAACCATAATGGTAAACCCAAATTTGCTCGTTTCTTACGTGTACGAACCCCAGGCTATTGACCCACCTTTATGCCACAGCGTTTAAACAGATCTTGCCAATAAGCCACATGGTTGAGTGTGGCTTGACGAAAAGCTTGGTGCACCTTTTTAATTGGGAAGGGCGAGTTGGGTTGGTCAAATGGGCTAAGTACGCTTGCAATATTCATATAGGCGCCATCCACTTGAGCCAAATAAGGTTGAATCTCACCAATATAGAATTTACGGAACACATTTTGTAGACGCGCTACTTTGGTTGGATCGCGATTTGGGCCACATAGCATTAGATTGTCGTGACGTTGTAACTGGTTGGTAAGAGTCGTTAGCCAGTCGGTGAGGTTTGTCATCGAAAAATACAGGTCGCCTAAAAGGGGCATAGTCTCTAGTGTTTGCTGGTAGGGGGTAATGGGATCCGGTGTTTGCACCGTATCAGGGTTTTGTACGTATTCGTGCCAATGGTTTAACGCCGTTAATGCTTGCTTGATCATGCCATAATCACGCTTAGCCCAATACCATTGATGACTGGTAAGATGCATATGCATTGCCTCGCTGGTAAACAACAGGTTATTCCAATGCGCCGTGAGTTCTGTTTTTTTCTGCTCGCGAATTGAGGCTAAACGTTGACGAAGAGCCTGATCAATTTTAGGTTCAACCACACACTTAGCTAAGCCTTTGTATAGCGAGGCTTGATAATCAAAGTTGCGAAAATTGTCCTGCACTTTACCAAGAATGGAATTTCGTTCTGCGATCAACTCGAATAGGTCGCAATAGCGTAGCTGGTAGCTATCAATTAATCCTAAACTGACCGGTTCTATAGGGATAAGTAGCTGACGTTTATCAGCCAGTTGCTGAGCTTGAATGTGAGGGAATGAGAGAGCGTCGACTTGTTGAACGTTAGAGATTCGTTCTAAATAGGTTTCAAGAGAAGCGTCGATTGAGGTTGGATTAGGTTCACAGCCGCTTGTCGATAACAGCAATAGCATCGCCCCAAAAAGGCTCACGGCTTTTCTTGTGAGCCTGTTGGGTAAATATGAAAACAAGTTACGCTGTGACACCATAGCCAAGTTGTTGAGCTCCACCACGCTTTTGTATCCAGTATAGACGGTAACCTAGCATAATAGCGGCGGAACTTAGACCTATGATAAAGCCGATCCAAAAACCTTTGGCTCCCATCGCAGGAACTATCCAATCTGTTAAACCAAGGATATAGCCGGTAGGTAATCCGAAAATCCAGTAGGCGATGAAGGTTCGCACAAAGATGGCTGTCATATCTTTATAGCCTCGTAATGCTCCGCTTGCTACCACTTGAACGGCATCGGTGCATTGGTAAATGGATGCTAGAGCTAGCAGCTGCATTGCCAGCTCAATAACCGCTCGATTTTGGGTATAGAGCATCGATACTTGCTCTTTAAAGAGTAGCGTTGCAGTTGCTGTCAGTACTGCCGTACTCACGGCAAGCATTAGTGCGACATTTGACGCAACAGTTGCCCCATCTAGGTCGTTTGCACCTAATTTGTTACCTACTCGAATAGACACTGCTGCACCGATACTCATCGGTAACATAAAAATAAGGGATGAGAAGTTAATTGCGACTTGGTGTGCAGCAACAATAAGAGGGCCTAGTGGCGATACAAGTAATGCGACAATGGCAAAAAGAGTGACCTCAAAAAAGAGTGCTGCAGCCACAGGAAATCCAAGACGAAACAGTTTGAGTTGCTCTTTTAGTTGCGGTTTATGAAAGGTATCAAATAAGGCAATATGCGCTAATCGTTTCGACGTCATTACGTAAAAAAGCAGCATAAAGAACATGATCCAATAGACTATAGCGGTGGCAACACCACAACCAATACCACCAAGCGCTGGCGCACCAAACTTGCCATACACGAAAATCCAGTTAAGCGGGATATTACATAAAAGACCAATGAAACCGATCACCATTGCTGGCTTGGTGAGGGCCATACCATCGGTATAGCTGCGTAATGCTTGAAACAGCAAAAAGGCAGGAGCTGCGAACACAATGGCATGCAAATAGCCAATGGTCTTGTCTGCCATGGTCGCTTCAATACCCATTGCTGTAACCACGAATCCCATGTTGAGTACAATCGTAATGATAGGAACGGAAAGCACTAACGCCATGATGATCCCTTGATGGATTTCAAATGGGATCTTGTGTTGACGACCCGCGCCATTTAATTGGGCGACAACAGGAACTAAGGACATGAGGAGGCCAATACCGAACAGCACAATAGGAAACCAAAGACTAGCAGCCACAGACACAGCAGCCATATCTGTTGCGCTGACACCGCCAGCCATAATGGTATCAACAAAACCCATCCCGGTTTGCGCGATAGACGCAATCAATACAGGTAAGGCCAATTTAATCAGATTGGCTGCTTCTTTTTTATAACGATGCACAAACGACTCCAGATAAGGTACTCCCAAAGAGGATCTAGGATAGATTGGAAGAGAGTACTAGAGAGAATGATAAAGAAATGTCACACTAAGCTCCATGAAAAACTAGTGCAAAGTGAAAATATGTTTACCGGAATAGTGCAGGGGACAGCGACCGTTATCGCTATTGATAAGAAAGAACAGTTTCAGACTCACACAGTTGAATTATTGCCTCCTCTCAATGAAAACATTGAAATAGGCGCTTCAGTGGCACATAACGGTTGTTGCCTCACCGTGACAGCGATAGAAGGTAATTCGGTGTCATTCGATTTGATGCAAGCCACTTTAAGACTCACTAATCTTGGCCATGTCGGTGTTGGGGATAAGGTTAATATCGAGCGCGCAGCTCGCTACGGTGATGAAATTGGTGGGCATACTATGTCGGGACACATTACCACTACGGCACCGATTGTTGAGGTTGTGGCGACAGCAAATAACAAAACGCTGTGGTTTGAGTTGCCACAAGAATACATGAAGTATGTATTAGCCAAAGGATTCATAGGGTTAGATGGCTGTTCACTGACAATTGGTGAAGTTGAGCAGCAGCGTTTTAGCGTTCACCTTATTCCTGAGACTTTAGAGCGAACCCTGTTTGGCTCAAGACAAGTTGGTGATCAAATCAACGTTGAAATTGATCCACAAACGCAAGCGATTGTCGACACCGTTGAACGAGTAATGGCTCAACGCGGCTAAAGTCAACCTAAACAAGCGCCACATTTAATGAATTGAAAGGTGGCGCTTAAGGATTAACTTTAGAAATATTGTTCATCATCTGCATCGACGTATATTTCCACATCATTACGTTGTTCATCCACATTAACGTTAAAGTGAATAGGATTACAACATGCCGGACAATCATCGTAAAACTCTTCACTTCCCAACGACGTGTCAAAATTGACTGGAACGTGATGCCCACAATGAGGGCATTGAATAGTTCGACCTATCATATTTTTCATGATGGATTCCTCGCTACCAATGATTTAATGACCATCAACTTAATAGTAATAGGTAGAAGAAATTTCGCTGCGTATTAACGCTGATTTTGACACTTTTATTTCACGTTAAAGTGAAACAGTGAGTGATTAGGTCAGGTCTATCCTCATACTCTACCTCTCAAAAGCAACTAGAGAGGCAACTTACATGTTTACCCCTTGGGGTTTAATAGGCGTATATTTTATCAATCAATGCTTGGGCTTCTGTGAGATAGTGTCCACCAAACAAATTACAATGATTAAGCAAATGGTAGAGATTGTAGATATGTTTTCGCTCTTCATAACCGATGGCTAATGGATAGACGCTCTCGTAGCCTTGATAAAATTCCGATTGAAAACCACCAAATAGCTCAGTCATCGCGATATCGCATTCACGATCCCCCCAATAGCAGGCAGGATCGTAGGCAATCGGTCCAATAGGGCACTCTCCAGCATTACCACTCCATAAGTCGCCATGCAGTAGTGCCGGGCGTGGGGAGTGATGTAAGAGTTTTTGTTTGATAAGTGCAATAAATTCAGTGATGTTGGTGAGTTCTATACCTTTTTCATGTAATAACTGCAGTTGCCAACCAATACGTTGCTCGGCAAAAAACAAGTGCCATTTACTTGCCCATTGATTGGGTTGAAGCGTGGTGCCAATGTAATTGTCTTCATCAAAACCGTACTGTTTTTGCTCACCCCATAGGTGCAGCTTCGCCAACTGAATTCCAAATTCTCGGCTCGTATGCGCATGCTCTAGTGGCTTGGTTGGTAAATAATTGAGGATAAGAAAGGCGTGCTCTTTGGTTTGTCCGACGAGGACGACTTCAGGCACGAATAACGTTGTGGTTTCTTTTAATGCCTTCAGGGATATTTCTTCTGCCAAAAATTGCGGTAAACACGCTTTGTCGTTCACTTTAACAAAATAACGCTCCGACCCGTCACTTACCATGTAGGAATGGCTAATATCCCCTCCTGAAAGAGGGCGTTTTTCTTGAATCTGATAATTAAACATCAGAACATCTGAAAGTTGTTGAGCTATTGCAGGCCACATATTCTAACCCCCTCTAAACACACCACTGTTCAAACTTTAAGCTATTTTAGTTGAACTATCAGAGGTAATCTATTTGCATGCCTATCATTTTATTAAATTTTTCTACTACGTCATGGAATAATATGAAATTGTGATCCAGATTGAGCTATTCATCGAATGATATCTACACAAGTATGCTAAGTTCGGACAGAACCTTACTATACTTAAATTCAAATGATCTCAAGATGCAAAATGCAGGGCTTCATTAGACAAACCAAGTTTATTGTCGGTTTATTTGAGATTCAACGCTTGGTTATAGCGTTAAAAAGGGAGCTTGTTCAACTAATTGCCGGAAATTACAGCAATTAGTTATTCAGCTCTGTGAAAATTCGTATTGATAGCTTAGTATTGATTTGAGTTTTGTCTTTTGCAGAGAAGCGGAGAATAAAAGTGGTTGTAGAAACCGATGGTTACCTAGCGCTCATTGAACATCTATCTTTCAATCTAGATGTGTTTACCGATGAGGGTGACACGGGTAAAGAAAGTGTGGAAGATGTGGTCACTGACATGGTGGCAAGTAATATCATGGCCATTTTTGAGCAAAACCCAGAATTGCATTCCAGCGTGCGTTTTCAGTTATTGAAAGAAGCTGATATGGTGGTTGCAGATTTAAGTGAAGTGTTGGCGGGTGTTTGGGCCAAATACGCAACGAACCAACAAATTATTTTTCTTGATGAGTACATCGCCTTATTGAAAAATCTGTTTGATTCAGCGGTCGCCACTTACGACTAAAGATGACGTTAGCGTACTGTGTAAGGGCGAGATATCCTGCGAAATTGCCAAAATTTACTCGCCCAGTACGGATTATCCAAACGGGATATAATCACGCCCTTTGATGATGAAGCGTGCATAAAACGTTGATTGCCAATATACACACCTACATGTTCTAAGGTGCTATTGATTCTAAAGAACACCAAGTCACCGTAGTGAGCATCTTTTCGGTTAATCTTTTTCCCAGTATTGCTTTGGCTTTTTGTGGTGCGGGGTAATGAAATTTGCCACGCATCTTGAAAAGCAATTTGAACAAAAGCAGAACAATCCACACCAGATTGCGTGTTTCCTCCCCAACGATAGGGCACACCTTCCCACTGCTGATAAACGTCAAATAACGTTTGCTCATGGTGCTCGTTAAGTTGATGCGCTTGATTTTGGGGAGTGACGAGGGGGATTTCTTGAGGCTCAGATGCACAGCCACTCAAAACTATCCCTAGTAGTATAGTGGAGAGGTAGAGATGAACATCGCGATGTTGAAATAGCGCCTGTGTTACGAATGGTCTTTTTAACATCTGTCCTTTACTCATCTCATCATATCTACTGGCATATCACGCAATCAGGCAGTAAAATCGCCGCCATTCATTATCTTGCGACTATCTAACATGCGAATTCACGGTTTTCATCAACTTTATCAACATCGTTTGGCCTTGTCGACTCGACCTTTTGCGGCGCGTGGCGCAAAGATCGATCGTTGTCCTTATTGTCGCGTCGAAAAACGTGTGTGTTTATGTCCATATCAACCCAATATTGATACCAACATCGCGGTGTTATTACTGTTATCGGATAATGAAGTATTTAAACCGAGTAATACTGGGCGCTTGATTGCCGATACCGTCAAGGAGACTTATGTATATCAGTGGAGTCGGACGAATCCCCAGCCAGATATGCTGTCGTTACTCAATCATCCAGACTATTTCCCAGTGTTGGTTTTCCCGGCAGAAAATGAGCAGGCGCAAGCACGTACCATTGAACCTTCACAACTGTCGGTTGATGGCCATAAACCGCTGCTGATTTTTATCGATGGTAGCTGGCGCGAAGCGAAGCGAATTGTCCGTAAGTCGGCATATTTAGCCTCTTTGCCTATGATTTCTGTTCATCCGACAACCTTATCTGAATATGTGATGCGTAAATCAGACAACGAGCAGCACCTCGCGACAGCAGAAGTCGCCGCTTTGGTATTTGACAGTGTTGGTGAACATCTTGGGGCGAAAACGCTACACTTTTGGTTTGAAGCGTTTAAAGAGAGCTACATGATGGGGAAAAGCCGTATGGCTCATGATGCAGAACGTCCAGCTTTGCAGCGCTACTTAACATTAGAGGCTCATTGAATGCCTAGTGTAGCGTAAGACGAGGAATAACCATGTATTACGGGTTTGATATTGGTGGCACAAAAATAGAGTTCGGTGCTTTTGACGAGCAATTTACACGAATCGCGACTGAAAGAGTCGCGACTCCCACAACAGATTATGCCGAATTTATTGCCCTTATTACTGACATCGTGCACCGTTATGATGTTCAGTTTGCGTGCCAAGGGAAGGTGGGATTGGGAATTCCTGGAATCGAAAGCAGAGAAGGCACGTTATTAACTGCCAATGTACCTGCTGCGTTTCATCAACCCTTTCGTCGAGATATCGAAACTGCATTGTCCAGAACTGTGCAAATTGAAAATGATGCTAATTGCTTTGCGTTGTCTGAGGCGTGGTCGCCACAATGTGCAGGACAGTCATCGGTATTAGGACTGATTTTGGGAACCGGTGTGGGTGGTGGTTGGGTTCACAATGGCAAAGTGTGTTCAGGCTACAATCATGTTACTGGTGAAATAGGACACACGCGCTTACCTGTTGATGCATGGTTAGCATTAGGCGATAAAATGCCTTTATGGCAATGTGGTTGTGGGCAGAAAGGCTGTATCGAAACGTATCTTTCTGGGCGTGGGTTTGAACGTTTGTACCACCATATTGTTGGCGAGGCTTTAACGGCACCACAAATCATGGAGCGTTACCGTGCTCAAGATAAAAAAGCTATCGAGTATGTCGATCGATTTCTTAATGTTCTGGCGCTAACCTTGGCCAATTTGCTAACAGTGCTTGATCCCGATGTGGTAGTGTTAGGTGGCGGTCTATCGAATATTGAATTGCTTTACCAAGAGTTACCAAAACGAATCCGCCCTTACTTGCTGTCGGTGGCCCAGTGTCCACCGATTGTACACGCCTGTTATGGCGACGCGGGCGGTGTGCGAGGCGCGGCACTGCTAAATTATACGCCTGCAGTTTAAGACGTTTTTACCGCAATACGTCATTGGGGAATAAAAGCTATTAAAGCTATTAAAGCTATTAAAGCTATTAATAAAAGCCGTTGCTTAACACTGAGACAATAAAAAAGAGAAACCGTGGTTTCTCTTTTTTATTGCTTGGTTTAATGACAAATTACTCTTTGGGCTTTTTACCCACACCAAAGTTTTCTTTCGCCATCAAGGTGATTTTACCAAAACCCAGTTTCTTAAAATGGTTATCACGATAGTTACGTACGGCTTTACTGTCTGAAATGGCTTCAATCTGTTGCTCCATTTGCAAGTAGGCAGTTAAATCGATGCCTTCAGCTGCTGCCACTGCTTCATGAATATTACGAAACTTTTGGTAGGTAAATGGCAGTGTTTTTTCTTCATCTTTGTACGTATAAATAATAGTGCGTGACATGTTACTTCTCTTGTCTATCGTCAGTGGCTAGATTCTGCCTTGAAGCGGGATGATTGTCACGCTTTCGCCGGCTTTAATCGTATCAATGTGAGGGCCAATTTCGATTAAACAGTTGGCTTGCGACATCGAATGCAATAACGCCGAACCTTGATGCCCCGTGGATTTTACCGTGAGCTGCCCGTGATCATTAACTTGATAGATACCGCGAGTAAATTCCGTCCGACCTTGTTTAGAACGCAAATCAACTTCGGCTACTGCGATCGCTGACATCGGTTGCCAATGCGTTTGTCCCTGCATTTTTGCAATAGCAGGTTGGACAAATTGAATGAACGATACCATCGCAGCGACCGGATTCCCCGGAAGACCAAAAATTGGGGTTTGGTGAATAGAACCAAAGGCAAGAGGGCGCCCTGGTCGCATATTGATTTTCCATAACTCAATGTGTCCCAGACTTTGCATTACCTGTTTTACGTAATCCGCATCCCCAACCGATACGCCGCCGGAGGTGAGAACCAAATCAGCATGACCACTCATCTCTTCTAGTGCTTGACGAATTTTTTCAGGATCGTCGGGTAAAATCCCCATGTCTAACAGTTCGCACTGTTGCTGTTGCAACAAGCCGCGTAAGCTATAGCGGTTAGCATCATAAAGCCCTGAAGTAGAGACTTTAGAGCCGGGCTCAAAGACTTCATCACCAGTGGAGAAGATAGCAACCTTTAATGGGCGTAACACCGAAATGCGTTTAAGCCCCAACGCAGCCAACATGCCTTGCTCTGGCGACTGAATCAACTGACCTTTGGCAAAGACAGCTTGACCCATCTTCAAGTCTTCACCGGGATGACGAACATTTTGTCCAGCTGAAATATGGGCGTTGGGAAAGGAGACGTAGCCGTCTTGTTCAATGGCTTCTTCTCGCATAATTACGGTATCCAACTGTGCCGGAATGGGGGCGCCAGTCATTATCTTGACTGCTTGACCGGCTGCAATGTTCCCTTCAAAGCCATGTCCTGCTAGAACTTGCCCTACTATTTGCCAACGACCTGAGCAAAGGTCGTTATACGCAATAGCATAACCATCCATCGCTGAATTACGAAAGGCGGGTACATTGATTGTTGATGTGACATTGTCACTTAATATCCGTTGTCCAGCGTCCTTTAAATCAACCGTTTCACTGTCTGCTACCGCTCGCACGGCTGAGACTATTCGCTGGCGCGCTTCTTCGACGGAAAGTGTATTAGGATGAGCAAAACTATCACAGCTTGCGCCCTCAACTTTCATTTTTCTTACACGCTTTGACATACTCTGCACATAATCAATCACAAACTGAGCAATGCTGTTGATGTCATTAATATTGAGTTGGGGAAGTTCTGCATCACAATGTGTGTCTGATGCAATGGCGATAATTTCTGCATCATTAGGGTAGAGCCAAGGCTTGCCGGTCGGCTGGCGATGCAGCTCAATTTTAGGAAACGCAATGTTTTTACAGCCTTCAACTAAGATAAGGTCAAGCTCGTCTTGATTAAATTGCTTGATGAGTTGTTCAAACGCAGGTTCGCTCTCTGGTGTCTCGGTAATTTTAGCAAACCGTAATCGCGATGCGATGAGCATTTGGCTTGCACCCGCATGGCGTAATCGGTAACTGTCTTTACCTGGCTTATCTATATCAAAATCATGGTGGGCGTGTTTGAGCACACCAATTCGTAAACCCGCTTGCGTAAGTTTGGGCAATAAGGCTTCAAGAAGAGTTGTTTTGCCAGTGCCTGAATAAGCAGCAAAGCCGAGTAGTGGAACAGAAGAGGAAATCATGAACGTAATTCTCCAAAGTGTGCAAGCTCATCTGGCGTATTTAGATTGAGAAAGCAGTCTGGAGAGTCACTGAAATCGACTTCTATGGTGTGGCATTCGCGAATAAACCACATGAGCTTGCGTTCACTCCGATTGAGGAAGTCGGTTAGTGAAGGTAACAAAGAACGGTTTAGTAGCGTAAATACTGGCTGCTGACTTTCGCCATCATGAGCAACTAATAAGTTGCAATTAGCCGTCGCGGTTTGACAAAAGCGATCAACGAGATCGGTATTGATCAAGGGGCTATCACAAGGAACAAAGCCTACCCACTCTTTTGTACTATGGGTTAAGCCACTGTGCATACCTGCGAGTGGACCGGGGTAATTATCAAACACATCGGAAATGACAGGCGCATATTGTTGGTAGATGTGTTGATTGCGGTTTGCGTTGATCCAAATGTCATTGGTTTGCGGTGTTAACCTCTCTAGGACATGTTCGATTAATGGTCGGCCATTAAGTTTGATAAGACCCTTATCATTTCCATCCATACGACTGGCTTGTCCACCCGCGAGAATAATCCATTGGGTTTGGGAAGGAGTGAGCATGCGGCATAAACCTTATTTAACTATGTGCAACTCAACAGGTTGCTATAAAAAATATCCCATTAGATTACTACGATTGCTTACGGGAGGAAACGTTGTCTCTCATCGATAAAGTTCGTTTAACGTCTGGGTAAGATACTGTTTTCACAAAGACTACTTGACGGAAACCATCCCCATATTGAGCTAAATCAGGCTATCTTTGATTGCCCAAGAATTTTCGATAAAACCATATAGGACAAAGAGTTACACCAAAGAGGTATGGTGTGTTGAGTGGTTGCTGATAGACTCTAACCGTGAAGATAGCGAAAATCCTACACAATTATTCAAACAAATAACGTTATCTCAGCACTGTTAATGGCATGCGAATAGCCCTCGCTACTTATTAATGGATACGTCAAATGGCCTCTACCTTTAATTCGATATTGTTATCTTGCTATGAGATTGATATGAGCTTAGGAACTGAGACCAAACATTTACCTCTCTACCATGCGTTCTCTGTACTGGTTATTCACGGTGAATCAGATGAACTTGGTGGGCTACTTAGAACACTCGATACTTGGTTTACAACGGTTGATTGTGCGGAGACCTGCTTACAAGCACGCAAACAAGCGCATCAAAATCATTATGATTTAGTTCTTGTCGATGTAGGCCTGTTTACGAGCGAGCCTTCACTGTTAGAAGAGCTATCCCATTGGCATCAAAACCGTTCCGACGTGCTGCTTTTAGTGCATCAAAACGAATTGGACCTCGCTATAGCTGCGTTTCGTCATGGTCTGTTTGATTTTGTGCTTAATCCTGTTCACCCAGAGCAAATGGCTCATACAGTGAGACGTTTTATGGATAAGCGTTTAAAAGAACGTCGGCTGTGTGCGTTGCAGCGAGATTTTTCGCGTCATAGTTCGACCCAAATGATAGGTCAATCTGAAAAAACCAAATTGTTACGCCAACACATAGAGCAATATGCGCCATCAAAAGCAAGTGTGATGATTGAAGGGCAACCTGGGACAGGTAAGGAGTTGATTGCTCGAGAGCTCCATGAGCATAGCCACCGAATCGGTCCCTTTGTTCCGTTCAGTTGTACCAAGTCGTCACCGGAGACAATTGAGAAAGATCTCTTTGGTGAGGTCATTACATTAGAAAACGGTAGCCGAAAATTCAATGAAGGCGTGTTTAAAGTCGCCAATGGTGGAACGATCTATCTTGATGAAGTGGCTCATCTCCCAATGCGAATTCAAGAGCTATTGCTCAGTATGCTTGAAGAGAGAACTATTAAGCCAGTGGGAGCAAAATACGAATTTCCGATTGATGTTCGGGTCATTGCTGCCACCAATCAAAACCTCAATGTGTTGGTTCAGCAAGGAAAATTTAGGAGCGATCTTCTCTATCGTTTAAGTGTGCTGAAAATTGAAGTGGCACCGCTGAAAGAGCGTAAAACCGATTTGAAAGAGTTGGTGCCTTTTTTGGCCAATCGTCTCTGTCACGATTTGTGTTTGCCTTTGCCTCGCTGGACTGATGAAGACATCGCTATTATTCGTGACTACGAATGGCCAGGTAATGTGCGTGAGCTGCGCAATTTGATAGAAAATTGTATTCTGCTAGGTAAGTCGCCCTCGGAATACTGGCGTAATCGTAACCACATTAATAGTGGAACACCCATTACCGTCACTGTTTCACATGGTAATCAGATTCCATACTACGATGAAAAGCCTGCTCAGGTGAAACAAGAAGGTTATCCCAATTCATGGACACTACGAAAAGTAGAGCGTTGTCATATTGAACAAGTGGTGTTGTTTCACGATGGTAATAAATCTGCCGCAGCGAGAGCACTTGCTGTGTCACGCAAGACACTCGAACGTAAGTACAAGGAGTGGGATAGCAGCGATGATGATAGTCGCTACACAGAATAATCACTTCCCATAGAGGCCATCAAGGACGATCGCCTTAATTTTGTGCGCCCCAATATGATCCATTGATATCATTTTGGTGCAACAATTGCTTACAATCTCGCCTAGATCAAATTTCTCCCGAAATCTTTCAATTATTAACTCATTGTTATGTAAGGTTTTTACATTTTACTTCGCTTGTATTTCATGATGGGTACGTTTTTTGCCTAACAAAGTGGAAAACAATAAATCACCAATTTGGTGAGTTGATAATTCTAAGTGGCACAGGATTGGTGCGCACAAAACTGATGGAGTAAAACGAGAATGAATCAGACCATGAACCAAATACAAGGAGCTGTTCAGACGCTTACTCAAAGCTCTGACACTTTATTCTTGCTGTTAGGTGCCATCATGGTATTTCTAATGCACGCGGGTTTCGCGTTTTTAGAAGTCGGTACTGTACGTCGCAAAAACCAAGTCAACGCGTTAGTGAAAATATTGGCCGATTTCGGTATTTCTACCATTGCCTACTTTTTCATTGGCTATTGGATTGCTTACGGTCATCATTTCTTTGGCAGTGCAACAGAGCTCGCTCGGGGGAATGGCTATGAGTTAGTGAAGTTCTTCTTCCTACTGACCTTTGCGGCTGCTATACCCGCTATTGTTTCGGGTGGGATTGCAGAGCGCGCGCGCTTCTATCCCATACTTATGGCCACATTTTTTACCGTTGGTGTTGTATATCCTGTTTTCGAAGGGATCATCTGGAATGGTAACTTTGGTCTACAAAACTGGTTTAGCCACCGCTTTGGTGCGCCTTTTCATGATTTTGCAGGTTCGGTCGTAGTGCATGCCGTCGGTGGTTGGATTGCTTTGATTGCAGTACTGTTTCTTGGCATGCGTAAAGGGCGTATTCGTGCTGGCAAACATACTAACTTTGCACCATCTAACATCCCATTTCTTGCCTTAGGTGCGTGGATTTTATGTGTTGGTTGGTTTGGCTTTAATGTGATGTCAGCTCAAACGTTAAACGGCATTAGCGGGTTGGTGGCAATGAACTCATTAATGGCCATGGCTGGTGGTATTTTAGCAGCGTTAGTCGCGGGTAAAAATGACCCTGGTTTTATTCACAATGGTCCGTTGGCTGGTTTGGTGGCCGTGTGTGCAGGTTCTGATTTAATGCATCCTTTAGGCGCTTTGGTAACAGGTATCGTGGCTGGTGTGCTATTTGTATGGTTATTTACTCATTTGCAAAATAAAACCCGTATAGATGATGTGCTTGGTGTATGGCCATTACATGGTGTGTGTGGTGCATGGGGTGGTATTGCCGCGGGCATTTTCGGGCAAAGTAGCTTAGGTGGTATTGGTGGAGTCAGTTTCACTGTTCAACTAATGGGCACGATAGCCGGCATTATTGTTGCAGTAGCAGGGTCGTTTGTCGTTTATGGCACGCTGCACAAAGTAATGGGGCTACGATTGTCCGAAGAAGAAGAGTTTAACGGCGCAGATCTTGCGATTCACCGTATTTCTTCCACCAGTGAAGATTAAGGTTAACTCATTGCACGAAAGCGCATCTTCCGTTATTCAATAGAGCGCGCTTTAGCGCACAGAATAGAATAGCCCACACGAAAAGCGAAGCAGTCTTTGGGCTGCTTCGCTTTTACTGAGTAATAATAGGCATATCATGACCGTGATTGGCATAACACAGGTCACTAAATTTCATCTAAGTCATTCAACTCTATACTATGGTCTAACGCACAGCACTACAGCTCTTGGGGCACAAGTGTTAAGCTGTCAGTAAATCAAAGGAAAGGGAAGTGTCATGAAATTTCCATATTGTAATATCGTGGTTTTAACCGGGGCGGGGATTTCTGCAGAATCAGGCATTCAAACTTTTCGTAGCGAAGATGGGCTGTGGGAGAATCATCGAATAGAAGATGTCGCTACGCCCGAAGGGTTTCACCATGATCCTGACTTAGTCCAAGAATTTTATAATCAACGACGCCGAGATCTTCTCTCCGAACATATCCGCCCTAATGCTGCCCACGTTGCTCTAGGACGCCTAGAAGCAGAGTTAGAAGGGCGGGTCACTATCATTACGCAAAACATTGATAACCTCCATGAGCGTGGTGGCAGTAAGAATATTATTCATATGCATGGTGAGTTACTTAAAGCGCGCTGTGTTGAGTCAGAACAAGTTGTAGAGCAGTTAACCGACTTGCACACTGGCGACTTTTGCCATTGTTGTCAGATTCCGTCTCAGCTAAGGCCACACATAGTCTGGTTTGGGGAAATGCCTTTGCGTATGGGAGAAATATATCAAGCTTTACAAGAAGCGGATCTATTTATCTCTATTGGTACTTCAGGGGTAGTTTATCCAGCAGCAGGCTTTGTTCATGATGCTAAGATGTATGGTGCCCATACCATTGAACTGAACTTAGAACCAAGTGCGGTACAAAGTGAATTTGAAGAAAAACGCTATGGTAAGGCGAGTGTTGAAGTGCCGAAATTGGTTGAAGAAATTCTCGCACTACAAAATGAGTAAATGAACAGAAAGCAAAAAACCACAGCAAATGCTGTGGTTTTTTATTATCAGTAGATGTCTTTACTTATTGATTAACTTTAAGTTTTTGGAAAAGTTCTTCGTAAAGTTCAGCTTTATCACCAACATCATCTTGCCATGCACCATTGTCCATCACATCTTGTGGAGGGAAAATGTTGCTGTCTTCATGGAATGATTTAGGCAAATATTTGTACGCTGTTTTCACTGGTGTAGGGTAGCCGATCTCTTTCGCGATTTTTGCTGCATTTTCAGGGCGTAGTAGGAAGTCGATCATCTTATGAGCCGCTTCAATGTGTTTAGCACCTGAAGGGATCGCTAGGCTGTCCATCCAGAAAATAGCGCCTTTCTTCGGCCATGCAATTTCCACTGGAGCACCTTCTTGGCGCGCCATGTAAGCAGAACCATTCCAAAGCATACCAAGGCTTACTTCACCCGCGATATATGGGTTTGCAGGGAAGTCTGAGTTGAATACCAATACGTTCGGCATCAATTTTTTCAGTTCTTCGTACGCTGCTTGGATCTCTTTAGGGTCTTGCGTATTAGGTGAGTAACCTAATTTGCTTAGGGCAATATGGAACACTTCACGAGCGTCATCCATTAGCAATAGTTGACCTTTGTATTTAGGATCCCATAGATCGCCCCAGCTAGTAAATTTAGTTTTGTCGTAAAAGTCTTTATTTACACCAATACCCGTTGCACCCCAAATGTATGGGATAGAGTATTTGTTTGCTGGGTCAAAAGATTTGTTTAAGTAGTTTGGATCTAAATCTTTAAAGTGGCTTAGTTTAGTGTGGTCGATTTCACGTAACATGCCTTCTTTACGCATCTTTGATACGAAATAAGTAGAAGGAACAACTAAGTCGTAACCGGTGCCTTGAGTTTTCAATTTAGCATACATAGTCTCGTTAGACTCGTATGTTGAATAGATAACTTTAATACCTGTTTCTTTAGTGAAGTCTTGAAGAACCTCTTGAGGAATATATTCTGACCAGTTGTAGAAATACAACTCGTTATCGTCAGCCATCGCGTTTCCGCTAAACAAAGCCACTGCGCAAAGTGCGCTCGCATACAATTTTGTTTTCATTACTTTTCCATGTTTTTATGCAAGAAACTCACTTGGAGTAATTGTACCGATCATCGCAAATTCAAATTGAGAATTACGGTGAGGAGTATTACGAAATGCAATAAGGCACGCATTATAGCAATAAATAAAAAAATAGGCAGCTATTGCTACCTATTTTATTGAAACTATTGAACTATTGTCCCGCTTTTAGTTTTAAAAAGTACTGTTCGTATTTCACGTTTTTATCGCCAACTGCAGCTTGCCATTCAACACGATCCAAATCTTGTTGAGAAGGGAACAGGGCTGGAAGGTCTTTGAATTTGGCATTGGACTCTTTCACACCAGTAAGATAACCTGTGCCATTAGAGATGCGTTCAGCAATATCAGGGCGTAATAAGAAATTGATCATCTGGTGTGCTGCGTCAATATGAGTTGCTCCAGAAGGAATGGCAAAGTTATCAACCCAACCGATACCCCCTTCTTTAGGGAACACGAGTTTAAGCGGTAAACCTTCTTTTTGCGCAGCTGCAGCAGACCCGTTCCAAAGCATACCAACGCCAACTTCACCACTTAGGTAAGGGTCTGCTGGGTTGTCTGAGTTAAATACTAATACGTTCGGCATCAGTTTTTTTAGCTCTTCGTAGGCTTCATCGATCTGTTTTTCGTCGGTCGTGTTACCTGAATAACCCAACTTTTTCAGTGCGATATGGAACACTTCACGCGTATCGTCCATCAACATCAATTGTCCTTTTAGCTCAGGCTTCCATAGATCGGCCCAGCTTTGGAAATCTTTTGGATCGTACATATCCGTGTTAACAGCAAGACCTGTAATGGCAACAACGTGGGGAATAGAATAATTGTTGTTTGGATCAAAAGGCTTGTTTAAATAATTTGAGTCCAAGTTCTTGAAGTTAGGTAGCTTTGATTTATCAATCTTTTGTAGCATACCTTCATCACGCATTTTTGAAACAAAATAGGTAGAAGGAACAACCAAGTCATATCCATTGTTATAGGTCTTCATTTTGGCATACAAAGTTTCATTTGATTCATAAGTTGAATAAATAACTTTAATACCCGTTTCCTTTGTAAAGTCCTCGAGAATATCACTGCTTAGGTACGGTCCCCAGTTCATGAATACGAGTTCTTTGTCCTTGGCCAACGCAGAACCTGATGCCATTGTGAAAGCACATGCTGTTACTGCTAATGCTGCCCATTTTTTCATTATGTTTGATACTCCAAACCATTGCCTAATGGCGATGAGATAGAAAAACAGAATGACTAAGAAAGCCATTCTGTTTCGTGGGTTAAAATAAACTAAAGAAGTTTACTTTATTTTTTCCTTTGCTAACAACTGAGAAAGAACAACTAATATTAAAGATATGATCAGCATTACAGTTGCTAAGGAATTGACTTCTGGTGAAATGCCAACACGTACCATTGAATAAATTTTCAAAGGTAATATTTCGTATGTTGGACCAGTAACAAAAGAGCTAATAATGACATCGTCTAATGACAGAGTGAAACTTAATAGCCAGCCAGCTGCTACTGCAGGTTTTGCTAATGGTAAAATAATACTTTTTAGTATTGTCCACTCGCTTGCCCCTAAATCTTTTGCGGCCTCGAGCATTTTTACGTCAAAACCATTAAGGCGACTGTATACGGTGATAACCACAAATGGCAAACAAAAAGTAATGTGTGCAATCAAAAGGGTTAGTAGACCTAAATGTGCGCCTAAAACCAAAAATAGAGCGAGTAGGGAAATGGCCATAACAATATCTGGCGACATCATTACGATAAACAGCATGGTGCTGACCATCTTTTTCCCTTTAAACTCATAGCGGTATAATGCGACGGCCGTCAAGCTACCGATCAACGTTGCAGCTGTTGCAGAGATAACGGCAACAGTAAGAGAGTGACCAGCCGCTTGAATGAGACTGTCGTTGTTCATCAACGAGTGGTACCACTTTGTTGTAAAACCACCCCATTTAATACCGAATTTATTGTTATTGAACGAGTTTGCAATCAGCACAATAATAGGTAGGTATAAAAAGAGATAAACCAAACCCATAAAACTGAAGCGAATAGATTTACCCATTAGTCCAGCTCCACGTTTTTATTCATTAACTTACCTGCTCTGTAATAGGCATATAACATGACCGCCATAACAATCGTTAGAGCAATACTAGTAGCAGCACCAAATGGCCAATCTCGAGCGTTCAATACTTGGCTTTTAATCACATTACCAATCAGTGGGTTTTTAGCGCCACCCAATAAATCGGAAATGTAGAACATCCCTAACGCAGGTAATAGAACTAATAAACAGCCGCCAATAATACCTGGCATAGTTAATGGCAGAATTACCTTAGTCATGGTTTGGAGCTTATTCGCACCCAAATCACGAGCCGCCTCAATGTAAGTACCATCTAATTTTTCAATTGCAGAATATAATGGCAGAATCATAAATGGTAACAGAATATAAACCAGACCAATCATTACTGCGGTTTCGGAATACATAATTCGAAGCGGAGTATCAATAATACCAATACTAATGAGTATCTTATTTAGAATACCTTGAGTACCTAATACAATTTTGAGTCCATACGTACGAATCAGCGAGTTTGTCCAAAAAGGCACAATCACTAAAAACAGCATAAATGGGCGCCATTTTTCAGGCATTTTGGCAACACTGTATGCAAAAGGATATCCTACTAATAAGCACAAAATTGTTGCGATGATCGCCATATAAAACGAGTGAGCCACAACTTTTGCATATAACGGATCCAACAAGCGCAGGTAGTTATCAAAAGTAAAGGTGAATTCCAGTAAATTGGTTTCATCACGAGTAAGGAAACTTGTACCAATAATCATCAAGTTTGGTACGAGTACAAACAGGGCCAACCAACCAACGACGGTCAGAATAATGACCTTTTGTAGATTAAATTTGCTGGTCATCATCGAGAACTACCTCCCAGCTTTCAACCCAAGTGATCGCAACTTTTTGACCAATTGAGTGGTCAACATCGGGATCGTCCTCGTTAAAGAATTCACTTACCATGACGGTTTCACCGGAATCAAGCTCAATTAAAGATTCTAGAGTCATGCCTTTATAGGTACGATCGCGAACATAACCGATAATGCCGCTGTTTTCATGTTCTGAAATTTCTTCAATACGTAAGTCTTCAGGGCGTAATAAAACTTGGAGTTTTTTACTAGGTTGAATCTCGTGATCGTAATAGACCACGCTATCGGTGCCATTGATGTCTACAATAATCCGTTTCTCATCTAGGCGCTGCTTAGCAATAGCAGAGAACACGTTGATTTCACCAATAAAGCGAGCGACAAAGAGGTTTTTAGGCTCCTCATAAATCTCCCGTGGTGAGCCGTCTTGTTCAATAATGCCTTCACGCATCACGATAATGCGATCTGACATCGATAGAGCTTCTTCTTGATCGTGCGTAACAAAAATGAAGGTGATACCAAGTTTGCGCTGAAGTTGTTTCAGCTCGCTTTGCATTTGTTTACGTAGTTTGTAATCAAGTGCTGACAGAGATTCATCCAACAACAAAACTTTCGGCTTATTCACAACAGCACGAGCTATTGCAATACGTTGTTGTTGACCTCCAGACAACTGGTGAGGTTTACGTTGCGCCATCTCTTCCAAACGAACCATGCGTAGTGCTTCTAGCACACGAGGTTCAATGTCTGAATTAGGCACTTTTTGCATGCGCAAACCAAATGCCACATTCTCAAATACCGTCATATGCGGAAAGAGGGCATAGCTTTGGAATACTGTGTTGACATACCGCTGTTCTGCTGGAACTTGGGTAACATTTTGAGAATCTAGAATGACGTCGCCTGAGTCGACATTCTCAAAACCAGCAATCATTCTTAATACTGTGGTTTTACCACAACCTGAAGGGCCTAAGATAGTTAAGAATTCACCATGATTTACATCTAGGTTAAGGTTCGAAATGATTTCCTTACCATCGAAACTTTTACTGACACCAGCGAGCTGTACCACTGGTTTTTCAACGGAATGCTGTTCGTTCAACTTCTGTTTTTCTCCCACCTTGGTCTGTAGAAATCAACCTACATTTTTGACCGGTTGTTAAGACTTAATTGAGGCGCGCATCATAATAGGCATAAACGCGATTTCATAGTTTTTTCTGGTATGAAACACAAAAAAAAGCACAGTTACATACCTTAACAATTTCAGAGTGTAATAACAGCCTCTTATATAGAAGAATCCTGTTTTATAACTAAAAAATCGCAGAATATGTCAATTGCGATTTAGGTGCTGGTTGCATTCCAGTATAATGAGCAACTACCTTAAAAGTTATAATAGTTGAAATGGATGACAAGACGTTGACTGAAGCGTCCCAATTTCAGATATGAGAGTGAGAAGACCGTTAGAGCAGTTTATGAGTAATGAAATTGAAAAAGACTTTAATTTAGGGGGAACGGTCGAAAGTGCCCTCAGTGGACAGTATGAACTGAGTGTAACTAAGGTGTTTAAAGAAGCTTGGGATTGCACTATAAAGCATTTTTTCTCTTTTACACCTGCGATTATCCTATTGGCTATCCTGCAAGTTGTAATTTTCTTTATTGCCTTAAATATGCAGGTATTTGATATTACGAGTGTATTTGAACAACTTGCCCAAACAGGAACCATTCCAGCGGGTTTCATGCAGGCACTGTACATTGCAAACTTTAGTTATGAAGTCATCAGTGCGCCGTTTTTTGCTGGGGTATGTTTAATGGCTATGAGCCACGCTGCTGGTCTGAAAACCAAGACTCGACAAATAACCAGTGGCCTACAATTTACCGTTATGATCATTTTTGTGACATTAATTAGCTTGCTCTTACAAGGCATCGCCAATTTGTTGTTACCGGTGATTTCAATTTACTTATCTTTGGCTTTTAGTAATGCTGTGCTTTTAGTGTGTGAAAAGCATGTTCGACCTCTTAATGCGTTGCTTTTATCCTTAAGAGCGGTGAATCGGAAGATTTTTCAAATCGCGATCATCTATGCTGTACTTATGGGATTATTTTTGGCTGCTTTGATGTTCTACGGGGTAGGTTTGCTTTTCGTTTTACCGTTTTACTTTCATGTAAAAGGAATAATCTATCGCAATATGTTTGGAATTAGACTGAAAATTGTCACGACAAATCAGCACAATGGTGATGACGATCAAAACAATAATAGCCAGGTGTTTAATGCATAAGTACTTCATTATTGCAGCCGTATTAGTGATGGCCAGCTGCAGTGTTTACTATGCAAAACAGCATGATAGCTGGGGTATCTCATCATCCCAGCAATACAAACGAATGGCCCCCCCGCCAGCGTTCTCAAAGATAAAAGAGATCTCTGAGCGTAAAAAGGCTTTCCTTGATTATTTGGGTAAAGGCGTTACTAGTGAGAATGCGCGCATTAGAAAGGAGCGCGCAATGTTACTAGGGTTGCAGGAACGTGTGGCTAATAATGCTGTCACATCTCGTGACATCGTTAATGCCAAAGTGCTTGGTGAGCTTTATGGGGTTGAATTCGAAGATAAACAGATCACCAAAGCATGGTTAGATAAAATGTTATTGCGCGTCGATGTGCTCCCCAAAGCTTTGGTACTGACTCAAGCTGCGAATGAGTCAGCGTGGGGAACATCACGTTTTGCAGTACAGGCGAATAACTATTTTGGCCAATGGTGTTATCGCACAGGCTGTGGGTTAGTACCAAGGGAACGCAAAAAGGGAATGACTCATGAAGTGGCTAAGTTTTCATCGGTAAGCGAATCGATTCATCGCTATTACATGAATGTGAACCGTAACCGAGCGTATCGAAAATTACGCGTGATCCGGGCAGACCTTCTAAAACAAGGTATTGATGTCACAACGACTGAGGCTGCAATGAAGATGGTTGAAGGACTTAATAAGTATTCTGAGCGTGGCCAAGATTACGTGCAAGATATACAAGCTATGATTCAGCATAATAAGCAATATTGGGAAAAGTAACGCGTATATTTGGAACTATAAAAAAGCCGCTAATGCGGCTTTTTCTTATGATGGATATTATAAATTTGTCACATCCAATTGTAGACTTGGGTCAAAAGACATCACGTTATCTTCTTCATCTACTGGTTGCTGTGGCATTTCTTCTTTGTCAAAACCAATATCGCCACCATTTATCACACCTGAATCACGGTCGATTGATTTAAAATCAAACAACTCAAAATCCGCTAGATGGCTAGGCACCACATTTTGCATGGCGCGGAACATTGTCTCAATGCGACCAGGGAATTGTTTGTCCCATCCATTTAACATCTGTTTGATGTTTTGACGTTGCATATTCGGTTGAGAGCCACATAAGTTACATGGAATGATGGGATAACCACGCATATCCGAATATTTGATAATGTCTTTCTCACGGCAGTACGCTAAAGGACGAATGACTACGTGCTCACCATTATCTGAAACTAATTTTGGTGGCATGCCTTTCATCTTACCGCCGTAAAACATATTCAGAAATAGGGTTTCCAAAATATCGTCACGATGGTGGCCTAGAGCGATCTTTGTTGCGCCAAGCTCTTTGGCCGTACGATATAAGATTCCACGACGTAGACGAGAACATAGCGAACACGTGGTTTTACCTTCAGGTACTTTGTCCTGAACGATAGAGTAGGTGTCTTCTTCAACAATTTTATACTCAACCCCCAAACTTTCTAAATACTCTGGCAATATGTGGCCAGGAAAGCCCGGTTGTTTTTGGTCTAGGTTGACTGCTACAAGTTCAAATGAGACTGGTGCACTTTTTTGCAAACTCATTAGGATGTCTAGCATGGTAAAACTGTCTTTGCCGCCAGATAGACAAACCATGATACGGTCGCCTTCTTCAATCATGTTGAAATCAGCAATGGCTTGGCCGGTATTACGACGAATACGTTTTTGCAGTTTATTAAAATTATAGTGTTGAGCTTTGGTTAGCTCTTGAGTTTGCTCGGTCATTAGCTTGCAGTCTTAATCTTGAAAACAAAATGAAGTGCGTATGATACGCATAAATAGGACAGATTCCAGTTTTTAGCGAAGTAAAACAAAAAAATCCCCGAGCCAAGGCAAGGCTCGGGGAAGTGTTCGGTTTATTTCGCGTTACCGGGATCTAGCGGGCTAATATAGCCTTGTGGCTTCAGGGCGAGAATGTCGCAGTCAATTTTATCGATAACATGTTCTGCAGTGTTGCCGATAAAAACGGCAGAGAGCCCAGTTCGACCGGTTGTGCCAATAATACACATGCCCGCATTCAATTCTCGGGCAGCCTTGGGTATCACGTCTTCGGGAAGACCTTGCTCAACAAGTGTGGACTCTTCACCTAGGCCATGTTTCTGCCTAAGCGCTTTCATCGCCGTTAGGTGATGACCTCTAACTGCATCGGTGTATGCGGTTGGATCAAACTCAGGCAATTCAATAGTGATGTTTGCGGGAGTAACAGGGTAGGCATTAACCAAATAAGGTTTAGCATCTAAGCGGCTGCTCAAACACTGCAACTGCTCGACCATTCTATCGTTAAGGTCTAAGTGCGCTTCTATTTCCGATGCGACATGCACTGAAGCAATAATACTCGCTCCGTTAGGCCATTCCTCATTTTTGACTAAAAGAACTGGTGTTGGACACTTGCGTAACAGGTGCCAATCTGTTGGAGTGAACAGTACCGATTCCAACACATCATGTTTGCGCGTTCCTTTAATGACGATATCGTGTTCACCGCTAAATACCTCACCAATGATCGCCTCATAAGGGCGATTATGCCAAACCACCTTAACATCAAAGTCAAAATGGTCACCAAGATAAGGTTCGGCAATTTTTCTCATCCACTGTTCACGTTGATGGATCACGCCACGTCTCATCGCATCACGCTCATCAGACGATAGCATAGAGGTCATGTCATAAGAAAAATCGTAAATCGACAGGAAGAGGGTAACGTGGCTTCGTGAGCGACTTTGAGCGGCGAGTTGAGTTGCTCTTGCTAGTGCTGGTTGATCATCACGATTGATATCTGCAACCACTAAAATTTTGCTGTAGATACTCATAACATTCTCCTTGTCATTGGAGGAGGACACTAAGATTACTTTAGCTCAGAACTGAGGATTATATTAGAAATAACGAAAGGAAAGGGAAAGAATTATGATGTAGCTCCACAATGAGCTACATCATTGATAATCTTACTAAGATTCTTTTGTGACGCCTGCCATTTCCATCAGAGCATCGTGGTCGAGGATAGTAATGTATTTACCTTTCACACTTAAAATCTCTGATTTTTGGAAACGTCCAAGTAAACGGCTAATGGTTTCAACCGTTAAACCAAGATAGTTACCGATATCACCACGCGTCATAGTTAAACGGAATTCGCGAGGGCTAAAACCTCGTTGAGAAAAGCGTGTTGATAAATTGTATAAGAATGCCGCTAGACGTTCTTCAGCGTTCTTCTTAGACAATAAAAGAATCATCTCTTGGTCGCCTTTGATCTCGTTACTCATCAAACGCATAATTTGTTGACGTAGCTTAGGCATTTTGCCAGACAAATCATCCAAGATTTCATAAGGAATTTCACAAACCATCGAAGTTTCAAGGGCTTGGGCAAAACTTGGGTGTGCATCCCCCGTGATTGCATCAAAGCCAACTAAATCACCTGCAAGATGGAAAGCAGTAATTTGTTCGTCACCTTGTTCGGTTATAGTGTAGCTCTTAATAGTACCGGAACGAATTGCGTAAAGGGACTTTAGTTCATCTCCCGCTTTGAAGAGTTCTTGACCTTTTTGAATCGGCTTTTTGCGTTCAATAATTTGGTCGAGTTGATCCAACTCTGACTCATTCAAAGTAAACGGGATACATAACTGACTGATACTGCAATCTTGACAGTGAATAGCACAACCACCAGATTGAATGCGCTTCGCAGCAGGCTTCTCAGAAATCATAATAACCTTTCACTAATTGATGTACGTCAATATTTTAGCATTACTAAAACATAAAGCATAGTTAAAATAAAATCCATTAAATTCAATTGGTTATAATGACATTCATGGCGTATCCATTCGATATGCATCTGGTAACTTCCAAATCGTAAATTTTGCTAACTCATCTCCATAACAAAAAGAAAAGAGTAAAAATAACTTTATGTTATTAATAGAGAACCTCACAAAGACATGGCAAATAGGTCTGGACTTCTTTCATCTTCACCGTTGAAATGTAATTGAGCAAATGCAAACCACAAATGATTGCACTAATCAAATTTGGCTAATTTTTTTGCATTTAGAGGTAGGTCAATACTGGTCGACTGTCTTGATCAAGGCTTACCTGATAATATTAACACAGCCAAATAACCTCAAGATGCTGTGTCAGTGCCACAACCAATTGATCGCATTTCGTTATTTTTGGTCGATGTTTTATGAATCGCTGTAGAATCACTATTAAGGGTTAATGAATGGCTGCGGAAAAACTCACTAAACAAAGATTGATTCAAATAGTGTTTATGTTGACGATACTGATCATCGCTTTTGTTTGGCGTACAGTAACGTATACCAATGAAACGATACTTGATTGCAAGGGCGAAGTAGTGTGTAGCGTCACTGTCTCTTCCCACACATTAACGATTTCCAAAATCGCCATGAGTACTTATGAGATTGATGGAATACCTAGTCAATGGGAAATCACCAGTGAAGTTGGTGAACTATCACACTTAGACGGAGGAAAATGGAAATTTGCTCTTGATGTTAGCCAAATGGAACAAAAGCCGACTATTCTCATTAACGGGAACACCCGTATAAATATGACTAGTGAGCAACAATAAAAGCAAAAATTTGCGAGCAATATTGAATCCTTTACAGTTTTAGCTTCGTTTCAATTTGGAAATTAGGGTATAAATGCAGCCAAATTCAATACTTAACAAATCGATGCGTTTTCTAACCTCAGTATCTCACGATCTCGATGAAAGGGTTGCTATTTCTCGTTTGAGCGACCATCTAGCTAAAGCTGATCTTGTATCACTGCTTTGTTACTACACCGAAGATTATGTTCCGGATAAGCTTGTTAACGAATTGCGAGTCGCTTTCCCTGGCATTCCATTTATTGGCTGTTCTTCCTGCAAAGGTGTTATGACGGAAACAGGTTTTCATTTAGGACCTGTGATCGCCTTAATGGGGATATATGACAAACACCCATGTGCATACGGCACTGGCCTCATCAATATGGCCTCTTGTGAGGATAAACATCAAATAGCGACAAAAGCAATCGAGCAAGCTCTTGCTAGTGCTGATCGTATTGGTGAAGTGCCGAGTTTAGTCGTTCTACATGCGACACCTGGTTACGAAGAATCATTTATCGATGCTATCGACCAAAAATTTGGAACTCAGGTACCGATTATTGGTGGTAGCGCGGCAGACAATCATATTCAGCAGCAATGGTCTATTATCAGTGACAAAGGTGTCAGTAATGATGGCCTAACGATGCAACTTTTCTTTCCCTCTAAACCACTAACCACAGGCTTTAGTGCTGGTTATTCACCAACCGAGTTTGAGGGAACAATTACTAAATCGCACAACAGAACGATTTATGAAATAGACGGCAAACCAGCCAAAGATGTCTACCGAAAGTGGATTCAACTGCATGCTGGAGAGAATATTTCTGAGCAATATATCTTCGACCATATCGCTCGCTTTCCTATTGGTCGTATTGCAGGAACCATCTATGAACAACCTTATTATAAATTGACTCACCCTCTGCAGCTAACGCCAGAAGGGGGGTTAGAATTGTTCGCTAATGTTGCGGATAACGAATCAATATGTTTAATGACCGGCTCTTTAGACCAGCTCATCTCTCGAGCGTCTCGCGTTATAAAAGAAGCAAATACGAAAAACTATCATGAATCTTTGGTCTTAGGCGCAATCATTATCCACTGTGGTGGCTCAATGCTACGCTTAGGAGCAGAAATTGAGAAAGTATATGCCAAGTTACTTTCTCAAATGAATGGACAACCGTTTATTTGTCCTTTTACTTTTGGCGAACAAGGACGATTCATTTGTGGCGAGAATGCCCACGGCAATCTGATGATTTCATCAGTAATATTTTATGAATCAGAGTAATTAGCGGGTTATGAACTCAGATAAAGCAGAGCTATTAAATGAAACCTTACTTGAGTTAGAGCGCAGTAAGGAACGCGAACAACGCTTAGCAGAAGAAAACCGAGTAATTCTTGCGGCGTTGTCTGCACTCAGTAATGCCGACAATAAGTACAAAATATTCGACGAGTTAAAAAAAGTACTGAGTCGCTATATCGAGTTTGATGATTTTATTGTTATCTCCAAGAGCAAACATCATTCCTCTTTCTATACCTTTTTGACGTCTAACGTGGCGTTTCAAGGTAAGCAATGGCAGCACACCGATAAATTTCAACGTGTATTAGACGGTGAAGGGATCATTTTGTTTGACCCCTGTGAACAGGATGAATTCCGTCACCTTAGTCGACCATTACAAATTCAAATTGGTACGGCCCTAATGACGGGGATTCGTGCTGAAGCCAGTGATTCAGTACTGCTGTTGATAGGAAGAAGGAAAGGGCAGTTTAGTCTGGAAACAAAAGCGACCCTGTTACGTTTTCGCCCTCTATTAGAACGTGCCATTAGTGATATCGAATATAAAGAAGAATTACAGCAACTGGTTAATATAAAAACCCGTGAGTTGTCGATCGCACAGAGACAAGCCGAGCAAGCTAACCAATCCAAATCGCAATTTTTGGCCATGATGAGCCATGAACTCCGCACTCCATTGAACGCGGTGTTAGGTTTTATTGATGTGCTTCGCCAAGAAAGTAATCAAGAGCAATGTAAACTGCTTGAGCAAATGGAAAGCTCTGCAGAGTTATTGTTGGTGATCATTAATGATATTTTGGATTTGACTCGGATTGAGTCTGGGCACTTTATGTTACAGTGTAACTGGATTAGTTTGGAGAAAAAACTAAGCCATTCATTGATGTACCATAGCCAGTTAGCTAAAGAAAAGGGCATCGATTTCACCGTGAATCAGTCACTGTGTTCGTCTTGTCTCTACTGGCTTGATCCAACGCGTTTAACCCAGATTTTGTTTAATGTTGTGGGTAACGCTATTAAGTTTACCAAGCAAGGCGCTGTTAATGTTGATTTGATTACCGACGAAAGTTGGTTGACTATTGTGGTTAGTGATACGGGTATCGGCATGGACGATGCGCGCATTGAACAACTATTTTCTCCATTTATCCAAGCTGATAACTCCATTACAAGAACCTATGGTGGTACAGGCCTTGGTTTAACGATTACCAAACATCTTGTTGAGCTAATGAAAGGCAAGATTGAGGTAAAAAGCCAGCTAAATGTGGGCAGCTCTTTTACAATTCGCTTGCCACTGAGATCTAAGCAAAGCGCAGAAAAAACGGAAGCGGAACCAGAAGTTAAAGCGTCTCAAAGCGAGATAGCAGAACCAATCCTGTCTAATAACCACATATTGGTTGTTGAAGACACCAAAACAAATCAAATGGTTATTAAACTTATCCTAAATCGTCTCGGATATAATGTTTCGTTAGCCGATAACGGTCAAGATGCCGTTGATTTGCTAACATCCGATGATCAATTTGACTTGGTTTTTATGGATGTTTCAATGCCAATTCTCGATGGTATTCAAGCCACTCAGCAGATCAGAAATAAAGGATTAAAGATTCCCATCATTGCCTTAACCGCACACACAATGATGGAAGATAAAACTCAATGCATTAACGCAGGTATGGATGACTTCATTATGAAGCCAATCCGCACTAAAGATCTTTCCCATGTGCTCGCCAAATACATAGTTCGCTAACACATCAAACACAGTTACGAGTCATTGGTCCTAATAATCATATTTTTAATCGAAGATGATAAATATGATTATTAGGTATTTTATGGTAAATACGATTATGTTCAATAAAGACCACTAGACCAGCCCAAAGAGGGTTATCTAAGGGCTAGTCTTTGTCTTCTTATACCTTATTTAACATAATATACATAATACGCACTAAGGTGTTAGGATTTAACATGGCTTTTTAAGCACTTAAATCGGTTCGATTTTACGTTCATCACACGCAAATCATTCAGTTTAAACATCGTCTTTGCTATCTAACAACAACTATTACCATTCACTAGAATAAGTTCTAACATCTCGCTATCGACCAAATCATTATGACGATTACCACAGAACTTACACTGGTAGCTGATGTTCAATTTTGCAATGGTTAACTAAATAATCTATTCCTTCATATCACAGCAGACTTTAATCATTGATGCTTACTAATGATGATGTTGAACACAATACATGTCAGATCTTATATCGTAATTGCTTGAATGCACGCCATGTATTCACTTTGCCTACCGAATAGCCTTTGCTTGTGATTGAAGTTGAAACTTCATCAGTTAGGAATTTGCAACCAATGACGGTCTCTGGTGTTTTAATCTCTCTGTAAGAATGTGTTAGTCACTTTCTCGATTGGAGATAATCTCATTGCATACTTCATACAAACGTCAAACACTCATTAAAAGTGACACTGTCATGATTTAATCATATTCATTTCATAATCACTGTACTTATGTGTCTTAGTGGCAAACTTACTTTCACAGTTCGTCGCTCGATATAAAGTACAATTGCATTGGCAAATATGTTCAACGTCTCCGAGCTGTTCGCTGACTGTGAGGACATGTGGTGATTTACGATGTTGAGCAACCAACACTTGAATGGTCCGGTGTCGTACTAATAACCCAGATGATCTTGAAAGCTATCTAGATATGAGTGTTAACCAGTAGTTAATTAATCTCCAATAGGTATCACACATCGCTTTGTGTGACATTGTCACTTTCATCACGTAAAATAACTAACATCCCAACTTATTGATTAATAGATATTATTTTTCTTTTTAAGCACAAAACACCCTACTTAATTAGTTGCATCACAAAAGGCCCGCTTTTAGCACTCTCTGCTGCCATGCTAATCAACCTACCTATAGGTTAAACCTTTCACTTGTTACCTGATATATAGGTATTTCCATTAGTAACTAGTGACAGTGGTTGTATTCATGTGATAACCGTTTGCCATTTAACAATATGTCTTTGTATGTGTGGCAAAACGTAGGCTTTTGCTATGGCCTGCCTATCGTTTCTAGAATTCACTAAAGGCTACCGCACAAAATGGCTAATATTTATTTAGCTAGTAAGCACCTTCCACTAAATCCATACAGGTTAAGTAATGATGTAAAGGATAGAAAATCGTGAAGAAGATACGGGGAGAGTTAACCAGCTCTAACCATCCGTTAGTTGCTGGAATAAAAAAAGAGCCCAACAATTGGGCCCTTTTTCAATCACTTAGGCGTAATTAATTGTAAAAGAAAAAATTATTTAACTTGGATGATTTTTTGCAGAAGTTCATTAAATTTGGCTTCTGTTAGGGGTTCCTGTTTGTGAGAGCCTGATTCCCAGGTGCATCCGGCGTCATTTAAAACAAATGAAAAACTTGGGGTATTGTTTGCACCACGAAGTTCCATTTTTTCGCGACTTGCAGAACCTTCAACTACGATGCCCTTTGGTGTAAGGAATGCGGTGTGTTTACCCGCAGTGAACTCTAAGGCATTTAGGTGATAAAGCTCTGATTCAGAATCGTGGAGTGTTTCCTGGATTTGATTTAATTTAACTTTATTGCTTTGAACTAATGGATTGACCCATTGTTTGACTTGAGCGTAGAACTTTTCAACATGCTGTGTGTATTCATCAGTTTGCGCTTTAGCTGTTTCTATATTTTTTTGGATTTTTTTCTCAATATTTCCAAGATCATGAAAACTCATTTGAGGCTCCTTTGTTAACTAAGAAACTGATTCGATTGTAGTCCTTTTAAATACAGATGGTTATCCCCTACTCAATCGGCTTATCACTATTGACACTAAACATATTTAATCGATACTTTTGGACGTAAAATACGATTTCAAACTGGGTGTAAGCATAAGGTGCCTATTCTAGAACACGTATTCGTATGTTTATTGAAGGTTGAGCAGACTTTTTTGTTGAATGCAGCAAAATAAAAAATAACCCGCCGAAGCGGGTTGAGCAGTTATGCACTGAAAAAGGATATCAGACAACGTAGATGCTTTGTCTTCACCAACCAATCTAATGGAGTTATTAACACATGCCCAACATAGTTCTCTCTTTTTTCGAGTCATTTCGCGTTTCTGCTGGTAACAAAATGTCGAAATATCATGATAGGTTGATAGCGCCGAGAGTTATGAAAAAACTCCCCATTATAGGTAATTCGCCTAATAGACTCCTTTGAATCAGATTCATGAGTGGTATAGTAAAAAGCAATGTACAACTCATTGTATATTGGCCATTTTTGATGTCTGAACACCAAAAATCGACCTAGACACCTCAATCATTAGGGCAATTAATCTCATGAAAAAAGTCTTGGAAGAAAAAACTAAACTGTCAGATGGCACTGAACGTTACACTTATACCGATGGTCAGAGTTACCTATTGCACCCAGATGGATCTTCAGAAAACATTACACCGCTCAAATCTATCGAACTGCAAAATGGAGTAACAGCAACATCTGACAATAAAGGTCGAGAATCCACAGTAACAACCCGCTTAGGTTCATTAAGAATTCGTAAAATAACCCTGTCAAACGGAGGTTCCGCAACGATAAAAGTACGAAAAAACGGAACCATTAAAGAGTGGCAAACAGATCACGTACAAGCGTTAGCTAAAAATGGCTGCCTATTTTTAGGTTAACGGATTCGATTACGGTTTCATTACCGAACAATTGTTTAGCAAAAAAGCAAATACTGTACATATAGACAGTGTTTGCTTTTTTGCTTATTTATTATCCTGATATTGAGCAATTACCACACAAAACCTCTATAAATTGTTACGTCAAACCTAAAATCAATATTAAACAATGCTGTACATAAATACAGTATTTAAAAATAAACATCCATTACGGTATTGGTTATTTGATCTAAAATGCATATGAAACGACATCGTGAGCTTATTTGGATATATACCCAAGTAACCTCAAGATGCGGTTTCAGCGAGGATGTATTCGCTTATAGGCAAGGCACCGATTTGAATACCTAGTTATTCTACGTAGAAAATCGGTAACGCAGCATAGGAGCGAATACAACTCGCCCCTTGGGAGCTCATCAACAAGGCCATTTCTGCGCCCAATGACGTTGAAAGGGAATGACCATTCCTGCCGTCATTGAGCTTGACCTGTGCTCGTTGATGAAGCTCTGAAGTCTGCATCTTGAGGTCATTTGGGTATACAATGAGAAACAAAATAGCCCCAATAGGGGCTTATTGATGGTTGATAAAAGAAAATAATAAAATGGTTTATCCCAAATCTGCTTCACGCTCTCTAATCTATATGGCATGTTTCGCAGCAATAGTGGCAAGCTCTACAACGATGATGGAGCCTAGATGCCTTTTCTAAAGCGTTCTGAACCGAACTAAAGTTGCCTAAATAGGTTCTTTCACTAGGCAAAGGCATATGGGTACAACCATCTTCATGAACATGGTATTCACCATTGGTTTGGGCATTTTTATCCAGATAATATACAGGCATATTGTTCACCTTATTGGTTTCTCATACCACTTAAAACGTTAGTCGTTTATCCCGTCATTTAGGGTGATTTAGTTTCCAATATTGGTTGTTAGCAATGTGATGCCCCGCTCGAATTTAAAAAGTAAGTAGGTATTAGAGGATTTGACTGAATTTTTATGTACAGGTTCGATGAAGCAAAAGAATATTTCTATGAAATTAAATATAGTTATAGTGCATTAGGTATGTACAAAAAAGCCTTACTTTAAAGCAAGGCTTGAACATTATCGACTCTTAACTTTCTGATTAACGGTTTTAAACCCTTGATGTGGAAAAACATTACGGATACGTTGTTGCACTTTTTTGGGTACTTGAGCAGAAAATACCAGCTTAGAACCTGTACGTAACTGGTAAACTTTGATCATGCCGCTAAATGGTGAATGTTCGCCAATCTCTTTTAGATGGTGCTTAAACGATGGCGGACAATGCCCTTTTACTGGCCCTAATTTGCCATCTTTAACCTGAATTTTAAGAACAGGACGGTCTAGAACCAACCAAACAATGACAACAACTGCAACAATGATCAAATACCACATGGAATCCCCCTAGTCAGAAAGCAATTTGCTTAAATCTTCTTTTAAGTTGGTAACGGTACGGCTTGCTTTTTCACTTCTTGAGGCTTCACTGAGCAAATATTCAATCGCGTCAGATAAGGTGCACCCTAACTCGTTCGCCCTTTGCGATAATTTTTCCCACACTCGATAATCCAAATCGATCGACTTTTTACGAGTATGAATTTGCTCAGCATTAAAATGACGTTTACGTTTCGCACGAATGGCTTGTTTGAGTTTGTTCTCTAATTCAGGAGCCATATGTTTATCAATCCACTCAAGCACCATGGTTGGCTCATGTTCAATGGATCTTAGCTGTGTAATTGCTAACTCAATTTCACTACGATCAATGTGTTGCGTAATCGCCTCTCCAGCTTTCCACTTATTGACTAAGTATTGCCATTTCCAACCACATTCAAGGTTTTCAAGTTGTTGATATTTCATTATTAACAAGTCCGTATCCGTTGATGGTGACAGCGTAACCCAAGGCAGCAATTGTTGCAATTTAAAAGAGAAAAAACTAGAGATAGATCTTATCCCTTAACGCTATTCGTCAAGCCAATTTTTCTATATAATTTAGCCCCTTTTATTCAGTACATCATTTCAATGACACAAGAAATTTGGCGTGCAGTTACGCCTCAATACGACGATTATGCCGAGCACTTCAACAGCTATTCGTCTTTATCAGAAAAAACGCTGCTTGACGTGCAACCACGTCTTTCCATGACGCTTTCTCAGTTTGTCGAAATGGAAGGCTTTACTCGCCTATTACTGATTAATTCGCCTGATAACACGATCTACCGTGGTGAAATTAAATCCAATCTACAGCAGATAGTTGGAGGAAATACCCCAGTTATCTCAACAGAAACGCTTGATATGAAGACCGTGTTTGGTCAACTAGTCACCGAACATGGCAAAATTATTGATTCAATTCCCGGGCTTCTAGATAAAGCGAACGGTGGTTATCTCATTGTTTCGGCAAATTTACTGTTAATTAGTCCAGCGGTGTGGCCGCTATTAAAAGCAGCGGTGCTCGGTGAGGATACCTACCCGATTCTTAGTAATCCTAAGTCACCGATTGCCGAGATGGCCCCCAAACAGTATCAAGTAAAATTAGTCATCATTGGAGACCGAAATCAATTAGGTGACATCGATTACCTTGATGCAGATATCCATTCAGGCCTGTGCTTATACAGTGAAGTGGAATCGGATTTAAAAATCGATGCCAATTCTATTGTCGATTACCTTAGTTACCTCAAATGGATTTGCCATCAATACGATATTCCTGAGCTTACAATCTCGGGAATTCAAGCACTAATGCGTGCTGGGGCTCGCTATACTGAAGATCAGCACTACGCCCCCCTTTGTTTGATGTGGCATCGTGCCATCTTAGTCGAATGCAAACACAAAGCAGCCGGCCGCACGATTGATGAAAACCATGTAGAGGCGGTGATCAGCGACCGTTACTTCCGAGCGTCATACCTTCCTGAGCGAGCTATTGATGATATTTTGGACGGTCAAGTGATCATTGAAACCCGCGGTGCGCAAATTGGTCAAGTCAATGGGCTTACCGTAGTCGATGTGGCCGGTCATCCTATCTCTTACGGTGAACCAGCACGTATCTCCTGCGTGATTCACTTTGGTGATGGCGATATAGCTGATGTTGAACGTAAAGCTGAGCTTGGCGGCAATCTTCATGCGAAAGGCATGATGATTATGCAAGCATTTGTGAGCAGTGCATTAGATCTCGATATGCCGCTGCCATTCTCTGCCTCAATTGTATTTGAACAATCTTATAGTGAAGTAGACGGTGACAGCGCATCATTGGCTGAGCTGTGTTCATTGGTAAGTGCCCTATCTGGTTTACCGATTGATCAACAAAAAGCCGTTACAGGAGCCGTTGACCAATTTGGCCGAGTTCAAGCTGTAGGCGGTTTGAATGAAAAAATTGAAGGGTTTTATCGCGTTTGCGAACATCATGGTTTCACCGGCAAACAAGGTGTCGTCATGCCGCAAAGCAACCTAAAACACCTTGCATTACATCCAGCGGTTGTAAAAAGTATTCAATCTGGAGAATTTAACATTTGGCCAGTGGCAACCGTTGATGATGTGATCCCACTTTTAATGAACAAACCTTTCCGCGGTGATGACGAAAACAGTGTTTTAAGTCAGATCGCGGAACGTATTGATAGTTTTGAAAAACATGAACAGCCAATGTCACTGATCGAACGCTTGAAAAACTGGCTATTTTAGTACTGATCGGACTTGTTTGGCGTACAGGTGTTCACTAAGATCGACCTGTCAAAAATTGGAGTAATTGATAATGCAGAATAAACGAGATTCATATAACCGTGAAGACCTACTTGCCTCAAGTCGTGGTGAGCTCTTCGGCCCTGGTTACCCTCAGCTTCCAGCACCAAACATGCTGATGATGGATCGTGTAACTAAAATGTCTGAAACCGAAGGCGAACATGGTAAAGGTCTGATCATTGCTGAACTCGATATCACTCCTGATCTATGGTTCTTTGATTGCCACTTCCCTGGCGACCCTGTAATGCCTGGCTGTCTTGGTCTAGATGCAATGTGGCAATTGGTTGGTTTCTTCCTTGGTTGGGTTGGTGGCAAAGGCAAAGGCCGTGCACTAGGTGTTGGTGAAGTTAAATTCACTGGTCAGATTCTACCAACAGCAAAAAAAGTGACTTATGAAATTACGATGAAACGTGTTGTTAACCGTAAACTAGTCATGGGTCTTGCTGATGGACGTGTTCTTGTAGATGGTAAAGAAATCTACGTAGCAAAAGATCTTAAAGTGGGCTTGTTCCAAGACACTTCTGCTTTCTAATTTGCACTGAACTAGAGAAAAGCGGCACATTGTGTCGCTTTTTTATTACCAATGGAATTAGTTATAGTGCGTTACAATACTCTAATAAAGCCCCTAATAAGGGGCTTATTTTCCCAATAAAGGGATCATGATGTGTGCTTGCTGATTGTGGACGTGTTATTTATAGAGACCGGTGTGTTTGTCTTCCCTTGCATCTCGCCAACCACCTAACCAGTACGAACGGGCATCCGTTTGTGTATAGGGACATGTTTCTTGCGACCTGCCATTGATACCTGCTTTATATCCTTGAGATTGAGCTCTTTCTAGGCGATCACGCTTTTGTCTCTTCATAATGGAGTCCTCATACATTACTTTGTATTAAACATCGATTAACGATATGTGGCGTTTTTATGACCACTGTTTAAGAATTACCCATTCTGATGTCTTTCTCAAGCACAAAAAAAGCACAAACTCATTTTTGTGAGTTTGTGCCCTTATTGACAAAAAAACTATTTTCTACGACGGAACCCAAACAGACCTAAAGCAATCAAAGTACCTAATCCTAGAGAGCCACCACTACGTGATACTTCTTGCGTATCTTCGCCACGCTCAGAAATATCGGAAGCTGTCGCACCTGCAATTGGTAATAGCTCAACCGCTACTGTGGTTTCGTCTTGATCACCGCCACCACACGTTGCATTGTAAGCGGTGGAATCATACCCGCCGTCACACTTAAGTGCTGTTGCAGAAATAACCCCTGCATTATTGATTCCAGAGGCATCGATTATACGGAATTCATTGTTAGCAGAAGAATATGTCCCACCATTGGTCAAGTTATCTAACCACCATGCTTGATTACTAAAACGAGCTCGACGGGTAGAATCGGTACCTGTACCACTGTAAGGATAGATAAAGGCACGCTTACGGCGAACTTTACCGTCGTTTTCACGCACATTTTCCGCGTCCACTTGACCAACGATTTCGTTATAATCGTTAATCGCTTCCGCTTTACCACCAGCACCACTAAAGAAGATACCACCAGAGAAATACGTCGCTTTCGGCGATGACGCAGAAACATCGCTCACCACAAACATTCGGTTTGCAGCAGCGCCGTTGGAAGGATGGTTACCATCGCGCTTTGCTTCACCAATGGCCACTAAGTTACTGTTCATAGCCGTTAACTTACTGTTACTGTAGATGTAATCGTCGCCATCTTCTGAGGTCGCGTTAGCAACAGATAGTGTGCTCCAATTACCTGCAGTCTCCCAATCAGTATCGCTTGAACCTGTGTATGCTACCTTAAATACCGCAGCATTCATGTAGTTATTGTCATCATCAAACGTACTATAACCGACAGCATAGATTTCATCATTGGTAGTATCGACGTAAAAATCACGAATACTACCTTGTGCGAGACGGTCATCTTCTTCTTGAGTCACTCCACTCGCCCAACCTAGAGAAACGACACTGCTACCGTCTGCAGACCAGAGAGCAGGCTTGCTCGAATAGTAACTTCCATTGTCGGTAGTCGCATAGGTCGCGATACTGCCAGAAATAAACGTGCCGTCGGTTTTCCATGCGCGAACTTGATCGCCGTTATCATCATCAGACGTTGGATCGGAATATGACGAACTTGAACCATATAAACCCGTTACGTCGTCACGAATGTAACCGCCATCACTGTCAGCGTATTGAACAGATCCCGTCGCCAACTTAATCCCTACAGCATTACCACTGCTGTCTAGGCTATTGACCACCGTGTTATAGGTGTTGCTACTGTCGACTAGCGTTGAATCCACAAACGCAATCGCGTTCGGTGTTGTGCTACCGCTTTTTTCATTATTCCATACGTCCCAACGAACTTGCGCCCAACTTTCACAAGTCGCGTACAAAAGCTCACTGTTACAGTAATCTTCAAAGTCGTCTTGATCTTGTATATAGATAAAGGCGTTATCTAGCCCCCAAGGCACTTCTTCCCGGTAGCTAATACCATCAACAGCTTGTCCCGCGTTAATGGCGACAGTGCGCGTTTCCCCGGCAAAAGCAAAGCTAGTTTCATCACAGTTCGTAGCAGAACTATCAAAACAACCCTGACTTAATGATGCAGAACCATCACTTGCATCTCCCGGTTGAATTGCAACACCAAAGGCGCTTTCATAACCGGAGACAGATGGACTCTTTTCAACCACCTGATATAACGCGGCAGATGCCTGAGTTGAGGCCAGCAACACTGCTGCCGAAACTAATGTTCTTTTAAATGTTTTACGTCTCATATCTATTCTTTAACTATCCTGTTGCATTGCTTCTAGCTCTTCCCATCGCTCAAAAGCAATTTCAAGCTCCTGCTCTGTGGCAGCCAACTTATCTAAAATAGGTTGCGTCGTCTCTACAGGTTGTGCAAAGAAGTCAGCATCGTTCACTTGTTCTTGTAAAGTGCCAATAGCGCTCTCTAATTGTTCGAGTTTTTCTGGTAACGCTTCTAATTCGCGCTGCAGTTTATAAGACAACTTCTTCGACTTCGGCTTGGAAGGTTCAGTTTTGGGACTTTCCTCAACTTCTTTTACCTTCTCTTTACGTTCATCAGGTTTACGTGATGCTTTAACCTGTGCGCGTTGCTGTTGAGCATCGTGATACCCACCAACAAATTCTTCGATTTGACCGTTACCTTCAAAAATCCAACTCGTTGTCACTGTATTGTCGACAAATTCACGGTCGTGACTGACCAACAACAAAGTGCCTTGATAATTGGCAAGCAAATCTTCCAAAAGTTCCAAAGTTTCGATATCTAAATCGTTAGTTGGTTCATCCAGCACCAACAAGTTATTCGATTTAAGGAAAATACGGGCAAGAAGTAGCCGGTTCTTCTCACCACCAGAAAGGGCTTTTACCGGTGTACGAGCACGTTTAGGGGCAAACAAGAAGTCTTGTAGGTAACTTAACGCATGACGGGGTTTACCGCCCACCATGACTTCTTGTTTTCCATCGGCAAGGTTATCAATCACCGTTTTTTCTGGATCCAAAATTTCACGATACTGGTCAAAATAAGCCACTTCTAACTTAGTACCACAATGCAAACGGCCGCTATCTGGCTGTTTCTCACCAAGCATCAGTTTCAATAAAGTACTCTTACCGCAGCCATTTGGCCCGATTAACGCAATACGATCGCCTCGCATCACATTAAATGAGAAGTTATCGATAATATTTTTACCATCAATGGAGTACTGCAAGTTTTCCGCTTCAAAGACAATTTTGCCAGAACGTGCGGCATCATCAATTTGCAGGTTAACCTTACCCTGCACTTCACGGCGTTCACTACGCTCCAAACGAAGCTGTTTTAGCGCGCGTACACGGCCTTCATTACGAGTACGACGAGCCTTGATGCCCTGACGAATCCACACTTCTTCTTGAGCAAGCTTTTTATCGAACTCCGCATTTTGCATTTCTTCAACACGCAATGCTTCTTCTTTTGCAACTAAGTAATTTTCGTAGTCACCTGGAAAAGAGCTCAACTGGCCACGGTCGAGATCGACAATGCGAGTTGCCATTGACTTAATAAACGCACGGTCGTGGGAAATAAAGATGATGGAACCCCGAAAATCCTTTAAAAAACCTTCGAGCCATTCAATCGTACTGACATCTAAGTGGTTGGTCGGTTCGTCAAGTAGCAGTACATCTGGATCACATACGAGCGCTCGAGCTAAAGCAGCCTTACGTTGCCAACCACCAGAGAGGTCAGTTAAACGTGTTTCACCGTCGAGGTGCAGAGCAGTTAACACATTTTTGATGCGATCATCGAAACGCCAACCACCAGAATGGTCAAGTTGCTCTTGAATTTTGGCTAACTTATTGATGTTGCTTTCCGATGGGTCTTCAGCAACACGATCTAACAAATCGTGATACGCTTTGAGCTGTTTAGCCACTTCGTCTTGGCCACCAGCAACGTAGTCGTATACCGTGCCTTCTTCATCACGAGGGGGATCTTGTTCCAGGCGAGACACAACGACATCTTGAGTCACGGTCATTTTCCCGTCATCAAGCAAAATATCACCAGCCAGCACTTTCATCAGTGTGGATTTACCCGCACCATTTCGGCCAACTAAACAAACACGTTCATTTTCTTGCAGAGCAAAATCTGCGTTATCGAGCAATGGATGATCGCCAAAAGCAAGCAGTCCATTATTGATGGTAATCAAAGCCATTATTTTGTAACCATTGAATCAATTCGTTAAAGTTAAAAGGCCAACTCAATTGGGCATCTCGATAACAAAGTACAGGAATAGTGACCCCGTAACGTGAAGACAGTTCATCATCATCTGCAATATCGACTGAATTGACCTGTTGGCTTACGCCTGCTTTCACAAGCAGGTCGTAAGCGTCATCACACAGGTGGCAACCCTGTGTGCCATAGAGGGTAAGAGTAACCATCAAGGACTATCCCTGGTGCGTCACTAACCAGCAGTTATGAATCTGTTTATTGCGCTCGAAATCGAGCGGTAAAGTCTGATTGGAAATGTTTTTCGCTTGTAGGCCAAGCTCCGCAAGAGCATCCAAATCCATCTTAAAATGGCGTTTATTGTTAGAGAACACAATGGTGCCACCTGCGCGAAGAATGCGCTTTAAATTGATGAACAGCTCAATATGGTCGCGTTGTACGTCAAAACTCTTCGCCATACGTTTTGAGTTAGAGAACGTTGGCGGGTCGATAAAGATCAGATCATAATCGCCACGAGCCGTTTCAAGCCATTGTAAACAATCCGCCTGCTCAAAACGATGCTGACGCCCTACTTGACCATTAAGCTCCATGTTCTCTTTGGCCCAGTTAAGGTAGGTCTTCGACATATCAACCGTAGTGGTTGAACGAGCACCGCCACAAGCCGCATGCACAGTTGCAGAGCCGGTATACGCAAACAAGTTAAGAAAATCTTTGTTGTTTGCCATTTCACCAAGGCGGCGACGAGTCAATTTATGATCCAAGAACAAACCGGTGTCCAAGTAATCGTATAGATTCACCTGTAACTTCACACCGTATTCATGCACGACCATGGTCTCTGACTGTTGCGCCAGTTTTTGATACTGTGCAGACCCCTTCTGCTTTTCACGCACTTTAAGCACAACTTTATTCGCATCCATATCCAACACTTGGATAGCAGCACGAATAATATCGGTTAAACGACGCTTCGCTTTCTCTTCTGGTACGTCTTTCGGTGCAGCGTACTCTTGAATCACCAGACTATCTTGATAAATATCGATCGCAACGTTGTATTCAGGTAAATCCGCATCATAAATACGGTAGCAATCTAAACCTTCACGTTTCGCCCATTTACGGACTTTCGCTACGTTTTTCTTCAAACGGTTAGCAAAATCTGGCGCAACCAAACTTTGTTGTTGTTCATTGAGCTGTGATGGCTCACGAACAGAAATTGAGTAATTTTTCTGGTGACACGGTAACGCACCATTGTTCAGTTTAAATTGTTTATCAGCACGCATGCGTAAACAACTGAGTAACTCGTCAGAGCTTGAGAAGATAGAGGCTTGGCAACCACCAAATTCCGCTTTTAATTGCCCACCAAAGGCGGTGTATAACGCAATCAAACCAGGATGTGTGCCTAAACGTTCACCGTAAGGCGGGTTACAGACGATAACGCCGTTTTCAAACCCTTCAGGACGTGTGAGCTTAGCTGCATCCGCTAGACTGAAATCAATCAAGCTTTCAACACCAGCGCGGCGGGCATTATCACGTGCAGTTTGCAAGACGCGCGGGTCGTTATCCATACCGAAGAATTTAGTGTCAACATTTTTGACACCACGACGAGCTTGCACATTGGCTTCAGCTTTAATCTCAGCCCAAAGCTCTGGTTCAAAGTCTTCTAACGCTTCAAAGCCCCACTTTTGACGTTTCACGCCAGGCGCCATGTTCGCAGCCATCATCGCCGCTTCAATCAACAATGTACCAGAGCCACACATAGGGTCGAGCATGGGTTTTGATGCATCCCAGCCACTACGAAGCAAAATCGCTGCAGCAAGCGTTTCACGTAAAGGTGCCTTACCAGCTTCAGGACGATAACCACGCATATGCAAGCCACCACCCACCATGTCGATACCCAAAATGGCTTTTTCTTTATGTAAGCGAACATGAATACGCAGATCAAAACGATCTTTATCGATCGATGGACGAGGTAAGTTTTTCTTAGTGAAACAGTCAACGATACCGTCTTTTACCTTCATTGCACCGTACTGGCTGTTACGAATTTCACGGTTTGTACCGTTAAAATCAACAACGAATTTCTTGGAGCTATGAAAGTGATTGACCCAATTCACTGCAGAGGTTGCGAGGTATAAATCCATATCGTCTTGGCAATTGAACTCACTCACAATACGAACAAAACGTGATGCTAAACGACTCCATAAACAGCAACGATAAGCTTGTTCATTTGATGCAGTAAAACGCACCCCTGCTTGCACAGGTTTTGCGTCAGAAATTCCTAATTGGGTTAGTTCTTCAACTAATAGGTTCTCAAGTCCGTTTGAGGTAACCGCCAGATACTGATTCATAGTGCTCTTTGACTGGTAAAAATGGTCTGTGATTATAACTGACATTGGTAACCATTCCTAAATGTAACTGACGCTTTTTACTAAAAATCCACCCAATCGCTTAACCAAGCATCAATTTTTCCACTTCTCACAACAAATAGGCCTCTCCGATTCTCGTTCAACCATTTAATCGGGCTTAGCAGGTAAGTGAATGCTTATTCACTACTTAATTGGTCTATACCAGATGATTAATTTAGGTGTAATTTACCTACATTTCTGCATAAACGGGGAATTTTAGATGAGTATGAAGAGAAAAAATCGCTGAAAACGTGTCACTTTTGCTGGTGGATTGACCGATTAATTTGCACAAACCTCACACAATAACGAAACAGATGCGACAAAAAATACACAGCTTAGAGCAACCTCAATGCGTTAAGTCCGTAGCATCGACGTTTTTCAGACAAAAAAAATCGGCATAAAGCCGATTGGAAAATAAAACAAAGGAACGAAATGACTTAGGGAAAAGAGCTCAACCTTAGCCGACTAAGGCTATGGTTTGAGGAACAAGTATATGGTTTGCACAGGTCATTCTATCGTGCATGACTTTAATGACCTGACCGAATTCTAGAGACTTACTGCCGTTTAAGCTAAACGATTCCAAATCGACCAAAGCGACCAAACTGGCGTTCTCTCCCACTTCAAGTACGATGAAGTGGCCTTGATTGTAGCCGTTGGTCAAACTCACTACATCGCCCATCTGAGGCTCGTAACCATAGCCTTGGTAGTCAAAGAACCAGCTCTTAGGCTGTACAGGCTTATGGAAGCGCTTAGCAGCAACACAGTAAAGGCCCAATTCAGCTTTACGCGGTTCACTCAAAGGTAAATACGCGATTTGTTCTTTGTAAGTTTGATAATCTGAAGCATCGTCAACGGAAAAAGGATGACGTTCGAAAGCACAATCAACTAATAGATTACGACTGAGGTTGGTTCTAAACACCATATCCTCGTCTAGGTCTAACATCAGATAGCCTTCGCCATCCGAGTAGTACCACGTCCATTTGTCACTGGGTTTAAGCATTGTGCCCTCTCTATACGCTCTTCATTATTAGAATTTAGGTAAACGCTTAATTACCTTTGCCAACGAATAGAGGTAATTTTATTAGTGAGTTAGGAAAAAAAAAGAGGAAATGAATTACTCATTTCCTCTGAAAGTCACCCTGTCACATTTATTCTTCGATCGAATATTGCGCAGGTTTTTTTTTGATGGTCTCTATAAATTGGTTACAATATCGCGAACCAAGCCAGGACCTTTATAGATAAAACCACTATAAACTTGAACTAACTTCGCCCCGGCCATCAATTTCTCTTTAGCCGATACGTAATCATCAATCCCGCCAACGCCAATGATAGGGATCTCTTCCCCTAGCTCTTGGTAAAGACACTTAATCACTTCAGTGCTACGGGATGTAAGCGGACGACCACTCAAGCCACCGGTTTCTGATGCAAACTTCATCCCTTCCACTAAACTGCGATCCAATGTGGTATTGGTTGCAATCACACCGTCAATCTTGTTTTTCAATAGTGACTGACAAATTTGGCGCAATTCGTCATCACTTAAATCTGGAGCGATCTTCAATGCTAATGGGACATATTTGTCGTGCTTTTCAGCTAACTCACTTTGTTTCGCTTTCAGCGCAGCCAACAATTCATCTAAGGCTTCGCCGTACTGCAGCGTACGAAGTCCTGGAGTATTTGGAGAACTGATATTCACTGCAATATAACCAGCAAAGTCATAGACTTTATCCATACAAATCAGATAGTCATCTACCCCATTTTCAATCGGTGTATCTTTGTTCTTACCGATATTAATGCCGATGATGCCATCGTATTTGGCTTTTTTCACATTCTCTACAAGAACATCAACGCCTTTATTGTTGAAGCCCATGCGATTGATGATCCCCTCAGCAGGAATCAAACGGAAAAGACGTGGTTTGTCATTACCTGGTTGTGGGCGTGGCGTAACGGTACCCACTTCAACGAAACCAAATCCCATTGCGCCAAATGCTTCAATACACTCACCGTTCTTATCCAAGCCAGCCGCCAAGCCAACAGGGTTTTTGAACGTTAAGCCCATACATTCAACTGGACGATTAGGGAGATGTTGACGATAGAAAAGATCAAGAGGAGTGCCGGTGAAACGTTTGAAATTTTGGATAGCAAGATCATGCGCCTTCTCTGCATCCAATTTGAAAAAGCCAGTTCTGGCTACGCGGTAGAGCATTGTGCCTCCGATAGAAAAAAGCCCCGATTAAACGGGGCGTTATTATTGACGTATTCGAAGCACAATTCAATTATTATTGCGCAACTTGGCAGTTTAAGTTGAGCAACATCAACTCTCGCAGTGCAACAGAGAATTTTGCAAACTCATGAACTGAGCCAACTTTGAACTCATTGAGTATATTTTCCCACCGGTGTAATGAAGTCTCATTGAGCTGTAACCAATTCTCCAGTGCATTCATCACGTCAAGCTCTTGCATTGAACAACCACACGATAGTACTTGGGCGGTCAATTGACGCTGTTGCCAATCAAGATCTTCACGGAACGCCGCGCGAGCAAGTGCCTGCCAATTATTATCAACTGCTTGGCTATTAATTTGCTTCAAGAACCAATGGAGTGACAAACGATCGCCCAACATGAAGTAAACCAACGCGGTCTGTTCCATGGTTTGGCCGTTCTCTTTTGCAACACAAGAGATATCGAGCGCAGAGTACAAACTGGATAAACGCGCAACATAGTTAGCGGTATCACTGTCTATGCCCTGCTCAACCCAGCGCTTGGCCACTTCGTTATGCTCCGTAACCTCTTCTGCAACCAGAACTTGATCAAGTTTTTGTGTTAGCACGGTTACATCACCGTGGAAACGATCAATCAGCTCTTGAACAGACTGTTTACCCAAACGAGATCGCAATAACCAACGGGTTAAACGTCTCAAGGTACGTCTTACTGAGAACAACACATCATATTGTGCTTGAGTGGTTGCTTGATTATCTACAAGGCGCACTTTTTTCAAAATATCCGCAAAGCTAAATATTTCACGTGCCGCCGCGTAGGCATTCGCAATATCCACCACATTGGCGCCCGTTTCATCATGTAATCGTGTCACAAAATTGCATCCCATTTCATTGACCATCTGGTTGGCCAACGCTGTTGCAATGATTTCGGCACGTAGCGGATGATTCGGCATATGGGCTTGGTAATGTTGGCGCAACTCGGTTGGGAAATAATTCACCAACTGCTGTGCGTGGTAATCATCGTTGGCGATGCCGTCACACGCCAATTCCTCTTTCAGTACCATCTTGCCGTACGCAACCAGCACAGCAAGCTCAGGTCGAGTGAGACCTACCCCTTGCTTTTCACGTTCCAGTAAGGTTTCATCATCAGGAATGTATTCTAACCCACGATCCAGATGGCCCGCTTTTTCCATGGTGTGAATAAAGCGAATTTGCTCTTTCATCACCGATACGCCCTGATGCTCAGTAACAGAGATCGATTCGGATTGGCAATAAGCATCATCTAACACAATAACGCCAACTTCCTCTTCCATTTTTTCCAATGTTTCATTGCGCTGTTTAATGGTGAGGTCACCGTTGGCCACCAACGTATTGAGGAAGATCTTAATGTTGACTTCATTATCCGAACAATCAACACCACCAACGTTGTCGACAAAGTCGGTATTCACACGGCCGCCTTTCAGTGCGTATTCAATACGACCACGTTGCGTCATCCCGAGGTTACCGCCTTCACCGACGACTCGAGCATTAAGCTCTCGTCCATCGATACGTAATCCATCGTTGGCTCGGTCTCCGACATCAGTATGGGTTTCAACCGATGACTTAACATAGGTGCCGATCCCACCATTCCAGAGCAGATCAACCTCCATGCGTAAAATGGCTTTAATCAGATCATTGGGTGCAAGACTTGCCTTCTTCACACCCAACATTTTCTGTACTTCACTCGATAACGGGATCGATTTTGCTTTGCGTGAGAAGATACCGCCGCCTTTGGAGATCAAATCGGTTTGATAATCCTCCCAACTGGATCGTGGCAATTTAAAGAGACGATCCCGCTCTTTCCAGCTGGCTTCAGGGTCAGTTGGATTCGGATCGAGGAATATATGAAGATGGTTAAAGGCCGCGAGTAATTTGGTGTGCTTGGAAAGCAACATACCATTACCAAAGACATCTCCCGCCATATCGCCAACACCAATGGCGGTGAAGTCGGTAGTTTGAGTATCTATTCCCATTTCACGGAAATGACGCTTAACCGATTCCCAGCCACCTTTTGCGGTGATCCCCATCGCTTTGTGGTCATAACCGTTAGAACCACCGGATGCAAATGCATCGCCTAACCAGAATTGGTACTCATCTGAGACGGAGTTCGCCAAATCGGAGAACGTTGCCGTTCCCTTATCAGCAGCGACAACCAAATACGGATCGTCTTCATCGTGACGAATCACCTGTTTTGGCCCCACCACTTCGCCTTCAATGATGTTGTCTGTCACATCCAGCAGCGCTCGAATAAAGCGCTTATAACAACGCTGCCCTTCAGCAAATATCTCATCACGAGTGCTTAACAGTGGCTGTTTCTTACATACAAAGCCGCCTTTTGCACCGACCGGCACAATCACAGTATTTTTCACCTGCTGCGCTTTCACTAGGCCAAGAATTTCTGTACGGAAATCCTCTTGTCTATCAGACCAACGCAGGCCACCGCGAGCGACTTTACCGCCACGTAGGTGAACCCCTTCCATGTCAGGTGCATAAACAAAGATTTCGTAAGCTGGTACGGGCGCAGGTATTTCAGGAATATCACGCGGCTTCATCTTTAAAGCTAACCAAGGCTTGGTCTGCTTATTCTCATCGGTTTGATAATAGTTAGTACGCAAAGTCGCTAAGATCATGTCCATATAGCGACGAATGATCCTATCATCATCCAAGCTTTCCACATTCTCGAGCTGTTCGGTCATTTTCGCGATCAACTCTTGCTGCCCTTTTTGCGACCCTTTGTGTTTTGGATCAAAACGCCGCACAAACAGATCCACCAGCCCTTTAGCTAGATCTGGGTAGTGATTCAGTGTTTCCTCAATGTATTGTTGGCTAAATGGGAAGCCAACTTGGCGCATATAACGAGCATAAGCACGTAAAATAGAGACTTCACGGCCTGTTAATGATGCACTGAGCACAAGACGGTTAAAGCCATCACTCTCCAATTCTCCCGCCCACACTTGCGCAAACGCTTGTTGGAATCGGTCGCGCGCTTCACGAAGATCCACCGACTTATCGCTCTTATGTAACATTGAGAAGTCAAGGATCCAATAAGTTTGTAGATTGGTTTTAACCACTTCATAAGGCGATTCACCAATCACACGTAAGCCTAGGTTTTCCAACATTGGCATCACGTCTGACAAGTGGATAGGCTCTGCACGGTGGTAGAGTTTTAAACGTACCGCTTTGGAGTTTTTATGTTCTTCTTGTGCTCGATAGAACAACATACCTAAACGGTTATTCTCATCAAGAGCTTCTAGACGTTCAATATCTGCCACGGCTGAGCCTGGCATAATGTCTTCTTTGTAGGAGCGAGGGAATGCACGCATGTACTCTTTCGATAGCGGCAAGCCATGACTTTCACCAAAATTGGCGATGATCGCTTCAGACAAACGATCATCCCAGCTGGTGGACGCTTCCATCAAATTCTGTTCGATCTTATTGATATTAATTTCCATATTGTTGTCATCAACCCTGACAATGTAATGGGTACGGGCAAGCGGACTTTCTGAAAAATACGTGGTGAATTCCACATCCTGTTGGCAACCAAAATAGCGCTTAAATATTCGCTGAGTTTGTCGCCGTAGTTCGGTGTTATAACGCTCTTTGGATACATAGACCATACAGCTAAAGAAACGGCCAAATGGATCTCGGCGCACAAACAAACGCAGCATGTCACGATCTTGCATTTGCACCACACCCATGCCCACTTCGAGAAGTTCCTCTTCTGTCGATTGCAACAGTTCATCGCGCGGGTAGTTTTCTAAAATATTATGCAATGCTTTGTGAGCATAAGAGGCTTGACGATACCGACTGGCATCAATAATACGTTGCACTTTTTCACAAATAAGTGGGATGCTCTCTACGCTTTGGTTGTACACCGCTGAGGTATATAACCCCGTGAAGCGATGCTCACCAATGACTTTGCCACTGGCATCGAACTTTTTGATACCAACGTAATCGGTGTACGCAGGCCTATGAATGCGCGATTGTTTGTTGCCTTTGGTCACAATCAATAGATATGGTTTTTGCGCTTCAAGACGAGCGGAGTTAGGGAACTGAGATAACTTAACGCCACGAACATGTTGAGGATCGGAAAACAGGCCAAGTCCAACATCCTTGGTCGGTCTTAACTCACTTTCTCCATCCGTTTCAACTAAATCAAACTCTTTATAGCCCATAAACGTAAAGTTATGATCCCCAAGCCACCGGAGAAATGCCACGGTTTCTGCGAAACGATCATCTTCGATCGGAATCTGTTTTCGTTCTTGTTCTAATTGTTCAATAACTTGGTTAAGACGCCCTACCATTGGTTGCCAGTCTTTCACCACTAAAGCGGTATCCGCTAGAATTGAGAGTAGCTCACTTCGAAGCTCATCCATTTCTTCTTGGGTGTTTAGGCGATCAACCTCAATATGAAACAGCGAATGCCAGTGCCCCTTACTCTGATTAATACTCGTAATCGAGCCACGTTTATTACGTGCAATCTGAGTCGGGCCGTTGAGCATTAGGTGGGATGTTAAATCTAAACGACTTAGCGCCATTTTTATCGAATCAACCAAAAATGGCGTATCGGGAACAACGATTTCAACAATGGTATGAGTGGATTGCCAACCTTGGCGACTGACTGTCGGGTTAAATACCCGAACAGATTGTTCTTCCGGTGATTTTTCATTGATGTGATGCCATAAACTGACAATCGCACCATACAGATCAGACTCGTTCCGTGAGACTAAATCGTCCTGAGAAATATTACTAAATAGATGCTGAGCAAGCTGAGTCACTAAAGGCTGTTGGGCAAGCTCTACACGGTCTTGAATCAGTTGATACACTTTTTCAAGTAAAACCGGCATCAGAGTTTCACGCGCGGTCATAGGCAACTCCAAGATTACAATGACGTTTTGTTATTGGTGTGTTGTAAGCATAGCGCTTACATTGGATTATGCCTGCTTATTGTAAATACTTTATTTACATAATGTTAACCACTTTAAATCATTTGTTAGAACAAATAGTTAAATATGTGCGGTAGATAGGAATTTCTCTCTGGAGTGTACGGGCTAATTATAGAATATCTATCCGTTGAATCTTATTATTTTGGTCAGTAACTAGCCTAAACCGCCCTCTTATACCAAGCTGACTAAGATAAGGACGAAGGCGTGCAGCAGGAAGTTGCAAACGTAAGCCATTTTCGGTAACAACAAGCACTGTCGAAGCTTGGCCTGAATAATGGTTTAGAAACGTTTGGTAAGAAATGTTTAGTGAAAAAAAGTATTGATTCATAAATAAAAAAAGTGGCACCGAAATGCCACTTATTGTACGAAGGAATGAACTAAGCTTCTAATGCCTTAGTCACTTTTTCGAATAGATCGCGAGCTAAGTTATCCATCGCTTTCAGCGTTTCCAACTCTTTTTTGATCAGAGCCTGGCGCGCTTCATCGTAGCGGCGGAATTTTAGTAACGGGTCAATAAGACGAGAAGCCACCTGCGGGTTACTGCTGTTGAGTTCACGTAAGATCTCACCAGCAAAACGATAACCTTCACCAGATTTCGCATGGAAGTTCACTGGGTTATTGTTGAAGAAACTCCCAATCAAACTACGAGTACGGTTCGGGTTCTTCAAACTAAACGCTTCGTGGTTCATGGTTTCTTTAATAGTCTGCAGTGCATTTTCAGCTGGGTTCGTCCCTTGCAAAATAAACCATTTATCCATTACCAAACCATCATGCGCCCATTTCTCGCTGTAGTCCGCCATAATCTCGGCACGGCAAGTTAGTTTCGCATTATTGGCCGCGCTCATTGCCGCCATGGTATCGGTCATGTTGTTAGCTGCTTGGTATTGAGCTTTCACCAATGTGTTACCTTGCTCGGTAAACGCCAAGTAACCTAGGCAAGAATTACGTAGTGCACGTTGACCAATTGCAGCATGATCAATCGTATATTCTGCTTGTTTCAATGTGTGGTACGTGGCGCTAAATTCATCTTCCAACTCAGTCGCAAGTTGAACTTTCATCGCATGCAGCACAGTAGCAATCGCATCAACATCGACACATTTGTACCAACCAGAGACCTCATTGTGACCCGGTAACGCTAGCATTTCTGCCACAAATGCAGGTTCAAGCTCATCGCTTAGTAGTACACCGCGGAACGCATCAACCACGGTTTCAGGTAGTTCAACTGCCTGACCATTTTGTACCTTGATAACATTGCTGCGAATGTATTTTGCAAGCAACATTTGACCAGCATCCCAACGAGCAAACTCGTTACGAGCATGCACCATCAAAAAGGTTAACTCTTCATCTGAGTATTCGTATTCCAATTTTACAGGGGCAGAAAACTCGCGTAACAGAGATGGAATTGGCTGTTCAGCAACATTATCAAACACAAATGTTTGCTTCGCTTCTTTCACATCAAGTACGTTATGCACTGACTTACCGTTACGTTGTAACTCAATAACTGAGCCATCGGCTGCATACAATTCAATGTCGAATGGGATATGCAGTGGCTGTTTATCTTTTTGCTCATGAGTTGGTTCGGTTACCTGCTCAACCGTCAAAGAATACGTTTTCGCTTGTGCATCGTATTGGCTTTGAACAGTAAGCGTTGGTGTGCCTGATTGGCTGTACCACAAACGGAACTGTTTTAGATCAACACCAGAAGCATCTTCCATTGCAGCCACAAAATCTTCACAAGTCGCAGCGGTACCATCATGACGTTCAAAGTACAGCTTCATGCCTTTTTGGAATGCCGCTTCACCCAACAAAGTGTGCATCATGCGAATCACTTCGCTACCCTTTTCGTACACAGTTACGGTGTAGAAGTTATTCATTTCAATAACTTTTTCTGGGCGAATTGGATGAGACATTGGGCTTGAATCTTCAGCAAACTGAGGACCACGAATCACACGCACGTTGTTGATACGATTTACTGCACGAGAACCAAGATCAGAAGAAAATTCTTGATCACGGAAAACCGTTAAGCCTTCTTTTAAGCTAAGTTGGAACCAGTCACGACACGTAACGCGGTTACCTGTCCAGTTGTGGAAATACTCATGGCCAATAACAGACTCAATACCTAAGTAATCACCATCGGTAGCTGTTTGGTCATTTGCCAAAACGTATTTAGAGTTAAACACGTTCAAGCCTTTGTTTTCCATCGCGCCCATGTTGAAGAAATCAACCGCAACCACCATGTAGATATCAAGGTCGTATTCAAGGTCGAAGCGTTCTTCATCCCACTTCATCGCATTAATCAAAGAGACCATTGCATGATTAGCACGTTCTAAGTTGCCTTTATCAACAAACACTTCTAGCGCAACATTACGTCCAGATTTTGTTTGGTATTGATCACGACGAACATCAAAGTCACCCGCAACAAGGGCGAAAAGGTAACATGGTTTTGGATGAGGATCTTGCCATTTCACCCAATGGCGACCGTTATCAGCTAGGCCTTCTTCAATACGGTTACCGTTACTTAGCAAAAATGGATAAGCCTCTTTATCTGCAATAACGGTTGTGGTGTATTTGGCAAGAACGTCTGGTCGGTCTAAGTAATAAGTAATACGACGGAAACCTTCCGCTTCACATTGAGTACAGAACGCACCGCCAGATTTGTATAATCCTTCTAATGCAGTATTCGCTTCTGGATTAATCAAAGTCACAATTGTCAGTTCACACTGCGCAGGCAATTCGCGAATTTCGAGACTTGATTCGTCCGCGGTATAATCTGACCAATCGGCACCGTCCACTTTTAGTGCTTCTAATGTGAGTCCTTCACCATCTAAAACGAGTGTCGTTTCATCACCAAGTTGCTTAACGTAAGACACTGCAGTAACGGTAGTTGCAGTATCATGCAAATCGAACGTCAATTCGATATCGGTGATCGTGTGAGAAGGCTGTTTATAATCTTTTCTGTATTTGGCTTGTGGAGTTTGAGCCATTGCCGTAATCCTTTTGACATAATGAAATGTGACTAAATGCCAACAATCTAAGCACACGATACAAACTACACTAAATGGAGAACGGTATCTAACGATGGCAGGCTTAGATTAAATTGGTAATACCGATCTTAGGCTTGTTGGATTGAATAACAACCCCTAGGCAAAAAAAAACGAGGTATTTTCGCTAAATACCTCGTTCGCCTTGAACAGTGTTTAATCAGTTAGACAAATTTAAAGCTGTTGCATAATCACTATTTCACCCGGTCCATCACCGCAAGCATGGCACCATCTTCCACTTCCAGCGTAAGCTTGTTATCGGTGAGTTTGAAGCGAGTATCATGCTCACCCTGCTCATAAAAAAGGACCAAGTGGTCTTCTTCTGTATAGTAAACGCCTTGATGTACCTTCTCTTCACCTTTGGCATCTGTTGCTCTAAATAAGAAGACAAAGTCAGGCTGAAGTAACAAATCCACTCTAGTGACAGCGTCACTTAAATGATCACCATCACTGGTAACATGCTCACTTGACCACATGCCCGCTAAATTATTCGACAATGCCTTGGTGAAATAGAGACCATTCACATAAAGCATATTGTGGTTACCCTTATATTGATATATTTGCGGAGAATCGTTCCCCATATCCAACATAATAGTGTCTTCCGTTGCGGAATAGAGCCCTTCCCAGTGATCTATTTGAAAATCCTGTTTTTGCACATCAATAGAAAACTGATAATTGGAATGAAAGCTCAACTTGATAGCAACAAACTTATCTGGTGCGTTTTCAGGATCGGGATTAATGAAATACCAATCACCTAGCAATAGGGGTTGGTCAAACTGGGTTAAATCCTGTGAATTATCCTCATGACTCCAAACCAACGGGGAAAAAACCACAATGAAGGTGGATAAGATACGCTTAATCCATTTCATGTCCCTCTCCTTATTTCACAATTTACTCATCTAAGCGTAGGAGAGATACGGTGTAGTGCCCTACACCTTATGGGGGATTTGTGTTTTTATGACTCACAAACAATTATGAAACTGACTGCAATATGAGGAAAATGGAACGAATAAATAAGAAAAAAGCGGGCTAAGCCCGCTTTTTGAATGTTTCAAAACACTTATTTCTGATCGTTTACCATGTCGACAGTGATATCCACCGCTTCATCTAGGTAAGCATCTGGTGCTTGATAATCTTTTGGCACATCTTGCAACGTTTTGAAGGTTGCTTTGCCAGCCGCTTTCTCCCGTTCATTAATACGAGATAGGCGTAATTGATCGGCTTCTTCAGATTGTTGCTTGCGTACCTTTTCGTTAAGAGAAAGCGTGTTGTCATCTTTCTCTGCTTTGTACTTAGCAATATCCTGCGCAATAAAACCGAATTCGCGGTCTTTTGCAATACGTTGCTTATGTTGCGCCGTTAATTCAACAATCAATTTCGACTCATCTTGCACCGGTTGATAGTTCGCTTTATCAATGCTATCCCATGGTAGTGCATTATCTTCAACACTTTCCCCGGTATCTTTTGGATCAATCGGAGTTGGGAATGGAATGTCTGGTACGACACCTTTATTTTGCGTACTACCGCCGTTAATGCGATAAAACTTCTGAATCGTGTATTGAACGTAACCTAGCGGTTGATCAAACAGATCATAAATGTGGTTAAGAGAACGGTGTTGTTGAACCGTACCTTTACCGAAAGAGTTTTCACCAACCACTACGGCTCTGCCATAGTCTTGCATTGCAGCGGCAAAGATTTCAGATGCCGAAGCGCTATAGCGGTTAATCAACACCGTCATTGGCCCGGTGTAACTCTCTTTACCATCTGTATCACTGTTTACATTTACGCGACCATAACTGTCGCGAACTTGCACTACAGGACCGCTAGTAATAAACAGACCGCTCAATGCCGTTGCTTCTGTTAGCGCACCGCCCCCGTTGTCTCGTAAATCAACGACGATACCATCAACATGCTTGGCTTTAAGATCGGTAATGAGCTTATCGGTATCTTTGGCAAGACCAACGTAAAAACTTGGTACTTCTAAAACACCGATTTGCTTACCGCCTTGTTTCATGATCTTCGATTTAACCGCTCGGTCTTCAAGGCGAATCTTATCTCGAACAATTGTGACAACGTGACTTTTTGCATCTTTCCCTTCTGGGATAACCTGCAAGTTCACTTTGGTCCCTTTTGGACCTTTAATCAACTGAACAACATCATCAAGGCGCCAACCAACCACATCGACAATTTTCTCGCCGTCTTGACCAACACCAATAATTTTATCGCCTTCAGCAAGTTGCTTACCCTTTTCAGCCGGGCCGCCTTTCACCAAAGAACGAACAACAGTGTAGTCATCAGTATCTTGAAGAACCGCACCAATTCCTTCGAGAGACAAATTCATCTCTGTTTGGAATTGTTCAGCGCTACGTGGTGAAAGATAACTTGTGTGGGGGTCAATAGAACGAGCGAACGCATTCATATACATTTGGAAGACGTCTTCGCTGTGGGTTTGCGTCAAACGCTTAATCGCATTGTCATAACGTTTGGTTAGCGTCTTTTTGATTTCAGGCCACTCTTTGCCTGCGAGCTTTAGGTTCAACGCATCGTATTTGACACGTTTACGCCATAAGTCATCAAGCTCCGCGACCGATTTTGGCCAAGCCTCTTCAGAACGGTCTAACTCGATTGACTCATCGGTGTCGAACTTAATTTCATGATCAAGCAGTGATAAAGCGTATTGGTAACGCTCAAAGCGTTTTTTCTCAGACAAGTTATACAAATCGAAAGCGATTTGGTTCTCACCTGCCTTAAGTTGATCATCCAGTTCCATCGACCAAGTTTTAAAAGAATCGATGTCCGCTTGAGTAAATATGTTGTGGTTGTAATCCAACATATTTAGGTAGCGATCAAAAATTTTCTTCGAAAACGCGTCGTCGAGATTGAAGTGTTTGTAATGAGAACGGGTGAATCGAGAAGTTACTCGCTTGCTTGCAATTTCATGTTGAGCTTGAGGTGCAAGTACAGGCAGATCTGATTCATGAATGGTGGCTTCGACAGCCTCAGCTGAAAAGGCTGCTAGCCAAACGCTAGCAGCAATCAGAGTCAATTTTGAACGGCATTTCATGCGTAGGAATGTCTCCTTTATGCGCGTAGATGCTCCACTTTCACAACCATTTGTAGGCCGTTGCCAAGTTGAACACGCACATCTTCCTTATTGATTTCAACAATGGTCGCTGCCATGTTGCCTTTGCCCATGTTGACATTCACTTGTTTACCAACGATTACTTCATCAGCATTCAAAGAACGAGTTTCCACTGGCTTTTCTGCTTTAGGTGCTGATTTCGCTTGTGGACGACGAGGCTGTTGAGGCTTTTTCGCTTTTGGCGATTTGGCTTTTGCTTCTTCACGAGCTTTTTTGTTTTGCTCTTTACGACGCGCTTCTACACGTGCTTTGCTTTCTGCAAGAGCTGCTTGAGCATGTTCAACATGTTCTTGCTCTAGCGCACCGCTCTCATTGCCATCTAAGTCCACACGTACAGCACCAGGTTTAACACCATGCAGGTAGCGCCATGAAGAAGTATACTGTCTTAACGCAGCACGCAGCTGAGTTTTACTCACTTTCGGGTCGTCATTTAGGCGATCAGCAAGGTCTTGAAAAATACCAATTTTCAATGGTTTTGCTTCACCTTCTAAAGTAAAGCATTTAGGGAAACATTCAGCAATATATGCAATCACTTCTTTGCTGTTTTTTAACTTTTCAGTGTTTTCCATGAGGATTCCTGGTTCGTGCGGCTTAATATCCGCTAAACATTTTGACAAATATGTCCGGTATTATAGTGACCTGTCTAGGAAAAACCACAGGTAAACACCAATTTATGCGTTGTTAGCGTGTGAATTGAGCAGGTTTTCCACTTCAGTCATCAAATTGGTCAATCCTTGTTGATCAATTTCACTAAATCGGCCAATAGATGGACTATCAATATCCAGTACACCTGCAACTTTACCATTGATAGAAAAAGGAATAACCAATTCAGAGTTACTTGCCGCATCACAAGCAATATGTCCTTCAAATTCGTGCACATCATAAATACGTTGCACGCTATTTGTTGACACTGCTGTACCACACACACCTTTACCAACCGGAATGCGAACGCAAGCAGGTAAACCTTGGAATGGGCCTAATACCAGCTCATCATTGTCCATTAAATAGAACCCGACCCAGTTTAGGTCTTCTAGCTCCATATTTAATAAGGCACTGACATTGGCAAGGTTGGCAATAAGATTAGGTTCAGATTCCACCAGAGAAACCGCTTGTTTGGTTAAGCGTTGGTATTGTTCGATATTCATAAAAACTTCCGATTGAAAAAAACAAAGACTTCACTTCGAGTAGTTCGTACAATGTTGCCTTACTTTTTATAAGGATGCATTCCCCACTCTAATGACGTACTCCAGTGACACTATTAACGGTTCTTGGCTGATAACACAAGCGAAAAGACATAAGTCAAAGCTGATTCTCGCCAACATTATTGCCCTGCTTGCTACCGCAGTAAGCGTTCCTGTTCCACTTTTAATGCCATTAATGGTGGATGAAGTTCTATTGGATAAGCCTGGTAAAGGCTTAGCACTCATGAACCAGGTTCTCCCTGGGGCATGGCAAACCGCGACTGGATACATCTTTTTTACACTGTTTTTAGTGGTTCTCATGAGAACCATAGGACAGTTACTTAACATCTTGCAAAACCGCCAGTTTACGTTGGTTTCCAAAACCATCACGTATCAAATGCGCTGCAAGATGATTGATAAATTGGGGCGAATTAGCATAAAACAATATGAGACTCGGGGAAGTGGTGGAATAAACGCCCATTTGATCACAGATATAGAAACGATTGACCAATTTATCGGCACTACGCTGAGTAAGTTTTTAATTGGCTTACTCACTGTCACCGCCACTGCCGCAGTGCTCCTCTGGTTAGATTGGCGTTTAGGGCTGTTTATTTTATTGGTCAACCCAGTTGTTTTATATTTCTCGCGTAAACTCGGCAGCAATGTTAAGTCGCTTAAAAAACGAGAGAATCAAGCTTTTGAGACTTTCCAAAGCCGATTAGTCGAAACACTAGACGGTATCTATCAATTACGTGCAGCAAACCGAGAACGAGAGTTTCTACACCGACTTAAAGCCCAAGCCAATGATGTGAGAATCAACGCAGATAAGTACGCTTGGCAATCTGAAGCCGCAGGCCGTCTCTCTTTTCTGCTCTTTTTAATGGGCTTTGAGCTGTTTCGCGCCATGGCCATGCTCATGGTGCTGTTTAGTGATATGACCATCGGTCAAATCTTTGCGGTATTCAGCTACTTATGGTTTATGCTCAGCCCAGTGCAAGAGCTACTTGGAATTCAATTTTCTTGGTATGGTGCCAAAGCAGCGCTCAAACGCATTAACGACCTGTTAAGCTTAGAAGAAGAACATCGCCCTCAATCGAAAATCAACCCATTTAATGATGAACGTCACGTGGAAGTTCAAGTGAAAGATGTCTCCTTCTCTTATAACGGTGAGAATACGGTGCTCGATCACTTAAGTTTAACCATTCCTGCCGGACAAAAAGTCGCCCTTGTGGGGGCAAGCGGTGGGGGTAAATCCACCCTCATCCAATTGTTAATCGGTGTTTATCGGCAAAACTCTGGCACCATTCGTTACAATGGTGAAACCACAGACGATATTTCGTTTGATGTCATTCGCGATAAAATTGCGGTGGTATTACAACAGCCCGTACTCTTTAACGATACCCTACGGAACAACCTTACCTTAGGAAAAGATTACACCGAGCAGGCCTTATGGAACGCTTTAGACGTAGCACAGATGAACGATGTTATTAAGCAATTAACTAAAGGGTTAGATACGCAAATCGGTCGAAATGGCATTCGCCTTTCTGGTGGGCAACGTCAGCGTCTCGCTATTGCTAGAATGGTGTTATCTGACCCTCAATTTGTCATTCTTGATGAAGCTACCTCCGCCCTTGATACCGCAACAGAAGCGGCACTGCATCATGCTCTGAGTGTGTTCCTACAAGGACGCACAACATTAATTGTTGCGCACCGTCTGTCTGCAGTAAAACAAGCGGATCTCATTTATGTATTAGAAGATGGCAAAGTGACTCAATCGGGCACACATGGAGAACTGGTCAATCAAGAGGGCTTATACCAAACTCTTTATGGTACAGTACAATCTTCACAGTAAATTGATACCCCATATGGGGGGCGACACAGCAACTTACTAAGTGACATTGTCACTTAGTAAAATTAACTACGGACACTGCTTTGCGCAAGAAAGAAACACCACTATATCAATCCTTTACACCTATAAACACCACGATTCGTTTGTGTCAAAGTTGCGACTTACCCGTTGACAGTCTTGAACTTTCATGCGGAAACAATGCGTATTGCCCCCGTTGTGGCACACAGTTAAGCCGTGGAGGCAGTCCATCGCTATCGGGTAACCTTGCACTTGCCATCACCAGTTTGCTGCTTTTCATCCCCGCCTTTATTTTCCCATTTATTTCGATACATTTACTGGGCGTTACATTTAGTGCCACAGTCCCCGAAGGGGCGTGGAATCTAATGCGGCATGGGTTTCCCCTACTCTCTATATTGGTACTATTTTGCAGTGTCATCGCACCAGTTGTACTTTGTGCAGCACTAGTCTTATGTCACTTTGCTCTGCGTAACCATTGGTTTAGCGGAATGAAACTTGGCACCACTATTATTTATCGCCTTAAACCTTGGGCGATGATCGATGTGTTTTTGGTGAGTGTTGCGGTGGCCTGTTTTAAACTGAATGACTATGCTGACATTATCGTAGGGCCAGCCCTGTATGCGTTGATCGTTCTGCAGGTGCTGTGTGTTATGTTGATCAGCCGTGTTAGCTTGCGGCGCTATTGGGAAGCATGGCGACCAGAATACACCTTTGAGCATCAAAGCAAAGAGCGTCATTGTATCGCTTGCCATCTCTCTCAGCCCATTGGAACGCATTGTCAGCGCTGCCACCAGCCACTGCATTATCGTAAGCCGCGCTCTCTCGAACGCACTCTGGCGTATCTTTTGGCGGCAAGTGTGGCGATATTTCCAGCAAACCTCATTCCAATCTCAATTTTGATCACCAATGGGCAACGTTTAGAAGATACCATCTATTCTGGTGTGGTTTCGCTGTTTAACAGTCAAATGCCGGGGATTGCAATCATTATTTTTGTCGCAAGTATCCTTGTACCAATGGCAAAGATATTAGGGTTAGGATATTTACTATTGTGTGCCCATTGGCGTAAAGAAGGATTTCAACGTCAACGGATGAAAATCTATTTTGTAGTCAAACTGATTGGCAAATGGTCAATGCTCGACCTTTTTGTTATTTCAATTATGTTAACCTTAGTCGACCGTGGTCAGATCCTTGATTTTGTGCCAGGACTCGGCGCCGTTGCGTTTGGTTTAGTGGTTTTTCTCACTTTACTTGCCACTGAAAGTTTAGATTCTCGATTACTTTGGGATAGTCATCCCGATTCTCCTATTCATAGCAGGTCTATTAATGAACGATAATTCCTCATATTCACCTGACATTAAGCGCAGCCGTGGTATTTCTCCGCTATGGGTTTTACCCATTATTACGATGCTGCTTGCTGGATGGTTGGTCTTTAAAGCCGTTAATGATGCGGGAGAACATATTCAGATCCATTTTTCTAATGGTCAGGGGTTAGTGGCAGGTCGCACGACAATTCGCTATCAAGGGCTCGAAGTCGGTATGTTACGGGACATCAAGCTATCCCCAGATTTAGAGAGTATCTATGTTGATGCTGAAATCTATCCAGAAGCAAAGAAGCTTCTCTCATCAGACACCCAATTTTGGCTGGTAAAACCCCAAGCCAGTTTGTCGGGTATATCAGGGTTAGATGCCTTGGTATCGGGTAACTATATTGCGATTCAACCAGGCAATTTAGAAAGTTCTGACCACCCCAAGGAATATCATGCGTTAGATAACGCACCCGCTAATCAAATTTCCCACAGCGGCTTGTTATTAACGCTAAAAGCCCGAGACTTGGGCGGTTTATCAGTCGGTTCACAAATTATCTATCGCAAAATACCGATTGGGGAAGTGTTGAGTTATCAGCTTAACAAAGACAATCAGTCGGTGCTGATTCAGGTATCGATCAAAGATGAATATCAACAAATCATCACCAAACAAAGCCGTTTTTGGAATGTGAGTGGCGTTTCCGCCGATGTCGGATTTGATGGTATGGATGTACGGTTAGAAAATATGAGCGCCTTAATTGGTGGAGCGATTGCCGTGGATTCTCCCGACGGTGGCGAGCCAGTTGTGCAAAATACTCAATTTCGCCTCTACAAAGACGTAAAAACAGCTGGTCGCGGCATCCCTATCACCATTCAATTACCGGATAACAGCCAAGTCAATCCTAAAGGCTCACCGGTTGTCTATCGCGGTATCGAAATCGGTCAGGTGACGGCTATCTCCTTTAGCAAAGATCGTAAACAGCTTATCGCCTCAGCCTCAATCGAACCTGCGTTTAGCGATATGCTCAACAGTGGCACTCATTTTGTGGTAGAAGAACCTGAATTGTCGCTAAATGGGATGCGTAATGTAGCAAATCTGGTCAAAGGTAACTTCTTATCAATAAAACCAGGAAACGGTGAGCGAAGTCGTCAGTTTGTGGCTCAGCGAGCACAACTTACCGCCGACGCTCAATCCATCGACATTACCCTAAAGTCCAGCGATTCTTACGGGTTAGAAGCAGGCAGTAAAGTGCTTTATCGCGGCATTCCTGTCGGTATGGTTTCTTCAGTAACACTTGAAAATGATAACGTGTTACTGCATGTCAGTATTGAAGAACAATATCGCGCTCTTATTCGTCAGCATAACCGTTTCTACATTACAGGTACTGCCAAAGCAGCTTTAGATGAAAATGGTGTGAATCTCACCGTCCCTCCAATGAAATGGCTACTGGCTGGCTCAATAAGCTTTATTAGTGAGGGGAAAGACGGCAAAGAAGATCTTTACACACTTTACCCAAATCAATCATTAGCTGAGTTAGCCCAATTTCAACAACAAGGGTCTCAAACTATCGTAATGACATCGCATGCATTGCCGTCTGTGCAAGTTGGCAGTCCACTGCTTTATCGTAATTTGCAAGTAGGCAGCATTACCCGATACGCGTTGTCGACTAATGGTGTAACTATTGAGGCAAAAATTGACAACCAATATCAGCATTTAATCACGCCGAACACTGTGTTTTGGAACCATTCAGGGGTGAAGATTGATGCCTCTCTTGCCGGCGTTTCCGTGCAAACCGCCCCACTCCAAAGCCTAATAAAAGGCGGTATAGCCTTCGATTCAATTAAAGGAGTCGACAATAAAACAGGTAAACAGTGGCGACTGTATGATAGCTACCAGCAAGCCAGCCAACACGGTCGGGAAATCACATTAACCAGTCACACCAACCCTGGCGTGAAAGTGGGCACCGCTCTTGAGTATCAAGGTATTAAAGTGGGTGAGATCAATCAGATAACACCAAACTTTGCTCAAAACAGCGTTACCTTTACGGCGGAACTCAATCCTCAATACGCCGATGCGATTGCTAAGCAAGGCTCAGTATTTTGGCTGCAAAAAGCTCAAGTGAATCTACAAGGGATTGATCATATCGATAAGTTGTTACAAGCCAGTATTGCCGTACAACCGGGCCAAGGCGTGGCTCTTGCCCACTTTGTTTTACACAAGCAAGCACAGCAACCTAGCGGGGTTCGGTTTGTGTTGCAAAGTCGTTCACGCGGCTCTGTTGTGGTTGGTACCCCAGTGTTGTATCGCGATATTGAGGTAGGTCAGGTGGTGGATGTACGGCTCGGCGAGCTGTCAGATCGCGTCATCACAACCATCAACATTGCCCCTAAATACGCCTATTTAATTCGCAATAATACGCTGTTTTGGAATGCTTCTGGTGTCGACGTTTCCATTGGCCTAAGTGGTGCAAATATCAAATCGGGTACTGTGGACAGTTTACTCCGGGGCGGGATAAGTTTCGCAACTCCACCAGACCTACCACTTAAACCCAAAGCACAAGCCGACAGCAGTTTTCTGCTGCATTCTGAGGTTGAGAGCGACTGGCTTACGTGGCAAACCCCAATACCGAAGCCGTAAAGCCAATTCAATCGATATCATTCGCGTACTTTTGCCTAAAACCACCCATTGCGGTGGTTTTATTTTGCCTGGATAAGCCTGCCACCCAGCTTCGTTTTAGGTATAATGCGCGCCAAGTTCAGTAATCGAGATACCATTTTGCATTCCAATATCCAACTTCCAGATGCTTTTATCGCTGCGATGAAAAACATCATGCCAGCTTCCCTCTCTATGGATGAGTTTATTGCTGCCTGTCAGCGACCTCTGCGCAAAAGTATTCGTGTGAACACGTTAAAAATCAGCGTTGCCGATTTTATGCAACGAGCACAACACAAAGGCTGGCAACTTGAGCCCGTACCTTGGTGCGAAACAGGCTTCTGGATTGAGGCAGATGAATCTCAAGTACCACTAGGCAATACCGCAGAGCATATGGCTGGGCTTTTCTATATTCAAGAAGCCAGCTCAATGATGCCACCAGCAGCACTATTTCTAAACGAAAACGATCAATTTAGTGCGGTGCTTGATACTGCCGCAGCTCCCGGTTCTAAAACCACCCAAATTGCTGCATTAATGAATAATGAAGGCGTGTTGGTAGCCAATGAATTTTCTGCAAGCCGCGTTAAAGTACTGCATGCCAATATTGAACGTTGCGGTGTTCGTAATGCCGCATTAACAAATTTTGATGGCCGAGTATTTGGCGGTTGGTTACCTGAACAATTTGACGCAGTTCTACTCGATGCCCCTTGCTCAGGCGAAGGAACCATTCGTAAAGACCCAGATGCAATGAAAAACTGGAGTATGGATTCCATCCACTCTATTGCTCAAACACAAAAAGATCTTATTGAGAGCGCGTTCCAAGCCTTAAAAGTTGGTGGCGTGATGGTGTACTCCACTTGTACGCTCAGTGTTGAAGAGAACCAGCAAGTCTGCAGCCATCTTAAAGACCTTTATGGTGACGCCGTCACGTTTGAATCCCTAGAGGCTCTGTTTACCGACGCACACAAGACACTGACACCGGAAGGCTTTCTGCACATTTTCCCTCAAGTTTACGATTCTGAAGGGTTCTTTGTTGCCAGAATCAGAAAAAATGCCTCAGTACCCAATCCTGAAGTGAAGAAAAAACTAGGCAAGTTCCCATTCGAAAAAGCCGCTAAAAAAATCGACCAAGCCATTCGCGAGCAATTAAACAACACATTAGGTATTGAGTTGCCAGCAACGGGCCAGATTTGGCTAAGAGACAAAGATGTGTGGCTGTTTCCAAGTGCTTTAGAGCCAATGCTGGGTGAACTTCGCTTTTCTCGTATGGGAATCAAGATTGCGGAAACCCACAAACAGGGGTATCGCTGGCAACATCAAGTGGCAACCTGCCTAGCAAAATGGAATGCGGATCACGGCGTTGAACTAAATACAGAACAAGCTCGAGAGTGGTTTATGGGCCGCGACATTCGTCCTGAACAAGCCGCTGGTAAAGGTGAAGTGATCGTCTGTTATGGTAACGATGTGATTGGATTAGGGAAATGGGTTGGGAACCGCGTTAAGAATGGCCTACCACGTGAATTGGTGCGTGATAAAAACCTATTTTAATCGCCCTTATACCCTAGCGACTTCCCCGTGATCGAAGTCGCTATTTTGGCAGCCTGTACTAAACTTGAGTTTAAGAAACAACGCTTCTTCGTATTAGCGCAGGCTCTTAGGAGCCATTCCCCTAGGCCCTTAACCGGCAAGGTTACGGGCCTCTTTTTTTCTGGGGTATTAGGCAAATTTAGTCAGCTTTGACCAAACGAATCCCATCAGCTTCAATCACAAGTAAGCCTTGCTTATAAAGGGAACCAATGGTCTTTTTAAACGTCCCTTTACTGGTACGGAATTCAGCAAAAATCGCTTCTGGAGAAGACTTATCAGATAAAGGAAGAAATCCCCCTTTCTTTTCTAAGGCTTCAATGATTTTAGAACTTAAATCGTCCATTTTAGCGGTGCCGACTTTTTGCAGAGCTAAGTCAATTTTTCCATCTTCACGAATGTGTTTTATGTAGCCCTTAAGCTTTTTGCCAATAAACAGCTTACCAAATACATCCGATGGAAAAATCATACCCCAGTGACGACCATTAATGATCGCTTTAAAGCCTAATTCAGACCGCTCGGCAATGATCAAATCCACCTGCTCGTTACGGGTATAACGCGCGGGAGTTTTATCCAACCACTTATTGAATTTGGTGGTTCCAACAATGCGTCCTGATGCTTTGTCTGTGTATACATAAACGAGGATATTCTGTCCTACAGACAAACGACCCCGTTGTTCACTAAATGGTATCAGCAGATCCTTGCCTTTGATTCCCCATCCGGCAAATGCGCCTGTGCTATTTACGCCTTCGATTTTCATCAAGCCCCACTCGCCTACTTTAGCGACGGGTTGCTCCGTTGTAGCGGCGATTTGGTTTTCAGAATCGAAATAGAGAAACACATCCACTTGTTGACCAATCTCGATACCTTCAGGAACGAAACGATTTGGTAATAAAGTGGTGCCATACTCTCCAGCATCTAGAAAGACGCCAAATTCAGCGATTTTAACTACTTCCAGGCGGTTAATTTGACCTACATTAATCATCTAAAACTGTCTCACATCAAATTTGCAGAGATTATACGTTATCTCTGTTATGCTTTCTCTAAAGAAAAGAGAAATTTATAAGTTTTTGGGGAGTTTTCTTTGATCACGGTAGATAAGCATGATGCAGTGACGCTAAAAATGGCCACACAAGTATCCGAGAGTAAAGAACTCGATCTTGATGTGTATCTGTTTGTCCCCGGTGAGTTAGGCCTTGGGCCAGATATTCTCTCTGAAGTGGAATTTTATCTCAGTTCCATCCATCAAAAACGTGCGTATTACAGTAACCAAATGCATTTGCCTTTGGTACACAGCCGGCTAGCCCAACGCGGCGGCTTATCCAGCACACAATATCGTGTCAGCTTAAGTTTGTATGCGTATCAATATGTTGTCGCACTTGATAAAGCGGTTAATAATATCAAAACAACCGATGAGGCGGATCTTTCCGATGAAGTCGATACTGTTATCGAATTATCAATAGATATTCTTAAGCGCTTACGCCGCACTATTCCTTACGACGAAAGCTTAAAACGCTACTATGCCAATATCGACAACTATCTTTCGTGGTACACCGAACAAAAGTTTCTCTCTATCGTTTCTGGCTTACCGCGAGATCGCGATTACGCGACCATTAAAGAACGCTTGATAACACTAGCAGAAAAAGAGCAAGCTCACCGTGCGCTTAACCACTACAACAGTGACAAAGCCGACAACGACATTACACGCCTGAGTAATAAAATGCGTTTATTACGCCGCTTAATTGAGCACCCTATCGTGCTCAATGAAAAGATCATCTCTCTCGGTAAAAATGTTCAACGAATGGTCAAAGGTGGCGCAACTGGCTTTATCATGATTTTTGTGACCATTTTAGCGGTTACCGCTCGTGATTACCTCGGAGAGATCACCGCCTCATTTATTATCGCCATGTCGATACTCTATGCGATTCGGGAAATATTTAAAGATGAAATGCGCGAATGGCTCTGGCGGTGGGTGCGTAAAGGCAAACCAAGATGGCGTCGCCACTATTTTGACCCTAGTACCAATAAACAAGTTGGACAAAAATACGAATGGCTAGATTACACTAAGTTAGCAGAGCTGCCTGACACCATTCAGGCCATTCGCAAAAAGCGCATTGTGCAAAGAGAAGAGCAGATTTTACACTATCGCTCTAAGGTCACTATGAGTACATCACGCTTTTTAAGTGGCTATGAACAAACCAAAGAAACCATGTTGTTCGACCTACGTGCCATCACTCGCCTGATGGATAAAGGCTCAAACAAGATTTATGTGCTTAATAAGGGACAAGTCAGTCGTGAAAGAGTGGAAAAACGCCACCTAATCAACTTGATCGTAAAAGAAAATGATCATAACTCGGCTCCCCGTTTTTATCGTTGGAAGGTAGTACTTAACCGTAGCAAAATTGTCGATATCGAAGCGATTCCGTTGCCAGATAACCTCCATCCTATCGACAGCTGACTATCAGCGGCTAAATGTGAGTCTTTTCGGCAAAGGCTGAACGCAGATTCCTCCCCTATGGAGTTTCGCTTTACGAATGAAAAAACCAGAGTGCTCACTCTGGTTTTTGCTACTTAACACACTCATCAGTTTTAGATGTTAAACAGACAGGTGTTTGGCTGATTTTCAAGTAGATAAGCCTGAAGTTTTGGATATTGATCCAATGCTGTAGTCAGAATAACCAGTGGCTTATTTGCCTGTTCTGCCGCTTTGGCTGCCATTTCAAACAGTAAGGTTACGGCTTCACTCTCAGGGTTATACAAATGCTCTAACTCAGGGTTTTGCTTATCAATTCCTAAGGTACATTGTGTTAGCAAATCCCAATCAACAACCACACCGTCAAAGTACTTCAGCATACGATCAGCAAGTAACGCAGCCGAAGGCACATTACAGGTATAAGATACTTTTAACCCTTTCAAGCCACGTGGTAGCCCTTGTTCCGCAAGGCGGTCAATAATGGTGGCGGCATCGCTAAGTGTTCGCACAAACGGCACCACAATTTCAATATCGTGACCTTTATCACGAAGTGTTTTGATCACTTTACACTCAAGCGCAAAGCCAGCTGCATAAGAATTCGATGCGTAACGGGAAACGCCACGAAGACCAATGGCCGGGTTCACTTCACTGTTTTCAACACTTCCGCCAATCAATGCCTGAAAATCATGACTATCTGCCTGGCTTAGTGCCACTCGAATATGTTGTTGTGCTGTAATTGCCTGCTCAATCTTTGTAACTAAGGTATTAACAAAATGCTCTTCTATCGATAAGCCGCCTAATATGGCGTCTAATGAGCTTTTTTCCAGCTCAGAGAGACTGTCAGTTGAACACACTAACGTTGGATGATAGAACACACTCTCTGCAATCAGTTCTGACAGAGAGACAAACAGATAAGGACTGTTACTTGGCTGTTGGTCGCCTAATAAGCTATTGCCCAGAACCAATTGTTCATGGATCATGCTTGGATGCTCAAAACTCATTACTGCTCCGTTGTTATCGTTATGATGATATGAATAAAAATACCTATCCAGCGCGATAAACTCAAGTATAAATTTCAATATTTATTGATTTTTATTGCATAACTTTTCATTTTTACACCAAAAATTATCGCCAATTACACTCAAGAGTTTATTCCTTGCACTAAATTCGCTATCTTAACCGCTTCGTAATAAATGGACAGGCACCCCCATGCCACTGAAAACTGATGAATTAAGAACCCGATCACTGGGTCCTATGCCCACCCCGGCTCAATTAAGTGATACTTACCCAATTTCTGACGTCGTCGCGCAACGGATAGCCAAATCGCGCCATCACATCGAACGCATTCTTACTGGTCAAGATGATCGCCTACTGGTGATTGTCGGTCCATGCTCTATTCATGACCCTGATGCTGCAATTGATTACGGACGCCGTTTAAGTGAACTACAAACTCACTATAGCGAAGAACTCTTCGTGGTAATGAGAACTTACTTTGAAAAACCGCGTACCGTTATTGGTTGGAAAGGATTGATTACCGATCCAAACCTAGATGGTTCTTATGCATTAGAACAAGGCTTAAATATGGCTCGTCATTTACTGCTTAAGGTAAATGAAATGGGACTCGCCACGGCGACTGAATTTCTCGATATGATCACCGGTCAATACATCGCCGATTTAATCAGCTGGGGAGCCATTGGTGCTCGCACTACCGAATCGCAAATACACCGTGAAATGGCGTCCGCGCTGTCTTGCCCTGTTGGCTTTAAAAATGGCACCAATGGCAACGTAAAAATCGCCGTTGATGCCATTCGAGCAGCGCAAGCCTCTCACTATTTTTATTCGCCTGATAAACATGGCCAAATGACCGTTTATCAAACCAGCGGGAACCCTTATGGTCATGTTATCCTGCGTGGGGGTGATACAGGGCCAAACTACTTTGCTGAAGATGTGGCACAAGCATGCCAGCGTTTAGCTGAATTTGATTTGCCGCAGAAGCTGATTGTCGACTTTAGCCATGCAAACTGCGAGAAAAAACATCGTAAACAATTGGATGTTGCTGCAAATATCTGTGAACAAATTCGCTCAGGTAGTGATAAAATCGCTGGTGTGATGGCGGAAAGTTTTATCGTTGAAGGTAATCAATCAATGGACGATTTGCAAAATCTGACCTATGGTCAATCCATCACCGACCCTTGCTTGGGTTGGGAAGATACCGCAACGATGCTAGACATGCTGGCGCAAGCCATTAAAGACCGTCGCACTCGTAACTCACTAACAGGACAAAATTGATTTATGCCTTCTTTTGATATTGTTTCAGAAATCGATAACGTTGAACTACGTAATGCTGTCGATAATGCGAACCGTGAATTGTCGACTCGTTTTGACTTTCGTAACGTGCAAGCCAGCTTCGAGCTGTCTGACAGCACGGTAAAACTAGCGGCAGAAGGTGATTTTCAGTTAACCCAAATGATGGACATTCTGCGCGGTAACCTAGCGAAACGCGGCGTAGACCCACGTTCTATGGAGTCTAAAACTGCGACTCAGTCAGGCAAAAACTGGCATAAAGACGTGGTATTCCAACAAGGTATTGAAACCGATGTGGCGAAGAAAATCGTCAAATTGATCAAAGACGCCAAGCTTAAAGTTCAAGCCTCTATCCAAGGTGATAAAGTGCGTGTGACAGGGAAAAAGCGTGACGACTTGCAGTCGGTTATTGCGTTGATCAAAGGGTCTGATTTGGATCTACCATTCCAATACAACAACTTCCGCGACTAATTTATAATTTAGCGAGAGTTTTATAAAAGAAACCCAGCAAAAGCTGGGTTTCTTTTATCTATTTATCTTTTAGTACTCACACTAATTAACACCAATTTCTTGAGACAACTCTTTAATCTGTTGTAAATCCAATTGATGAACATGAATCATTTGATCCAATTGACTTAACCGTGCTTTGGCTTGGTCTTGCTTGTCACATGAATCGGATGTCGCATCCCAAGAGGTGCCAGCAAGATAGACATCACACTCTTTCTTTAAAGCCGCGATCTTAGGAACCAAGGTGTCTCGCTCTTTTTGTAGCGACTCAAGCTCTTGCTTGGTTTTCAACTCTTTTTGGAATAATTCGCGTGAGCGCTCAAAAACCCCGGCCTGAATATCCGTCTTACGCACAAGTTTTGTATTGGTCGCATCAGCTTTGGCCAATTCCTGCTTCTGATCAGTAACTTTGGTATCTAAAGTGGTATTCACTTTCTCAAGTTCAGACACTTGTTTTTCTAACTGCGCGATTTTTTCTGCCTGCTCTGCTTTTGCCTGTGTCACCGCTTCATCAATTTTGGCTTGCAGGGTTTGATTGGCCTTGTCCAAGTCACTTTGCGCTTGCTGAGTTAGATCTGAATTGGTGCTCGTTAGTTGATGATACTTAGCTTCTAAGTTGTTATAGGCACTTTCCCACTTAGATGAAGTCACAGTTGAACCGACCAGCCCACCGAGTGCGAGTCCAAGTACCCCCGCAATACCGATGTACAAATAGCTGCGTTTATCACGCTGTTCAATCACTACGACATCGTCGTTTTCGTCGATATTGTTTTTTGGGTTCACGTTATTCTCCTAGTTATTGCTCAGTGCAATAACTCCATAATGACCACTGATACTGTATATATAATCAGGCCTGCAACCACAGTAATTACAACCCCTTTTTGCAAGCGAGCATTCGTACCATAACGAACCAATAAAAACGCCACTACGAGTAGTACAGCTATTGCGATGAGTCTGGTCATAATCGATGCTCCCAAGATATCCCCAAGTTACCTCAAGATGCGATTTCATCAATGGCCAAATGCTCATTTATTCCGTCATTGGGCTTGACCGATACACGTTGATGAAACGCTCAATTCCGCATCTTGAGCTCTTTTGAGTTAATAACTATTTTATACCACTTAATGCTTAGAATAGGTCAGAAAAAAGTGGATTAAATGGCAAATTCCCTTGCTATTTTGTGTTTCCCACTAACATTTGACAAAAGTTCAATTTGTAGATGACATCACATTGACTTTTGGTTAGTATGCCCAACGCAAATTATCTTATTTTTAGATAATTGTTCCGTTGAAGACTGCAGGAGAGAGGATGTTAACCTATTTTTAACAATTAGGTTAGGCATACCCGCCGAAGAAGTAAATCTTTCAGGTGCATTATCCTTTTACAAGGATAAGCGAGGACTGTAGTTGGAGGAACCTCTGGAGAGAACCGTTAAATCGGTCGCCGAAGGAGCAAGTCCCAAATCGTGTGGGGTGAAACTCTCAGGCAAAAGGACAGAGGAGAGAAAGGCTATGATCAGCTTGCTATTTTATAGCGAGTTGTTCGATCGTTTTTTTCACGACCTACCTTTCCCTCTTCTCCTTAGATGTTGTTTATTAAGGGGAAAAAATGACAAACCTACAACACATACTGCAAACCATTGACCACTTTGTTTGGGGTCCACCGTTACTAATCTTACTTGTTGGTACTGGTATCTACTTTACATTCCGTTTAGGGATGATCCAATTTCGCCATCTGCCAACCGCGTTAAAAATGGTATTCAGTAAAGAGAAATCGTCTCACGGTTCCCAAGAAGGTGATGTATCCCCTTTTGCGGCATTATGTACTGCTCTTTCTGCGACTATCGGTACAGGTAACATCGTGGGAGTTGCAACCGCTATCAAACTGGGTGGTCCTGGCGCGCTATTCTGGATGTGGTTAGCTGCGCTATTTGGTATGGCAACTAAATATGCAGAATGCCTACTGGCAGTAAAGTACCGCAAAGTAGACGATAAAGGGCAAATCGTTGGTGGCCCAATGTACTTCCTTAAAGATGGCGTGGGTTCTGCCCTACTCGCAAAACTCTTTGCAGTGTTTGCGATTGGCGTTGCCTTCTTTGGTATCGGTACGTTTGCACAAGTTAACGCGATTGTTGACGCTACCAATATCTCTTTCGGTATTTCGAAAGAAGTAACTGCAGTGATACTGACTATACTGGTTGCCGTTGTAACCATTGGCGGTATTAAATCGATCTCTAATGTGGCGAGTAAAGTGGTTCCAGCAATGGCGCTTTTCTACTTCGTCGCCTGTCTGAGCATCATTGTCAGCAATGCAGATCAGCTTGTAAATGCAGTACAACTGGTCCTCACTTCTGCCTTTACGACCACTTCAGCAACGGGCGGCTTCCTAGGCGCTTCAATTATGCTGGCGATTCAATCTGGTATCGCTCGTGGGGTATTCTCGAACGAGTCTGGTTTGGGCAGTGCCCCAATGGCGGCTGCAGCGGCTAAAACCAACTCATGTGTTCGTCAGGGGCTTATCTCTATGACGGGTACATTCTTCGATACCATCATCATATGTACCCTAACAGGTCTTGCATTGATCTTAACTGGTGCATGGCAAAGCGATTATGCCGGTGCATCGATGACAACTTATGCATTTGCGGCTGGTCTTAATGCACAGCAAGTTGGCCCTATGCTAGTGTCTGTTGGTTTAATGTTCTTTGCCTTCACAACCATTCTTGGTTGGAACTACTATGGCGAACGTTGCGTGGTCTTTTTGATGGGCACCAAAGCGGTGCTGCCGTACAAGGTTATCTTTATCTGCTTGATTGCATCAGGTGCGTTTTTACAGCTGGATTTAATTTGGATTATCGCAGATATCGTGAATGGTTTAATGGCAATCCCTAACTTGATTGGCCTTATCCTATTGCGTCATGTTGTTGCTGAAGAGACTCGTATCTACTTTAGTCAGCAGCTAAAAAGTCGCTCAGCAGCGATAGAAACAAACGCGTAATCACACCTTAATGGGGTTAAGTGCACAATTTCAAGTGGCGGCCTTTGGTCGCCATTTTTTATTAACACGAGATGCTGTTTTAACTCGATTTTAGTTGCCTAGCCCTACTCACCGACCTCCCCAATGGCAAAGGCATTTCTCTGTTTCCGCTTGGACCACCAATCTGTCTGCCTTTGTGGAAACCCTCAGAAATAAAGCGAAACATGATTGGGCATGCAGAATATTTCTGTCAGTTCATCCTTCATCGTGCCGCCAACGGGACATCCATTTTGATACCTATTTACCCCAACATAACGAGATAACTCATGTCACAACAAAGAAAGTTACCTCTTAGATCGACAAATTCTGATAGAATTCGCGCGTTCCAGGAATCACGTTGATTGCACTGGCATATCGAAACCTTAGGATTCACTTTGACTAATAACGATGTTTTGCGTCTTGTTCGTTCAGCGCTTTTTATAAAAGAAAATCACATTGTAAAAATCTTTGCCTTAGCCAACAGCAACGTTTCTGCTAACCAAGTGGCTCAGTGGTTAAATAAAGATAATGACAGCAACGCAAAAATGAGCGACAGCAAGTTAGCTTCATTTCTAAATGGCTTAATCATTGATAAACGTGGGGCCCGTGATGGTGAACAACCAAAACCAGAAGCTCACCTGAACAACAATATGATTTTTCAAAAGCTGCGTATTGCGCTGAATTTGAAAACCGAAGACATGCTAAACATTTTAGAAACCGTTGGCATCGAGCTTACCAAATATGAACTGGGTGCCTACTTTCGTAAACCAGACAATAAACACTACAAACAGTGTGACGATGAAACCTTACGTGAGTTTCTGTTTGGCGTAAAACTACAAAGTAATCCAGACGCAACATTAGAAGATTGAGATCCCACTAACGTTGCAAGTGTAGAGACAAAAAAGGCACCGAACTCGGTGCCTTTTCATTGAAGCTCAAAATCTTAGCGGCGCTCTAACATCAATTTAATGCCCAGCGCAACCAGAACAAAACCGGTTGTTCCTTCCATCCAGCTCGTAAAATGGCGACTTCTGAGCAGGTTTTTCGCTTTAGTTAATGCACCAGAAAGCGCGCACTGCCACACCATGGCAATCATAAAGTGCACTGCCGCCATAAACAGCGACTGCAACAACGCCGAATGCTCAGGGCTAATAAACTGCGGTAAAAATGCCAAGTAAAATACAGCTGTTTTGGGATTGAGCACATTAGACAAAAAACCTTCACGCAATGAACGACGCACATTCAGGTGTGTGTTAGTTAACGACTCAACCTGCATTCCATTTGTTTGCCCTTTTATAAGCCCTTTCAAGCTGTTGTAACCTAACCAAATTAAATACGCCGCACCAATCATTTTTACCACCTGGAACAGCTCTGCCGACGATGCCAAAATCGCCGAAATACCAATGGCTGAAAAGGTCGCATGTACAAATAACCCACTACAAATACCTAGGCTCGTAACACAACCGTCGCTTATCCCCGCTCTTGAGGTATTACGAATAACCAACGCAGTATCAAGCCCTGGGGTTAAGGTAAGAATGGTGATCGCGATAACAAACGCTTCAAAGTTTTGAATATACATATCATTCCCTGATAACAGCAAACATGTGGTTTCTCAGTTGGTTATACCGCAAACTCAACCAAATGTCTTGGAGAGATTATCGCTGAGTGGGAAAGAGTTAGTGACCGACATTGAAGAAGCGCAACTAATTCGCCGCCTACGTCATTAAAGCGTCAATTAACTGTGTTGCTGTCTTCACTGCTCTACTCTATTTTTCCTTCCTAAACACTGCCTTTTTAGGCAGATAAGGCGTGCTATCAAATTTCGAGGTTTTATTAAAAACAAGAGTCTGCCCTTGTAGACATAATTTCACACCGGCATATTCGCCTAAAAATGCGTCATATAATGTTGAAGTGTAACACCCATCATTGGATTTAATTAACGTATAACCTTTAGTACCACTTTCATTTATTCTCTTCCCATTCATATATATAAACGAATACTTAATATGTTTTTTATTTTGTATAGTTTTAATATCCAAATTATAAACATTCTTTCCATTGTTAGATTGATACCCCCAAACTCCAGTTATATCTTTAGCCCATACACCAGAAGAAACCGTCATCAATAAAATAAGTACAGATCTCACCCCCCCCCCTCACTAAAAAATGATACCATTTTCAATAGGTAATTTTTTGTATAATTAAAAAATCTGTTTAAATAAAGATGATGCAAATAAATTACAAAACAACCACACTGCTAGTATAAACATTATGATTTCAATAATTATTCACAACCTTATATTAATAACGTAAGTTCTCGAGAATAATAAATATTTTATATCATACATCTAGATTATTTTCTTAGTTGAATTGATTCTTTACGAATCCAACTAGTCACTGTCTTTTTGCCTGAAAAAGTGATATTCAACCAATCACCAAGCTCTTCGTTAATAACTAATAAATCGTCTTTTACAAGATACATTCTACTCTTAACAAAACTTTCATCTTCTTTTTATACAAATATACTTTATCATTTTTTATCTTGGCTAAAATTTTTAAATTTAAATAACCAGTGAGATTAACATATGCTAAATTCTTGAAATTTCCATCAAGAGCATAACAATAGCTATTTCCATTAGGAACTCTTGAATAAACATAATAATAATCTCTTTGATAATGAACAGTGTTGCAATCTTTAGTGTCACTAATGAAATAATTTATTGTTTCATCTGGTGTTATACTTAAAACCTGATCATTAATGACAATCTTTGCAGCTTCATCAACTTGATAGGTAATACCATTATTATCATTAATAACAAACTTATTGCTTTGCATTGTACTATTATCAATACACTCCAAATAAGTACCATTGACAAAATTAAGCCTATGGACGCTATCATAATTTTTACACTCTTCCTCAATATCGTTACTGGCGCAGAAAACACATTGAGAAATAGTGATTAAAATAAACAAAATTATAAACTTCATGACGTTACTCTATTCTTATTCTTACTCTTATGAGCCAATCAACTATTGCCCAAGAGAGAGTCACTTATCTACACAACTCCCTCTTTGACAAAACTGGCTAGGAGGGCTAACTATCATGGATTAGAGATAATTTAAGCAGTTATTTAGATAAAAACACCACACTGTAGTTATGCAAAAACATTATCTTTTTAAATAAACACTTTCATTTAATCGATTTTATCAGTTTAATGTTTAATTCTAAACCACTTACTTTATTATAAAGCTCATTGATAATGAAGTCGGTATATTTCTTACTATTGTAATACTCCAAATATCTTATACTATCAGGAACATCTAATTTAACAAGATAATAATCAACCTCGTCGCTATCAAAAGTTATTGTTGACTCTACATAAATGATATCCGTCAAGATTACTTTTTTGAGTTTTTTAATATAATTATACTTCATCAAAAATTTATACCGAGTCACATCATCTTTGTATGTTTCGATTATAAATGAGTTATCATTATTATAAGAATCTAAGTTAAGCGGGTAGCTAAGTTCTAACATAGGAAATATTTGGTTATTTTTGCTATTTAATAGCAAAAATCTGTAATCAATTTTATTCAAAACCCGAGGGTAGTATTCACTTCTATTAGATTTAATGTCAAATGCTTGAGGCGTAACGTCTACACTCTTGTAAAGCTCATCAAATCTGTCATTGAAGTAAAATTTACCATTTTCGTCTTCTTTGATTAATAATTGAATTTTGTTAGAAATAGACAGCGATTTTACTATGCCATTTTCATACGAAACTGCTGCTCCAGGAAGAAGACAAATAATGAGTAAAAATCTATTTATCTTTGAGAATATCATGTATTTATTAAAATTTTTCACACTCAACCACATCGTATTTGGTTCAAAAATAACCATTTACATACTAAATAATATCTAATCAAGATATTATCTATAAATATTATCCAAATATTTTTCAGTATCAAAAAATGAAATTACATAATTCTTTAAATCATATGTTTTTCGTTCTATTTTAGAGTCAGGTCCATCCATTGCGAGTTTTTCATAAACCTTTTTATCTAAAATTAGATCGTTATATTTTTCATTCCAAGAAAAGTACAACAATGTGTCTTCTCCCCACAGTCCACAATGAAATATTACTTCCCCAGTTTTAGGGTTCTCAATGGACACATCAGAGCAATACTCATTTTTGTATGAGAATTTTTTTGTTATCGTGAGTGAAAAGTTAACTTTACATGTAGTTAATCCAACGACAGTCTTATCACAAACTATGCTGTCTAAAATATGGTCACCATCATAGAATCCCTTCATTGTTATGTCACTGAGTGAAGATGAAGAGTATGCATTAAATGTAAAAACAGGCACAAATAATGACATTATTACCAAAATCTTATTCATCATCTATAACCTTCCAATTTTCTCTCGACAGATGGATTATCGTTTAACATAACAAGTATCACGGAAACTGCATGAATGTTCCCGTCTTCAAGGCTTCCGAGAACCTTACTTAAGTAATTTTCGTCCATCGCGTAGCTCATGGCAGCCTTCCATTCAATTAATACGACCCGACCGATTGGAACTCTTTCAAATTGAGTAAACAACCTCTCTTACTACCCTAACAGCTGACAAAATCCCCGTTGAAAAATCGCCATATTGAGAATATATCTTGTCTCATTTCACCAAAATCAACAATAACTTTTCACAAAATTAAGCAAGAAAGCCTTACTGTGTATTCAATAATCGCTTATAGACATATTTGGGAACTTTGTTTTCCTTTCCAGTAGATTTCATAAGATCAAGATAATTAGCGTAATATTTGTTAGCTTTGTTTTTTTGTCCATCAGACCAATAAGAATCTGCGATATTTAGAAATGCAACGATCCTTTTATTGTCATAGTTAATAACACTATCAAGTACATAAATTGATTCTTTATACATTCCTCTTTTATATAAAAAATAACCAAGATTATTATAAATATATTCATTTTCTTTAGTTAATGGATATACTTCTATTAGTTTTTTGTAACGACTGACCAATATTAGTTTATCTTTAGTGTCATCTTTAGCTCTCTTTATAAAATCACCAAGTGAATCAATAATTTCATATTCGTGAACACATTCCACTTTACTGAAATCAAGAATATTGTTTTCGTAAGTTACTCTGTCATCTAACTTCTTATTAATATTTTTCGTGCAATAATCAACTCGATTATCATAATCGAATGGAAATCTGTGAATTTCTGTAATTTTTGATAAATATAAAGCTCCATTATAAGTAAGGTAAACGTCTAACTCTTGTGTATTACTATTTAAAAAACCATATTTTAGTTTTAAAAAATAAGAGTCTGATGATATAGATGTTAATTTATAACCACCATCAAAAGAAAAATCATTTATATTAGCCAGCAAATTATACCCATCAACTGTATTTAGATAAAAATATAGTTCTTTATCAATCTTCTCTATTTTATCCAAACTTCCATCATTATTTACATCTACAGTATAATAATTAATTTGATTTGCTGACACTGATATACTCATTAAAATGCTAAAAGCAATGAATGTAAAAATATGAAAATTTTTCATATTAAAAATATCTCTAAGTATTTCACAATAATGTTTCCTTTCAGGCTATGCGAACTGCCAAACCGATTATATTATAGGCAAAGCTTGATTATAACGCGGTGTTTATGGTGCACACCCCCTTAAAAATACCTAACAATATAATTTATTATAAGGTGCGTTCTTTTATGTATTTTGGTATTTTATTGCTCTTGTAGTTTTGATTCATGAAATATATGTAATTTCTATACATTCTCTGAGCATCACTAGTTTTGCCTAAGGACCAATATGTATCACCTAAATTTAGATATGCCACAGTTCTTTTGGGGAAGATCTGAAGTACATACTCCAATATAAATTCAGCAGATTTATAATTTTCACCATTATATAAATAATAACCTAAGTCATTATATTTAATTACATTGATATTAGATACAGGGTATTTATCTAAAGTATTCAATAATTTACCAATAGTTATATTGTTTCCCAATTTAGCTAAATCATTCAATTCATCAGGTGTGTTTATCTTATTCTTTTCAAGAATTTTACTTTGTCTTGTATTTTTTTCATCACATATGCCAGTTTCAATTAATCTACTGATTATTTCAGATGATGTAATATATGGGTATATAATCCCACTTTCAGTGGTAACATTGCCTTTATAATCTAAAGCGCCGGAATACATCGCGGATAATGTTGACACTTTATTAGGTTCAAATCTAAGTATTTCATATTTATGCTCCATGTAAGTTCCATAAGCTTTTGAAAAATCGCCATATTTAATCATTATTAATAAAATGAAATTGTTATTTTTATCCACACAGTAATCATATTTTATAAACTGCCCATTAGAAGGTATGTTTTTATATACATATGAAAAATTCCCATCATTTATAATTATTGCTATGTTTTGGGTATCATAAATTGACTGTCCTTCAGAGTTAACATATTCATCCCCACTATCTTTTTTTAGCACTTTTATATTAATATCCCCCTTTGGGGTTACATATAAGACATCATCAAATGATACATGTTTAGTATTCATCAAAGCTAAAGCCAACTCGTTAGATGAAACAATCGATGCGCTAGCATAGGAGCTAAAAATACTCACACTAGTAAAAATTAGAAGTTTTTTCATAAGATACTTAGCTACATTGAAAATATCTAGAGGCACACATAATTAAATAGCTGATTACACCTTAATATCACTGACAAATGATTAAGCAGAACGTCATAAAATAGCTTACGCTATCCGGAGAAAAACTAATAGGAAACAACATTAAATGCTGGCGATAAAATTGAATAACAAACATTTAAAAAGAGCACAACACTAAAGCCACAAAAAACAAATTAAAATCATGCTCTTTTTAAAGAACATGATTTTTAACCATCTTTAAAAAATCATTTAATTAATGTGTTTTTAAATAATTTAATATTTTTTCTTTTGTCTTGTATTCACATTTAAGGATTATATTTCTTTCGATATCTTTACCATCAATACAATTCATTAATTTTATAATTGGTATTTGATTGAAATAAATATCATCATCATCTAAATCATAGATAAATGTATTATGGCTTATACCTTCAATACCTGTACTTTTATCAACACTATTACTAGTAAGAAGGAAAAAACTAATGTTACCATGTTCTTCATTGAAAAAAGCATCCGTCATTTTTCTATCTTCACTAATGTAAATTACATCACGTGCTTTTTTAATGGTGTTTTTACTTTTGTTTATTAGGGATACAACAATTTTGTTTTTGCTTTTAAAATTTTCAAATCTAACTGAAACAAACTCATTCCCTCTGTTAGGAACTTTATATAAGTGATTATTTATTTCACTAGAAAATCCCACATTAGAAAAAAATATGAATACTATAAATATCAAACTGAAATACTTCTTCAACAACATGTGTTCTCCATATTATTTTCAAATGTATAAAACGGAAAAAGTAGGTATCTGTATACACGAAGCCTCACAAAAACTCCCGCCATTCAAGGCTGCCGGGAACCCTACTTAAGTAATTGTCATCCATCGCGCAGCACATTCTCTTACACTAAATTCCAGCTTTCAATAAGTAAAAACAAGCACGACGGGTTCTCGATAATTCCTCCGCTCAATCATCCACTCTGATGCTGCATTTATCTTCTCTAAAAACCACGTGTAATTACCTGTACATTGACACCACTAACCAATAGCTTTTGCTCGCATTATGCTATCTATCTGTATTCGCCCATAATCCGTACGGGCGTTCTAGTGAGAGAAGTTCCACGGAATTAGTGAATCGATGTCAGGCTTAGCTGTCGTCAGATTCAGATAATTGGCCATATAGTCATAGAAAATGTATGTTGCTCTTACGATCTTCTGCATTCAATATTTTCGAACTGATTTAGTTGCGTACTGAGACCTATTCTCTTGCGCACGCTCACTTTCTTGCCTTCCATTAAACTCGATGTCAATTCACTTTTTACCTGCCATTCGTACGAAAAGTCTTCGAATACGCGAAAGTCTCAGTCTTCATTCACCAATAGACATCGCGTCTCTAATCAACCATGGCTTTATCCTGACTTGAGTCGCTATCGCCAAGCTGACGGAATACCCGCTGAAAAATCGCCATAATGATTAAGAAAATCTCGTCTCATTTCACCAAAAATAAACAATGCCTTCCCATGTATCTTGTCCCGATAAAACACCCCAAACCGTCAGCAAAATAATGTCTGATAATTTATGGGTTACTTTCCCTGTTTGTCGGTAATCGGTTAAGGCTGAAAAATGCATAAATGGGTTCGCTAAAGTGGTCATGAAAAGGCTCCGTTTTTTAATACGAAACCATGAGAAAACAATGAGAATGATCTACAAATCGATCCTTTGTAAATGTAAAAACATCCGAGAAAGGTCAATAAAAATCGTAGTGATATAAAGAATTCTGTCCTTAGTTCAGCGCTTTAAAATCAAGGATGTTCATGCGGTTTCCCTGACTATCTGACACCGACTCATGGCCATCAAAACCGTGAACAACTAAGAGATCGTCTTCTAAGCCATCGACTTTTATTTTGTCATTCTGTATTGACAGTATAAATCTTAGCTAGTCATCGAAGACGTTAGTAGATCACCTAATATAAACGGGCTAAACGCCCGCTTATTACCCATTTGAAATCAATATAATTGGGCGTTACTTTTTATCTTCCTTGATTTCATCGACATAATCAAAATCATACTTTTCTGCAGTGATATCATCATATTCACGAATAACAGCTTGAACTATGTCATCTTCCCATCGATGGCCGTTAGCATACAGAGCTCGCACTCGGTCATTGACTTCCTTTAGCACCGGACTCATTGGGACCCAATCAGCTTGTGCTACTGAAGAACATAACCTTTCCAATTCTGCTTTTTTGGGATTTTTTTGCGGCAACACATCATTGAGCAATTCTAAGTACCAGCGAACCCAATAAGTAAATGTAAGAATGTTCACTAAGCGCCACAATAAATAGACAGGTAACACTTTTTCTTTTCTATACTCAGCGATACGTTCTTTATAAAAAGCGAGACTATAACTACTCGCTTTATCTTTTAAATAGTTACCCTGTGATGTTTTTAACCTCTCGCAGCCATTTTCTATATAATCACGAATAAATTCATAGGTTGATAACGCTTCTTCACGAGAAAAAACAGGCATTGACAAACTGAAGAAACCTTCTCGCTTCTCTGGCACCTGAATAAAGAAGCACAATCTATGCATGTTGTTCGTTCCAAAAACATGAAAAGACATTCCAGTCTGATATTCAACTCTAACTTTTTCCCATGGAATTCGAGCCAAACGAATTTCGCTTTCCTTCTTATGTCTTAGTTTATAAAAGTAGACAACCCAAGGTTTAATGGGGAATATGAAAAATACAATACCGATTATGGTCATCACTATCCCAAGTTGAATGTCTCCAGAATTAATATCTTGTAAAACAAACATCATACCAATGAGAAAAAAAACAACGCCAAAAGAAAGCAAAAAAATAAAAAATTTGAGCTAGATAAACTAGGTCTTCTTATGTCATCACTTTCAACCCAAGAAAAGATCACATCCCTCATCCGGCAATCAAAGGTTAATGGGAAGTTATTAATACTATTAAACAAACTGTCTTTAACACTAAAAAACACAGGGCCACCAACAAGCACCCCCATACTGATAAAAAGCCCCCAAATAAACACTATTGAAGAATGAAACCCAATAGAAATGGTCATATACATTGCCATCGACATTATGAAAAAAAATATGAAAAATATAAGAGTAATAGTACCTTCGTACCTAATACACTGCCAGAATTAAAATTTAATTCTAATAACCCATTTTTATTAAAACGTAACATCGCACTTTCTTCTATTATCGGTCTACCATTACTAACCGGTAAAGGAGATAGGCATTCTCTTGAGACGATTCCAGATAGGGACTGACCACAATAAATATTTTTATCCGAAGAAGATGTCTGAAAAGTCATGTAGTGAATACTTTATATATGAAGCAAATTGAAGAGACATTGGACCAATGAAATCTGTATAATAATCAAAATAGTACTCTAACTTACTTTCTGTTGTTTCTAAAATTTCTGGTGAGTTATTATTTTTATTAAAGTTTTTAATATCAAGAATGTAATAAACGATTTTTAACCATGAACAAAAATAAGTAATTACTAGTTAGGCTATCAGATCACAAAATTGTAGTAAGGAAATTTATAACTTTACAATCAATTAACTTATTATGATTTATTTTATAAGGTTAAACCGAACGGATATTAAAAATAAAACTTTTCCATAGGCCTTTAAAAACTAGTGGATTAATGCGGTTTTCCTGACACGCCAGGTAATATTTTTGTTTTCAACGCAGGCAAGAAATGAACCTTATAAATAGCCGCGCTCAATATTAAAAGCCGTCTAACATTGAGCGCGAAGGTAGCTTATTTTGATGATAAAAAATAAGATATCTCTATATCAATCTATCTTCCTATCACTATATACTTTATCCATTTCTTTTTTATTGATAGGAAAAAGTTTCACTCCAAAATAATCCGCTCTTTCTTCTATCTTTTTTATACGCCCAGAATCTTCCCAATCCTTCTTACTATAATTATTGTAGTTTTTTTCTACCTCTTCGGTAGTAACTTGGGCATTAACAAATCGATATTGACCTCCGCAAGATAACCAAATCTTTGTCGTTCCATCAGGGAAGAAACCAAAATCAAAAGTTGTTGGGAAGCAACCTTTGTTATTATAATTAAGCTTTTCATTGTTAGGGTAATACATCATTTTATTAATATTAGAAATAATAACATCATTAACATATAGTATAGTTATAAAAAATCGAGCGTTAACTTCTGATGTCCAATATATAATAATCTTTTCAGGCAAAACTTCGCCGTAATCTCCTTGTGAATATTGTGCAGCGAAAGAATGATATAGTGGTATACCAAAACCGTTATAATCAGGGAAAATCTTTTTAATTTTATCCACATTTGTTCTATGAATACCATCATTTAATCCCATTAATACTTTAGTCCAATCCTGTTGAGTATTTATTGCATGGATAGCTTGAATAGTAGCAGGATATAGTGAAGATGAATATAATTCCACCCCCCAAGGGGCAGCCCCCTCGGGAACAGAAAACTGGTCATTTTTATTAAAAAAATAAAAAGTTAAAGATACAGCAATCAATATTACAATTAAAAATATCAAATTAATTCTTTTATTCATGATCCTTTCCTACACTCAAAAACAGTTCTAACGTATCTTTTTTTAGTTTTATCATATGTTGCTTCGTTAACCATCCCATCAGACGCAGAGTGATGAAATCATATTATGACCATATAAAGCAGACAAAAAATTTCTGAATATAAAACCGGATGAACCTCTTCCGTTATTTTTAGATGCAAAAAATTGAGCCTTCTATCGTCACCTAATTAGCCTTATCCCAACGGCCTGGAATGTAAGAGTCACGGAAACCGCATGAACATCCCCGTCATTCAACGCTTCCGAGAACCTTACTTAAGTAATTTTCATCCATCGCGCAGCGCATTCTCTTGCGCTGGATGCCACCTTTCGTTAGCTCATGACAGTCTTTCATCCAATTAATAAAGGCCGATGGGAATTTTTTCGGATTGAGTAAACCCACCAATCTTGCCACTGTATACCCGCTTAAAAATGTATAAATGGATTCGCTAAACTGGTCATGAAAAGGCTCCGTTTTTTAATACGAAACCATTAGAAAACAATGAAAATGATCTACAAATCGATCCTTTGTAAATGTAAAAACATGGGAGAAAGGTCAATGAAAATCGAGGTGATATAAAGAATTCTGTCCTTAGTTCAGCCCTTTAAAATCAAGGATGTTCATGCGGTTTCCCTGCGTAAATAACATGAACGACCCTGACACGTAAGCTTATTAAAAATGTAATCAATTACCAAGCTTAATAGCAGTTTTATGAATCCAACTGGTGATTGTTTTCTTGCCTGAAAATGTAATATTCAACCAATCACCAACCTCTTCATTAATAATCACCGAATCACCATTGATTAAATACATTCCACTTTTTATAAAAATTCCATTTTCCCGATTATATAAATATTCTTTATTATTTTTTATCTTAGCTGAAATTTGTAAATTTAAATAGCCAGTTATATTTATATGTTCTAATTTTCTAAATTTACCATCTAGAGCATAACAATAACCATTTCCATTTGGTATTCTTGAATATACATAATAGTAATCCCTTTGGTAGGTGGTATTTTTACAATCCTTTGTGCTACTTATAAGATAATTTATTACGCCTTCTGTTTTAGCCGCTAGGATCTGATCGTTAATAACAATTTTTGCTGCATCATCAATTTGATAATCAATACCATTATTATCCTTGATGACAAACTTATTGCTTTGCATCGTACTATTATCGACACACTCTAAGAAAAAACCATTTTCGAAATTAGCACTATAACTGCCATCATAATCACTACATTTACTTTGAATATCAACTCCATTTGCGTAAATTTTTTGTGACATAATTGCAACAACAAAGAAAATTAAAAATCGCATATATTACCTTCTACTATTAATCCTAAGTTTTTATTTTCATGCATAGAAGTATATCCACTTTCTATGATCTTAGTTACTTTTTTGTTAAGAATAGATAGTCGTCTGCTTAAACAATCAGCTCTCCATCGAGTGGAAGCACTTTTCCCTCTTTCAGATACAACAATTTCCAAAAATTCTTTTTGAGTTTTTGGCTCTCGCTCTGATATTCTCTCCATAATAACTTGCTTTGATTTATTTATACTACCTTGCTGAACAGATAAATCAAATAACGCTACAAAAGTAACTAACTCAACGCGTTCAAACAGTTTAGGAAGCTGATCTCTCATCCACTCAATCGCACTTATTGCTGAGTCTGAATATTTTTCAATCCCTTCTAATTGTAGTCTATTAAACAGTTCCACTTCGGATAAATTGTTAAATATCTTCACCCACCGTTCACGTTTATTATTTTGCATATCTATTGCCCAGTTTATTTGTTCTGTAATAGATGAGTTTAGCACCTTATTTAATGAAGCAAGATCTTCTTCTTTATCAAAACACCCATTAAATTGTTCTAGGTCTTTCAATTTCATTTTTCTAAGTAATGGGCCTAAAGTATTTTGACCAAAATTGTATTGAATTATCCCCCATGACATTCCTGCACCATCAAAATTGCCAGCTAATGTTCTATAGCTAGGCTCCTTTCCTTCAAATCCTGCACTAACTTTAAGCGCGATTTCTTTAGCCTTTATTAATGGAATACAATTTTTTGAATAAAATACTGGCCACCAGTTCCAAACCGCTGAACTATCACTAAATATTGACGTATTCTGCATCCAAGCGAGCTGATCTGCACGGTCTTTTTCGTGCTGTAGACGATCATTCACTCCAAAAATTCTGTCCAGCTCCTTAAATAAGAAACTGGTGTCCGATTTGTGGTACCACTCGCTAGTGTGCTGCACTACGGTTAACTGGCTGGCAGCTTCAGGAGTTAATACGGACAACACTTGTTCATCTTCTACCGTAATGCCCTCTCGTTCCTCACATGGCACTTCGGATCTTTTTGCACATAATGCGAGATTTCGAAAGAAGTCGCTCAATCCATTTTCAAGTAAGTAACCATGCGATTCATTGTCAGAAGCAAACTGAAGAGACTCTGCTTTTTCGTCTCCGTAGTATGCCTTTAAGAACGCTTGTGGTGGTTTTTCTAAAGACATAAGTTCGTGATGCAACTGATAACGAGTGGTGACAGCGTAACCCTTCTCAGAATCATTCTCTAACACATCGAAACGGCCAAGATAACCAATTGGTTCACCCGCCCTAATCGAAATAGAAGTTTCCGTTACTGGATTCGCATCATTATTAAAATCCAACGCATCTGTTTTACCCGTGATCTTAATATTGTCATTCGTTATTGCGATCCAGCCTAATGTTATTGGAGAGTTGGCTGCATCATTTTTAAATGCCTTGTCGTTTTTAAACTCACATTTAGCCATCAAATATTTTTGGCCATTAATGGTATAAAACTTTAGTGCTCTTTTTCGTTCTAACGTTAGAGTACAACCCGTCATAGCGCGACCAATTATCTCACCCGCTTCCCCATTAGTACTTGGGTCAGAACGAACATTAATATAGTCATCAGCAATGACTTCAGCCGTCAATTTTTGATAAAACCACGTTGGCTCTGGAGCATTTTCTACTGGGCCACCTTTCACAATAAATTGTGGATTTTGCTCTGATGGTGTGGGGTCGTCTGCCAGCCACAAGTTTGTCCCTACCATCGATAAACTTTTAACTAAGCCACAATTGTCTTTTACTGTGTATTTTCTAAAGGTTAACGTTTGACTACCATTGTCGAACTCTCTTGGCTCTGTTTCTTCATCCAAGATAAGTACAGTACCTTTCTTCAACTTAATAAACGTATTGTCAGCATTCTCAATTTTTGGCTGCACCCGTCCAAACCAACTCTGCGCTAAGACATGCTGAACAGGCTCTTCTTCAACTTCTGACTTTTTATCACCTAGCGCAGCCAAGTGCATGTAAAGACTATAAAAAATAAACGTTTTATTTTGGTCACTCTCATCTTTGTAATCAAATTTATGCTCAATCAAGCAAAAATCATTACTGAACGGCAGAGTTCGACCATCATAAGTCGTCTCGGGATAATCATAATTCAAACGACAGGCTACAATTTTTCCATCTGCTATAGCCCGTATAGGGTATTGATTTCTGACCCATGGTGCATTCTTTTTCGTAAAATGCACACCACCATGAAAAGTTGAATGGCTTGGATTAAATCCATACTGACCTATTGTCTCTTGTTTGAGTATTTTTTCGAATTCTTTCGCATTAGCAAATTCTTTGCCGTTTGATGTTTGAATAGGGAATACAAATTTCATGATAAAACCTTAGGCAGAGAAGATGTAATTAAAACCTTGAGCCGCTGTAGACTCTTTCTCACTTGTTTCTGACTCTGTAGCTGATTGAGTAGTATTGTTAGCAACGTTTGTTGCAGTGGAAGTAGCCGAAGCACTACTACTGTTTGTATTGGCCATTTGAGCAGCAGAAGTAGATGCAGTCGACACAGTGCTTGCCGTCGTGGTTGATGTTGCGCTTGACGCTGTGCTTGTGCTGGTAGAACCAGCAATTGGCGCCTCCGGCATCGTAACATCTTCAGCAGTCCCCTCAGTAACAACACCGTCAGTTGTTGTTTTGGTTGCTGTAACTTCGCCATTAACTATCTCAGAAACGGCAATATCACTGGTTAATTTATTCGGAAGAAGCGCCGCCAACCCACTATACGCCGTGCCACTTCCTGCGCTGCCGCCTGAGTTGAGGTTCACGCCTGCACCTGAAAGGTGAACGCCTGCTGGGTCGACTTTGACAAAGCTACCGCCGGCCGTCACGGTAATTTCCGAGCCAGCTTCGATGACCACTTTTTGGCCTGCTTTAATGTGTATCTCTGTGGTGGATTGGTTTACCCACACTTTGCCTGCTTTGATGTGCAGTTCACCATCCACCTTTAATGTACGATTACCCTTCACGCCAGTGCGGCTTTCTCCCGAAACTGTCGTGTGGCGGTTACGATTAATTTTGGTGAAATGTTTTTTATCTATGGTGAGATGTTTATCATGGTGAATCAAACGGTTGTGATCGTTCTCCACAATTCCATCATAATCTTTCTGCGCATGCAGGTAGATTTTTTCCTGCTCTGATTGATCCTCAAAACTCAGCTCATTGTAACCTTCACCTTGATGGCTTTCGGTGCGGATCACAGTTTTTGTCTTGTTATCCGGTAAAACATACGGCGCGATGTTGTTTGCGTTGTAAGTTCCGCCAGTCACAATCGGCTGGTCTGGGTCGCCATTAAGGAAAGTTACGATAACTTCGTGACCAATTCGAGGCACAGCTACCATACCGTATTGGCTACCAGCCCAACCTTGCGCAACGCGTACCCAACAGGAACTTAAATCGTCACTGTTTGAGTAGCGGTCCCAAGGGAAATGCAATTTTACGCGGCCATGTTCATCACAAAAAATTTCTTCGCCGTCCGGTCCAACAACAACCGCAATCATAGGGCCATCAACTTGGGGTTTGGGTTGTGGCGTTGCCTGCCAAAGCTGCGTGCTTGGGATCAATTCAAATTGATTCGCGTAAGTGGTTCCGCCACTGCCCGCCTCTTCTTCCAGCGCTTGGGGTTGTTGACCTTGGCAGTTGAATCTCACAATCAGATAGTCTTGGTTAAACTCATCGTTAAGATGGTCTTCCAAACTAAACTGCATCGCCCCTGCCATCGCCATGTGGTCGCCCTTGCCATGCCATGTTTTCGCTTCACGGCGCAGGTAGGATAAACGAATATCGTTATACGCTTTACCATTGATATCATCTTTGAAACGTCCGGGGGCATCAAAATGCTCATATTGAGTCAGTTGATAGTCGGCATCTACCGCTTCTGCAGTCTGGGCAAAGCTGTAAGTTGGCTTTTTAAAACTGTAATCTTGCGCCGCAGCGGTCGTCACTTCAAATTGGCTATCCGCAAATAACTCGCTAATGTACTGCGTATCGGAAGCGCCACCAGATAATGCGTTGTAAGGCACACTCTCACTCACATAGGTAAAACTTTCTGTTTTATCTGTAAACAGCAAGGTGTGTTTGTTTTTTTCATGCACAAAACCGTATACCAGCCCTTCTTCAGCGGCGATACGGTGCAGAAAATCCAAATCTGTTTCTCGATATTGCACGCAAAATTCACGCTTAGCGCACTCTCTTGCTACAGCAAAAGCAAAGTTGGTGATTTTCATCTCCTGCAATAAAACAGAGATGATTTCGGGAACGGTCAATTGTTGGAAAATACGACTATTTTGGCGCAGAGCAAGTCGCTCTAACGAAGGCACCAGAGTTAACGAGTAAAAACTGAAATGATGACCAATATCGCCCTGAGTAAAACTACGGACAATACCATTGACTCTGCGTACCAGTTCACCATCGCGATAGAGAGTTAACTCTGCGCCGCGATCAACAATTTGTTCAGCGGTGATATTCGATTGTCGGCTAGCTAACTCAATAATGTAACGAAAACCGTAGCAAGGCTCCCCTTGAAATACACTATCTGACACCGACTCATGGCCATCAAAACCGTGAACCACTAAGAGATCGTCTTCTAAGCCATCGACTTTTATTTTGTAACTTAACGTCGCCATCCTGACCGTTCCTATAATATTTTTATATTTTATATATACGTCAAAACCTTAAGCACAAAACATCGGCTCATTTCGGCGCTGATGCCCTGTGCTTAAGGTTTAATGTATCGCCCACCGTAGTGGGCGATAGTGTCGAAACGTGATTACGCTTCAACTGGTTTACGCCAGTCATCAGCACCTGATGTACCTGCGTTAACGTGATCCCAAGTGATCTTACGGTATGTCATAGATACAGTAAGGTTTTGAGTAAAATCAGATTTCGCTGGATCTTGACAGTGTGGCATTTCACATTCGATGTCAACGATAGACGCGTTTTCCAATTTTGTAGTAAAGAAGTTTTCTTGTTTACCTTCGATTGAAGTACGGTACCATTTCAATTCAACGCTCGACATTTTCTCACCAGCAGCAAGTGCGTTGTACAGAAGAGGAACAGCTTTGTTCAAAGTTACTGTAAATTTGAAAGGTTTGTGTACACGTTGGCCTGAAGGCTGACCAGATTGAGGGTCAGTTGGTACTGTGATGATGTGGTCGAATTGTTGAACCAGCATTTCGTCTTCATGACCTTCAACGTATGAGTCACCAATTGAATCTGAAGTACATGCACCAGCAGTGATAAGACCTTGAGTTTGACCTTCAATTGAGATGTAACATGGAGTTGGCATTATAAATTCCTTCTAACGTTGTTTGTAATAGCGCTTTGCGCTTGTTGTTATGTATAGAGCAAGGTCAATGCCAACAATCACCATTAATAAATTCAATAGGTTATATATAGCTACTTGCAAATAAAGCAACAAACTGCCCGTGCCTGAGCAAAAACTTGCTCAGCGGGCAAAGTTAAGTTCAATCAAACGCTTTGCTCAATGGTGTCTTGTACATCGATTTGCTACTATCGAGTTCTCTTATCCTTTCTTTTATAGGTCAAGTCTATGAGTGCATTTGAAAAACTGGTTAAGCATTCCAAAAAAGTTTCCCATTTCCAGCATCTTTATTCCATCTCAAGTTGGGACCAAGCCTCGGTCATGCCATCTGGTGGCGCAGAAGCCCGTGGCGAAGCGATGGCTGAACTCTCTGTTCATATTCATCAGCTGATGACTCAGCCACAATTGGGCGACTGGTTTGATGCAGCTCAAGACGAATCTCTTGACTCAACGCAACAAGCGATTTTACGCGAAATGAAACAGCAGTGGCAGCAAGCGACTGTTCTACCTGACGAATTTGTCGAGGCGAAATCCCTAGCCGGGTCTAAATGTGAGCACGCCTGGCGCAAGCAGCGCACTGACAATGATTGGGCAGGCTTTGCAAAAAACTGGCAAGAGGTGGTCGCCTTATCCCAAGAAGAGGCACAACGCCGTGCGGATGTGAGCGGTTTAACGCCTTATGATGCCATGCTAAACCTCTACGAACCGGGCACCACCAGCGCATCATTGGATGTTGTGTTCGATGATGTGAAATCCTGGCTACCACAAATGATTGACCAAGCAATAGCAAAACAAGCGACAGACAAGGTTATTCAACCAACGGGAATTTATCCAGCACAAACCCAAAAAGCCCTTGGTCAAGAAGTGATGAAGTTGCTGCAGTTTGACTTTGACCATGGCCGCCTTGATGAAAGCGTTCACCCCTTCTGTGGTGGCGTGCCGACCGACGTGCGCATTACAACCCGTTACGATGAAAAAGAGTTTGTGCAGTCCATTATGGGCATTGTGCATGAAACCGGTCATGCCCGCTACGAACAAGGTCTTCCTCGCGCGCTAGCTGGCACTCGCGCTGGAGAAGCTCGTTCGATGGGGATTCATGAATCTCAATCGCTGTTTTTTGAAATGCAGTTAGGTCGCAACCCACACTTCATTCAGCATCTTGCTGGGCTTACCTCGGGCCGCTTTGCCGATGCAACGCCGGGGCTATTTTCAGTCGAAAACCTGCAAAAACTCTACACTCGAGTGAAAAAAGATTTTATCCGCGTCGATGCCGATGAACTCACCTACCCTGCGCACGTCATTTTGCGTTACGAAATTGAGCGTGACTTAATGAATGGCGCTATTTCTTATAAAGATGTCCCAGAGTTGTGGAATAACAAAATGCAGGCCTATTTGGGTCTTTCAACCCAAGGTAATGATCGCCAAGGTTGTATGCAAGATATCCATTGGACCGATGGCAGCTTCGGTTACTTCCCAAGCTACACACTTGGTGCGATGTATGCAGCCCAGTTTATGGCATCAATGCGTAAAACCATCGATGTCGATAGCGTGTTAGATAGCGGTGATTTATCCCCTATCTTCGCTTGGTTATCTGAGAATATTTGGAGCAAAGGTAGCTTACTCACCACCAATGAAATTTTGACAAGCGCAACCGGCGAGACATTAAATCCGCAATTCTTTAAACAGCATTTAGCAACGCGCTATCTTTAAGCCGTTGAACGCGATTGCCGGTATATCACCCATAACAGATTGAAATTAAGACAAAAAAATAGCCGAACAATATCGGCTATTTTTATCTAACGCTTTAAATCACGTCAGCTTATAGAAGGTTGATAGAAACGGTAAGCGAGTAAGTTTTCGCGTTGTCACCATCGATCACATAGTTCATGAAGTTAGCGCCAACAGAAACAGGGCCAAACACAGCGTAATCCGCGCCTACGCCATACATAGTGTCGTAACCATCATCACTCGTGCCATTGTTGTATGACGCATCCCAACGATGCAAACCCGCTTTACCATAAACCTGAAGAGGCCCAAGGTTAATGCTTGGTTTTAGCGCAACATAGGTATCATCGATCTTCGTATTGCCCATGTCGTCAATATCTTGAAACTTGTTGTAACCAGCTTCAACACCAATAATAGGCAAAAGACCAGTACCCACATGTACGTTGTATGCAGTACCAGAGTTACCTTCTAGGTCAACACTACCTACCGATGCGCCGCCGTAAATCCATGAATCGGCAAATGCAGTTGATGAAGCACCGATCAGTGCCAATGCTAATAACGTCTTTTTCATGATTAACCTTCTCTCAGTTGTACAGCAAGGGAAGTAAACGGCCATCCCTTGCCGCAAGTAGCGCCAAATTATAGTGATATGTCAGTTAGATGCAAATACTATACCTACAATTCACTAACATTCATCAATCGCATTCTTAACTCGTTTATCCGATACTGGATAAGGAGTGCCTAATTGTTGAGCAAAATAACTGACTCGTAGCTCTTCCAACATCCAGCGAATCTCTTTCACTTTGTCAGGAACTGCCATTCCCTTCGGAATTTTATTGAGCAACTCTTTATAGTCATTCGCTACAGACTCAATTTTTAGCATGTGTAAACGGTCTTTATTGGGATCAATTGGCAGTTTTTCCATTCGTCTCTCTATCGCTTTCATATAGCGTAGAATATCTGGTAAACGTTTCCAACCGCACTCGGTGGCGAAGCCTTTAAAAATGAGACCTTCGATCTGTGCTTTTACATCCGAAAGCGCAAACGCCATCGTGAAATCGATTTTGCCTTTCAAACGCTTATTAATGTTAAATGCGGTGGTCAAGATGGTTTCCACCTGCTTAGCGATGTCTACCACGGTGTCACCGAGTTCTGCACGGACGTACTCTTTCAACGCATCAAAAGATTCCGGTTGCCACGCCAAACCACCATGCTGTTCCACCAGCTTGTCCACCCCACAAGCGATACAGTCGTCAATCAAGTCCAACACTTTACCGTAAGGGTTAAAGTACAAACCTAATTTCGACTTGTTTGGCAAGTTCGAGTGCAAATATTTAATTGGCGATGGTACGTTCAGTAAAATCAATCGACGTTGACCTTGGCGCATCGCTTGAATTTGCTCTTGCTCGGTTTCAAACAGCTTAATTTCCACACTGTCTTTATTGTCAACCAAAGCAGGATAAGCACGCACTTCAAAGCCACTGCGTTTTTGTTGATACACTTGTGGTAACTCACCAAACGACCATGTGTGCAGGTCTTTATGCTCAATATCGTCATCAGCGACTTTTGACAGCGTCTCTTGCACTTGCTCTTTCAAGCTCTCTTTTAACGCATAGAGGTCTTTGTTCTCTTTGATCTTGCGTTGTTTATGGTCCGTCGCGCGGAAGGTCACTTTTAGGTGCTCCGGCACTTGGTCCCATTTCCAATCGTCACGTAAGATTTCCACACCGCTCATACGACGCAGCTCTTTTTCTAACGAATCGAGCAACGGCAACTCCATTGGTGTCGCGCGCGATAAAAAGGCTTCCGCGTAGTTCGGCGCTGGCACAAAGTTTTTACGCAAAGTTTTCGGTAGTGACTTAATCAAACTCATCACCAACTCTTGGCGTAACCCCGGAATCTGCCAATCAAACCCAGCAGGTTCGATTTGGTTAAGGATAGGCAGCGGAATATGTACAGTGACACCGTCACTATCTTCACCCGGTTCAAATTGATAGGTGAGCTTGAGCTTAATACCGTTCTGATACCAGAAATTAGGGTAGTCCAAATCCGTAATGTGGCTGGCATCCCCTTTTAACAACATCTCTTTTTCAAACGACAGCAAATCAGGCTGTTTTTGACTCGCCTTCTTCCACCACGTATCAAAGTGACGCCCAGAAACCACATCCGTCCCAACACGTTGATCATAGAACTGATACAGCTCTTCATCATCGACCAAAATGTCACGGCGACGAGATTTATGTTCTAACTCTTCCACCTCATGCAGCAACGCGCGGTTTTGTTTGAAGAAGTCGTGTTTGTTGTCCCAATCCCCTTCAACCAGCGCACTGCGGATAAAGATTTCACGGCTCACCACTGGGTCAATATTGCCGTAGTTAACCAAACGTTTTGCGACAATCGGAATACCAAACAGCATCACTTTCTCATACGCCATCACGGCAGCACGTTTTTTCGACCAATGCGGCTCACTATGACTGCGCTTGATAAGGTGCCCAGCCAAAGGTTCAATCCATTCAGGTTGGATTTTCGCCACCACGCGAGCCCACAATTTTGAAGTTTCCACCAACTCGGCAGACATCACCCATTTAGGCTGCTTTTTAAACAAACTAGAGGCAGGAAAGATGTTAAAACGAGCATTACGCGCGCCTTGGTAATCGTTCTTTTCCTGATCTTTTAAGCCGATATGCGAGAGCAAACCGGTCAAAATCGCAGTATGCACACCTTGGTAGCTACCCGGTTCCGAATTCAGTTTGAAATTCATCTCGCGCATCGCTTGGTGCAATTGCGTGTAAACGTCTTGCCATTCGCGAATACGCAAATAGTTCATGTATTCTTCTTTTACATGACGACGGAACTGGTTGTTACTCAACTCTTTTTGTTTTTTCTGCAGGTAATCCCACAAGTTAACAAAGGTTAAGAAATCGGAGTCTTCATGGAAGAAGCGGCGATGCTTATCATCGGACGACTGCTTTTTGTCGCTTGGGCGTTCTCGAGGGTCTTGAATCGACAGTGCCGACGCAATGATCATTACCTCTTTTAAACACCCCAGTTTTGGTGCTTCAAGTACCATGCGAGCCAAGCGGGGGTCAACAGGCAGGTTAGCCAGTTGACGACCCATCGCGGTGAGCACTTTGACTTTGCTCCCTGCTTTGGTTTTTTCATCAATGGCACCAAGTTCTTCCAGTAGGCGCACACCATCTTGGATGTTGCGCTTATCTGGCGCCTCAACAAACGGGAACGCTTCAATATCGCCCAGCCCCAGCGAGGTCATTTGTAAAATAACCGACGCTAAGTTAGTGCGCAGAATTTCTGGATCGGTAAATTCTGGACGTGAGTTGAAGTCTTCTTCTGAATAAAGACGAATACAGATACCCGCTTCCACACGACCACAACGACCTTTACGCTGGTTAGCACTGGCTTGAGAAACGGCTTCGATCGGCAAACGCTGTACTTTAGTACGGTAACTGTAGCGGCTAATACGCGCGGTACCAGGGTCAATAACGTACTTGATACCCGGTACGGTTAACGACGTTTCCGCCACGTTCGTTGACAGAACAATGCGACGCCCAGCATGCGGTTGGAATATTTTATTCTGTTCCCCTGCCGATAAACGCGCATAGAGTGGCACCACTTCGGTATCACGCAATTTCAATTTGGTGAGAACATCCGCAGTGTCGCGAATTTCTCGCTCACCACTCATAAACACCAAAATATCGCCTAATCCTTCATCACAAAGCTCATGTACCGCTTGAACAATGCCTTCCAGTTGATCATGGTCGCTTTCAGAATCTTCCGTACCACCCAATGGACGATAGCGGGTTTCCACAGGATACGTACGACCAGACACTTCAATAATCGGAGCATCATTAAAGTGCTTAGAGAAACGTTCAGGGTCAATCGTTGCCGACGTGATGATCACTTTGAGATCAGGACGACGCGGCAATAACTGTTTTAAATACCCCAAAATAAAATCGATATTGAGGCTACGTTCGTGGGCTTCATCGATAATGATCGTGTCGTACTGATTGAGGTAACGGTCATTTTGAATTTCCGCCAGCAAAATACCGTCGGTCATCAATTTCACTTGAGTTTGATCAGACACCTGATCACTAAAGCGCACTTTATAACCAACAAAATCCCCAAGGGTCGTTTCCATCTCTTCAGCAATACGATTGGCAACCGAACGGGCAGCCAAACGACGAGGCTGAGTATGGCCAATCAAACCGTATTTACCCCGGCCTAATTCTGCACAAATTTTCGGTAACTGGGTTGTTTTACCTGAACCCGTTTCCCCTGCCACAATCACCACTTGGTGCGATTCAATGGCTTTGGCGATGTCGTCTTTTTTCTGGCTGACCGGCAACAATTCAGGATAAGCAAGCTTCACTTGACGTTCCTGACGCTGCTCTACAACCAGCATAGATTGCGCAATATCCAGAGCGATTTCGTCAAACACAGCATGGCGAGCTTTGTCGTTTTTAATTTTACTGGCTCCGCTGATGCGTTTGTTTAGGCGAAAACGGTCTTTAATCAAACATTGGTTTAATGCTTTTTTCAGTGCACCAGCACTGTTTTCCTGCGCTTTCGCAGGAGAGCCTGAGTTGACCTGAGATTGAGTCAAAGCGTTTCCTATTGTTTCTTATCTTAAAATACTGCGCGGATTGTAACACAGACTGAAACGAGCAGAACCACCCTAGTAAGGTTCACACCATGAAAGCGCCATTAAAATTTGTCTCTTGTACCTGTGAATTACATTTTCTTACCTACTTTCTGAGGGTTAACTGATTTCATTAGTCACAAATGCCCATTGTTCGTATTCATTCGATTTTTTTGAACAAGTTAAGCAACTTTACCTACTTAAGCTCCTGCTAACAGACCGCTAATATGAACCTATCGAACAAGACCCCATTCAACGGATAAGGAAACTCTCTATGTCTCGCGTACTTGCACTTAAATCAAGCATCCTTGGTGACTACTCACAATCAAGCAAACTTCTTGATGAATACATCGCAAAATTCGACCAAGAACAATTAACAGTGCGTGATTTGGCTGCAAATCCACTTCCTGTTCTAGACGGTTCTGTTATTGGTGCTTTCGGCGCAGCAGCAACAGGTGAATTGGCTGCTGATCAACAAGCGATTGTTGATCTATCAAACACGCTAATTGAAGAGCTTAAAGCAGCAGACACTGTGGTTATCGCAGCGCCTATGTACAACTTCACAATTCCAACTCAATTGAAAAACTGGTTCGACCTAATCGCTCGTGCAGGTGTAACCTTTAAATACACTGAAAACGGTGTTCAAGGCCTGATTGAAGGTAAAAAAGCGGTTGTTATCACAACTCGCGGCGGCATCCACAAAGATGCACCTCAAGATATCGTCACTTCTTACCTAAAAACCATCCTAGGTTTTATTGGTGTCACTGACGTTGAATTTGCTTACGCAGAAGCGCTAAACATGGGCGACGAAAACAAAGAGAAAGGCCTTGATACCGCGAAACAACAACTTAACTCTATCGCGTTATAATCAGCCGAATTAGTAAGCTCAACACGCTTATGGTTAAGAGTCATCTTCGGATGGCTCTTTTTTTATCAGATTCTTCCTATACATTGCCGATATTTTCGCCACCGTTACCTATTTTGTAGAATTTATCACGCAAAGTTTGCTCAAATGAACGATTAGAGCTTATGTTTATTGAGTTAAAGTCGATACAATGTGTCTTCTCTTATTAAGTAAGCCCAATAATGTGAAAGCCTCTGAACTTAAAATGATTTTAAATACCATTCCATCTGACCAAGACCCAGAATTGGTAACGGGAGAATGGTGGCTGCCTGAACAATTGGTCAATGCGACTCACCATGAAGAATATGTGTTCCTTGACTTTGATAACGCCCCAGAAGAAGACCAAGGCGACGAAGAAGGCCGGGGGTTTGTTGAACACGAAATGGACCTTATTCGCCAACAAATTGCGCAAATATTACATGAAGATAGCGGACAACACGCTAAAACTGAGGCACTATTAGCATTAATGATAGTTGCTCATGAACGTTCAAGTTCTGAGTTTATTGAAATGTTAGGTGCTGTGCTAGATGAAGATGACTAACCGATTCTAGGCCCTCACCGCTAGGGAGGAAGTGTTGTCCCCAGAGACCAATCAATCTTTACCATTCTTGTTGGCTGGCCCCATTGTTAGAAAATGTACGCAACAACAGGTCGCCATCTGGTTGGTAACGCGCGAACCACTGCAAGGACAATTTCATTGGTGGAATCCCCAAAACGGCGACAATAAAACGCTCGACCTTTCGTCCGTTACCCAATATCAAGTCGGCACTCACGCTTGGGTGGCCCTCATAGAGTTGCGTGGTAAATTCTCGACTGGCATCTATCAGTATCAAATCGACACTCCCTATGGCAACTTAATCGACCTCTACCCCCAGCTAATCTACCAAGACGAAACGGCGTTATCAGTTCACCTCTCTGGTGAGGCTAACTACGTCATGCATGGCTCTTGTCGAAATCCTGGCGATCCTTGTAAAGATGCGTTAGCTACGGCAAGTCGTAAGGTGGCACAGCAATCCATAGAGCAGCGCCCCCATCTACTGATGATGAGTGGCGACCAAATCTACGCCGATCACGTAGCTGGGCCATTACTTGCTGCCATTCACCACATCATTGAATGCCTAGGCCTATATGATGAAGAGTTTAGTGAAGCCCCTGTCACTAACAGTCAAACACTCTACGCCAGCCCACATTGCTACTATGGCCGTGACCAGTTATTACCTCAGTTTGATACATCCCAAACACCACTTGCTCGTTCATTTATAGGGCGAACCTTGCTGCGTCAAAAACAGCAAGTCGACATTTTCACTTCGACCGATGCAGATAACCACCTCATTAGTTTTGCTGAATTTGTCGCTATGTATCTGTTGGTGTGGTCGCCAACCTTATGGCATGAATGTCAATTACTGGAACGTACTAACGCCTGCCCAGCACAAGTCGCTCATATGCGCTCACAGTGGGACACAGAGTGGCAATACATTCAGGATTTTGTTACTGGCTTAGATGATGTACAAGCAATGCTAGCGCATTTACCCACCTACATGATGTTTGATGACCATGACGTCACCGACGACTGGAACTTAACCGTCGGTTGGGAATATGCAGCCACAACGCACCCTTTTTCAAGGCGTATTATTGGTAACGCCCTGTTAAGTTACTGGCTTTTTCAAGGCTGGGGAAACGAACCCAACCACTTTGATGACACTTTCCATCAAGCCATGAGCTTATTTTGTGCCAATCCGAGCACAGAGCATCACAATGCGCTCATTGATGGCCTGTATCAGTTTGAAAAATGGCACTACACCACCGAAACGACGCCAAAAATGATAGTGCTCGATACGCGCACCCAACGCTGGCGTTCCGAATCAAACATGAATAAACCTTCCGGTCTTATGGACTGGGAAGCATTGATGGAGTTTCAACAGGAAATCTTGAATCAAGATAAGGTACTGATCGTTTCACCTGCTCCGATATTTGGCGTGAAATTCATAGAAACTCTGCAACGAGTCATGACTTGGCTGGGTAAACCTTTAATGGTGGATGCAGAGAACTGGATGGCCCATCCCGGTAGTGCCAATACCTTACTGAGTATTTTTACCCATAGTCGAACGCCAACCAATTTCGTCATTTTATCGGGGGATGTGCACTACTCTTTTGCCTACGACATTCAACTGCGCTCTCGTAAATCGAGTCCGAATATCTTTCAAATCACCTGCAGCGGGTTCAAGAATCAATTTCCAGAGCCATTATTGACCTACTGTGATTATGCCGACGGATTACTCTACGGGCCGCGCTCACCACTTAACTGGTTTACCAAGCGCAAACGCCTTAAAATTCGCAAACGTCACCCACAAGATAAATCTGTACGTCATCTCGTCAATCAAGCTGCGATAGGAGAAGTCACCTTGCATCCTGATGGCACGCCCGATGTCGTGTCCATTTTGGCCAGCGATGGCACACAAGTATTTTTCCCGGCGACAAAAGCAGCAAATCGGTCAGGATCCCGTTAAAATATTGCCAAACTTATTGCAATATTCGTCTGGAGCCTCTATCTAAATAACAATGGGTCACGTTTTAGCACCCTATGTCCACTTAACCAAGCAAAAGGGTATCGTTTTATGTTTAACGCCTTACATTCTCTCTTTAAACAGCTTCTCGAGGGAACCGACCTTAGCCAACAAACACAGAGCCCGAATTTTGCGATTGCTTGCCTACTCGCTGAAGTGGCAGGGGCCGATCACGACATCAGTGAGCAAGAGCATCATGCCAAGCATGCGCTATTGCAAAAACTGCTTAATATTGATGAACAACAAGCTAACGACCTACTGATTCAAGCCGATGAACAAATCAAACATTCAGCGTCTTTATACGAATTTACTACTCAGTTACGAGAGTTGTCACAAAGCGCGCGCTTTGACTTAATTAAAGCAATGTGGGAAGTAGCGTTAGCCGATGGTGAGATTGATCCATTAGAAGATGCGGTTATCCGTAAAGCGGCAGAGTTATTGTATGTTGACCACAGTGAGTTTATTCGCGCAAAATTGATGGTAACAGAGAAGCGCTAATTATTGCCCCAACAAGCGCAAAGCTCAACTCTTGATAGAGCGGTTATACCGTCTTAATCGATAGAGATAAAAAAAGCGAAAGTGCATGATCAGTGCACTTTCGCTAAAGCCAGTAAATGGGATTTTATTATAATGTCACTCTGACGAGATGTAGTTACGATAACGAGCCACTGTGTCGTTTTAATTAACGTAACAAGTCATTTTAGTGACACTATTTGTGTCGGTAGTAACAAAACACCGATTACAAAATCTTCAACGCTAATTTAGCCAGATTATACGCATCAACATAAGCACTATGTTGACGCCCTTCCCACTCAATACCTAAGTTTTCTTGCGCAGCACGATGACCAATGCGTTTATCTTTCAAACGGTGCTGAATTCGATACAAGGTCGCTAAATTTAAAAATTCTTTAAAGGGCATATCAATGCCTTTATCACGACACTCTTTGGCAAAAATAAGGTCATCTCTTCCCCAGCTAGCATAGATTTTTTTCGAGCCACCAAAGTTTTTGATCATCGATTGAATCACTTCGGCAATCGGTCGACCTTGCTTCTCGATTTTTCTCGGGGTAATTCCGGTGAGTTCCACGCAAAACATCGAAATCTCATCGTGATCTGGCTTAACGTAATATTGCGCACGCTTTACGATTTCACCTTTGCCCAAATCGATTTCAGCCAAACCGACTTCAATGATTTCTCCCGTGCTACCCACTCCGTTTTCATTCCAACAGCACATTTCTAAATCGAAGCATACAACACGGTTATGATTCATTGGTGAATTCATCCCTTTACAACGTTACAAAAAAACACGTTATGTTACCTGACACGAGCCAAATCGCCAATGTTGAGTTGGCTCAATAATACTAACCACTGGCTTTCATGCCGAGTAAATACACAATAGTGAGTAACAAATGATTAAAAGATACCCTATCAACTGAATTTCGTCAGGTTCTCGTGAATTTCTCCACTTCGTTTCACTTGATTATGGTAAGATCGACGCAATTCTATGTGTAATTTAATTCTATCGAGACCAGTCGTATTATTACGACGGGCAGAAAGAGATCTTTTAGAGAATTCCAAATGACCTTCGATTTAAATACCATCCCCGCTACCTTTGACATGCTGCACGCAGGGCTTGCTGCTTCTACCGTGGCTCTATTCATCTTCGCTTTGACCCGTAAAGGCAAAGTGGTTGAGAAAGTCATAGAAAAGCCAGTGGAAAAAATTGTTGAAGTTGAAAAGCCAGTCGAAACCATTGTCGAAGTAGAAAAAGTCGTTGAAGTTGAGAAAGTCGTAGAAAAAGTGGTTGAGGTTGAATCTAAACTCGCAACAGCTCCGACAGATTCAGCGCTGCAATTGCTGGCTCTGTTCCAACACGATGCAAGACTGATCGACTTTCTACAAGAAGACGTTAATCAGTTTAGCGATGAAGAAGTCGGCGCAGCTGCACGTGTGATTCATGCTGGTGGCAAGAAAGTGCTGAATGATTACTTTACCCTCAGCCCAATTCGTCAAGAAGATGAAGAATCACGCATCACAATTGACGAAGGCTTTGATCCACAAGCGATTCGTCTCACCGGTAACGTCACCGGCCAAGCACCATTTAACGGTGTACTGATTCACAAAGGTTGGAAAGCCGACTCTGTAAACTTGCCAAAACTGGCTGAGCAATACGATGCCTCAATCGTGGCTCCAGCAGAGGTAGAGCTGTAATGGATCAACAAGCAAAATTCAGTGTGGGTATCGACCTTGGTACCACTCACTGCGTACTCTCTTATCTCGATTTAGAGCAAGAAGACGCAACCGTTGAAGTGATGAGCATTGCCCAGATGAGTGCACCAGGCACCGTTGAGAGCTACCCGCAGCTGGGCTCATTTCTTTATCAGCCACACGAACATGAAATGTCGCCAAGTTCGCGTCGTCTGCCTTGGACCGACCAACCAACAGCGCTTGTAGGTGCTATTGCGCGTAACCTAGGTGCTAAAACCCCGATTCGCTTGGTATCAAGTGCGAAATCTTGGTTATGTCACGGTGGTGTTAATCGTCGCCAAGCCTTCTTGCCGGCAGGCAGCCCTGAAGACGTAGCAAAAGTATCGCCAATTCGTGCCACAGAGCTGTATCTTGATCACCTGCAACAAGCTTGGAATTACAGTAATCCGCAAGCGCCGTTAGCAGAGCAAGATGTCACCATTACTGTGCCAGCATCGTTTGATCCCGCAGCGCGCGATCTCACCGCAGAAGCCGCTTACAACATCGGTCTAACCAATATTACCTTGCTTGAAGAACCTCAAGCTGCGCTTTACCACTGGATCGATCACACCCAAGATGCGTGGCGTGAACAAGTCAACGTAGGTGAAGTGGTACTGGTTATCGATATTGGTGGTGGTACTACCGATTTATCTTTGGTTGAAGTGACCGAAGAAGACGGTAACTTAGTACTTAATCGCATCGCCGTAGGTGAACATATCCTACTTGGCGGTGACAACATGGACCTTGCCCTTGCCTATCGCCTAAAAATGAAGTTAGCGCAAGACGGTAAAGAGCTGCAACCGTGGCAAATCCAAGCCATGTCCCATGCGTGCCGCGATGCAAAAGAAACCCTATTAAGCGCCAATGATGTTGAATCTGTGCCAATCGTAGTACCAAGTCGTGGCTCAAAACTGCTTGGCGCAACGCTAAAAACTGAGCTGACTCGCCAAGAAGTGGAACAAACTCTCGTTGATGGCTTCTTCCCTCAAGTGACCGTTACCGATCACCCAATGCAGAAACCGCGCGGTGCTCTAACGCAAATGGGTCTGCCTTATGCACAAGATGCTGGTATTACCCGCCATATCGCTGCGTTTTTAACCAAACAAGCCAATGCCCAAGGCCAAGAAACTCAAGACAGCATGCCCTTCAACATGCCAGGCATGCCAGTCGCACCGGCTGAGTTTATTAAGCCAAACAAAATATTGCTTAACGGCGGTGTGCTCAAGTCTGAGTTACTTGCTGAGCGCCTACTGAACACCATCAACCAATGGTTAACGGATGCACAAACCGAATCTGCGACATTACTAGAAGGATCAGACCTTGATCTGTCCGTTGCGTGCGGTGCGGCCTACTACGGCGCAGTGCGCAAAGGCGAAGGCGTTCGTATTCGAGGTGGTATTGCAAGCGCTTATTACGTGGGTATTGAAAGTGCCATGCCCGCCATTCCGGGAATGCCAATGCCAATGGAAGCGTTGTGTGTCGCTCCGTTTGGTATGGAAGAAGGCACAGAATGCAATGTACCAAGCCAGCAATTTGGTTTGGTGATTGGTCAACCGGTGCATTTCCAATTCTACGGTTCAACCGTTCGTCGTGATGATCTTGCTGGCACTCATTTAGATTATTGGACACCACAAGAGCTAGAAGAATTACCAGAGATTCAAGTGACTCTGCCAGTAAGCGAAGGTCGTCGCGAAGGTGAAGTTGTTCCTGTAACGCTTCAATCACGAGTGACTGAATTGGGCACATTGCAACTGCACGCGATTGCGGCAGACAATGGCCAACGTTGGCATGTTGAATTTGATGTGCGCGACGGCCACTCTGATTCTGATGAATCTTCTTCAATCAGCGAATAATCATCGCCCTATTAACGGCGCCTTTCTAGGCGCCGTTTGTTTAAATATCATTCCCTAATGATATTGCAAGCGACCCAACACAATAGCGCTTGCCTAACCCTGATGAGGTCTTCATGTCCAAACCACGTTATCTTGTCGGCATTGACTTAGGAACCACGAATACCGTTGTCGCATTCTGCGAGCTTTCTGAACCACTCAATCAACAACCGATTGAACTGTTTGCCATTGATCAATTAAAAGGACCGGGAGAAGTGGTTCGCAAACCGCTTTTACCCTCATTCCGTTATCACCCGGCGCCAACACAATTTTCTGCATCTAACATGACACTGCCTTGGGAAAACCAAGTTGTTGAAGGTGATATTCCCCATGCCATCATTGGTGAGTGGGCGCGTGACTTAGGCGCGCGCAGTGAAGGACGCCAAGTGTCTAGTGCCAAAAGTTGGTTGTCTCACACTGGCGTGGAGCGCACGCAAGAGATCCTGCCATGGGCTGGTGCACAAGATGTTGAGAAAGTCTCTCCTATTATTGCCAGTGCCAGTTACCTCAATCACATCCGCCAATCGTGGAATCATCGCCACCCAAGCCATCCCCTTGAGGAACAAGATGTGGTGGTCACGGTGCCCGCCTCTTTTGATGAATCGGCACGCAAGTACACCTTAGAAGCCGCTACCCTAGCAGGTTTACACAACATCGCGTTATTGGAAGAGCCCCAAGCCGTGTGTTACGACTGGTATGCTCGTCACCAAGCCAGCGCTGCGAAAGAACTCGCCGAAATTCCACTTATTTTGGTGTGCGATATCGGCGGGGGGACCACAGATTTAAGTTTAATCAGTGCCGCCACCACCTCAGAACAGTTGGCGCTGAATCGTATTGGTGTTGGCGACCATCTTATGCTCGGTGGCGATAACCTTGATCTGGCGTTAGCCCATTTAGCAGAAAGCCGTTTTAAAGGCAGTAATGCGTTAAATGCTACCGCGTTAACCAAGCTAATTCAGCAAACCCGCCAAGCAAAAGAACAACTGCTTTCAAGCCAAGCTCCCGATGAAGTAAAAGTGACATTGCTAGGGAGTGGTTCAAAGCTGCTCGGTGGCACGCGTAGCGTCGCCATTACTAAACAAGAAGTGCACCAAATTGCGTTGGAGGGATTTTTCCCACTCAGCCTCTTAACAGACACGCCAGATCAACGTCGCAGCGCAATGGTGGAATTTGGTTTGCCATACGTAGCAGATCCTGCAGTTAGTAAACATATTGCCCAATTCCTCGCTCAGCACCAAGCGATTGCGCGCCAAGCAGCAGGCCAAGACGGTGATGCGCCATGTGTGCCAGTGGGATTACTGCTCAATGGGGGCGCGTTTAATAGCGACCTCATTACTGGGCGTATCACGCAACTGCTCGAAAATTGGCGTGGATCACCGATTACTCTGCTCGATAACCCGCACCCTGATTGGTCGGTTGCGTTGGGTGCGGTGGCTTATGGCAAAGCTCGCCGCGGCGCACAACTAAAAATTGGCGGTGGTTCACCTCGCTCCTATTTCTTGCATCTGCCAGAAAAAAATAAACGTTCAAAAGCTCTCTGCCTGTTAGCAAAAGGAACTGAAGAGGGACAAGAGATTCGTCTTAGCAGCCGTCGCTTTTCGCTAACCTTGGGAGAACCGGTACGCTTTATGTTGCTTACCTCTCCCTACGACGAGCTTGCGCCCGGTACAACCATCCGTAACGGATTGCTAAGCGACATTGACCCAGAAAAGTTTGCCGCACTTCCGCCTTATGTCACAACCTTAGCAGGTGACGACAACGTTGAACTTGCCGCTAACCAGAAGCAACGCGTTGAGGTGATATTGGCAAGCCAACTCACCGAAGTAGGCACTCTGCAACTTGAATGCGTAAATGGTAACGATGATAGCCAGCGTTGGACGCTAGAATTTGATGTGCGTGGCCAAACACAAAGTACGGAGAATCATAACGATACCAATACCGTATCGAAATCACTCTCAGACTCTCTGCAGCTTATTAGCAAAGCGTACAGTGGCAATAAAAATAGCACTGAAGCCGATACCATCAAAACGCTGACCAAATCCCTAGAGAAAAAGCTAGGCAAACGCGATCAATGGGATTTCGACACATTAAGACAGCTGTATGATGCTTTCGCCCTTGGCAAAAAACGTCGTCGACGCTCCATGCAACATGAACAAACATGGTTACGTTTGACTGGCTACGCGATGCGTCCTGGCTTTGGCGCGCCAACCGATTCATGGCGTATGGAACAACTATGGCCGATATACCAGCAAGGCATCCAGTTTTCCAGCCATGCAACATGGAGCGATTGGTGGACCTTTTGGCGGCGCGTGGGCGGCGGTTTAAACCAAGAACAACAAGAAACCATTCTGGCTGATATTGCGAAATATTTGCATCCTGGTTCTGCGCGAGCAGCTAAAAACCAACAGGAATCCCATGACCGAGGTTATGAAGCCATGGTGCGCCTAGCTGCCTCGCTTGAACATCTTCACCCCGACGATAAAGTATTACTGGCGACATGGTTTTTGAAAAAGGCCACCAGCCAAACCGATTTTGTGTCTGCCCATTGGTGGGCACTGGGCCGTCTTGCCTCGCGCGTTCCGTTTTATGGCAGCGCCCATAATGTGGTAAGTAGAGAACAAGTTCAGCAATGGCTGCCTAAGCTTCTTAGCGAGGATTGGAATGCAGAGCCAATGGCCGGCTTTGCTACCATGATGATGTGTCGTAAAACCGGAGACCGCACCCGCGATATTAGTGAGGATTTGCGCGCAACGGTTATCGAAAAATTACGCAGCAGCAAAGTACCTGACTCATGGGTCGGATTAGTCGCAGAAGTGACACAACTCTCAGAAAGTGAGTCAAAACGAGCCTTTGGTGATGCTTTGCCCAATGGGCTTATTTTAATCAACTAGAAGACCAAGCTCTGCCACTATTCGATTTATCATGCTCGATAAAAACCGCCAAACTGATTCAGTTTGGCGGTTTCTTTATACCAACTTCAAACGCAAACCGTAGTTAACTGACCGTAACTAACTGGTTGCGACCTTCCGCTTTGGCTTGGTAGAGCGCTTCATCTGCTAACCCAAAACATCGGGTTAAGTCGTGCGCTCCTTCCAATTGGGAAACACCAATACTCACCGTGATCTGGAGACTGATGTTGTCTAACATAAACTTATGTTTTGCAACGGATTTACGAAAGTGAGATAACTTAGCAAACACTTTATCGCGACTCTGACGGCAAAAGAGAATCGCAAACTCTTCGCCACCAAAACGGGCCACTAAGTCATTATCGAAAGCGCTTTGTAGGAGAAAAGAAAGTTCTTCAAGTATTTTGTCACCCTGAAGGTGGCCGTATACATCATTCACTGGCTTGAAATGGTCAATATCAATAATCGCAATAAAATAAGGCCCTTGTTCTCTTTCAAACAACAATGCTGATTTATCTTCAAAGAAACGGCGGTTATAAAGCCCGGTCAATTTATCGCGTATCGCTCGCTGATAGTGCCACTCTATCTCATCGAAAAACAGTAAAGATAAAATGGCCCCTAATTGGACAAAAGTCACCACGTTTTGAGCTACGACTATGCCGCTAATAAAGAAAATCATACGCTGGGATAAATCGTAACAAATTGCCGGAACAAAACTCGCAGCAGCCGAGAAAAACAACCCAGCTATCAATAACCTATCGCCTATTTTACCGCGAGTACGATGCTGAATAGCGATATACGTAGCAAAGAGAAAACCGAACGACAAGCTCACCGCGGCGATATTTGCTCGTAATGCAAATGAATCAGGAACATATAACACAAGCCAGTACATTAAGGCAGTGTAGGCCACAATATGAACTGCAGCGAAAATTTGCACGCTGCTGGTTAAGCGACGTTGATACCACTGCATTACCCCAAACAACATCAGATACGTCACCGACTGATAAGTAAAGTTATTTGCCAGCACAATAAAGCGAATATCAAACCAACCTCGCGCCAAACTGATCGCGTAACCGGCACCAAAAAACAGGCTATAAAGCATAAACCAATTAGCTGCGCGTTTTTTGTTCAGGGTGAGCTGATTCCTCGCCATAAAAAGAAACAAAAAGGCGATAAAGCAACATATCAAGTTATTGATAATTGTAGCTAACCGTAGGATATCGATATCAGCGGCGTTCATGAAGATCTCATCAAACAAATGGTTTAGGTGTAGAAGTTCAAACGAAACGGTTGAAAAGCAGGCTAATCATACACGAAAATATGACACCCAATCCATTTAATTTGTTTTTTATTGCAAAAATTATCAATAAAGGCACACTAATAAAGAGCAGGATTGATTATCATTATCTTTAATATACTTTAGGTGACTTGAAGATACTACGTTAGAAACACAATCGCCGTACAGTTTTGTGGGAACGTTACCGATAACAAAAGTGATCTCGTCGGTGCTTTAACACCTTTGAGCCTAATCCGACACAAAAATAAACGTTTGTTTACTCGCAATTTCATGAGTAAACAGTATAGAATGTGCGACCTTGCTCACACCGAGCAAATGAAACTAAGTTAGAATGGGAACCTTAGGCACATATGCCACTCTCATTACTCACAAATTATAAAATGTAATTAAAATGGCCTTTGTCTTTCTGATAAGGGTGTACCGTTTATTAACGATAAAACAAATCCGTTGTAGCCAATGAGTCCAGATAAATTTACCAACGTCTATCGCTTACCAGGCTCCATTCAAGTGCGTATTGCTAAATGGCAAGCAACCTTTCGTGGAACCTCTGATTTAGTGCTTCACAAAGCCCTAACCGAGCGTAACAAACAATATAGTAATCGTGACTTCTTGCCTAAAGGATGGTGTTTAGTCCCTTTTGCGAATGACGATATTTCTATCACGCACCATGGTCGGTATATTCAAACCACTATATTAACCATGCAAGACAGAAAAGTCGCATACAAACGAATCTACTTATCTCGTTTACCATTAGAACAAGCCGAACCGGCTCTATTAGCATTTAAACAAGAGTGGATGGGGAAATATAATCGCGTCGTAAAACGCTATAACCAAATTAAGAAAAAAGAATTTCTTAATCTCGCTCGTGAAGAATTAGAAACGCTCTACCCCTCTATTCCAAAGGGAGAGTTTGACAAAGAGTTATGGAACCGCTTGGTGTTAAGTGAACTAGGGCCTGCAAAAAAATACAGTAACCCTTATTTTGTCAAAAAAGCGGATATCTAACGAACCAACCATACTGATAAGTAGCAGAGTTTCATTTTCTAAGTATCATTTTGGAGATCATCCAAGTTTGATCTCCTCTTCGAGTTCATCCATCAATGCACAACAACAATTTCCTTCGATCTTCATCTTAGCTTGATACATTGCTTTGTCGGCAACACGAATTAACGATACTGCGTCATGTCCTTGAATGGGGTAAAGTGCAATACCTATGCTAGCTCCAACTGATACTTCACAACCATCATCCACTGTTATCGGCTTGCTAAGCACATCGATTAATTGCATTGCTTTCTCTTTAACGCCGCTAAAATTGGTGAGTAAATCGAGACAGACAATAAACTCATCACCACCAAACCGACCACAAAAATCAGACTCTCGTAGATTTTCTCGTAATCGTTCTGCAATCGTTAGAATCACTCTATCGCCAGCATCATGGCCAAAACTGTCATTAATCTGCTTAAACTTATCAAGGTCGATAAAGAGCACTGCTAATTTAAGATGAGTTCGCCTTGCTTGGGTTATCGCTTGGTTAAGATGTTCTTTCAGTGCACGACGATTTAGCAACCCACTTAATGCATCTTTTTCTGATAAGAAACGTAACCGCTCTTTCTGTTTTTTCAATTTGGAAGTTTGGCGTTCAACTTCACTTTGCAATTCTTCTTTACTGTATGTGGTATCTTGCAATGAGATTTTCATCTGGTTAAAGAATTTCGCCAAAATAACAAATTCACTGTCCAAGTTATGATGGGATAAACGACTATCTAAATCACCACGAGCAAGATCTGAGATCCCCTGCTTCATAAGACTGAAACCCCGCTTTTGCCGCTGCAAAATAATGTACGCTATCACACCGACGATCAGGGCAAATACCACTTGTTGAACCAAGGCACTGATGATGGAAAATTGTTGGTTTGAGGCACTTTCATCCAAGACGAGACGTTGAATATAAGACAATTCTTCCGTCATATTCTGCACCAACATGTTGTAACGGGAGTGGAGCAACTCTCTAGCGCCAACAAAGCGGCGTCCAGAGTTGCTTAACAATACTTCATCTTGCTCTGTCAATGCTCTCTCTTGAATTAGCAGAGCGGCAAGATTGCCGTTCATTTTGATCAGGTTATCGACTCTAAATTCAACGTCAGTGGTATTTTGCAGTAAACTCGCCAATTTCTTTTGCGCAAGATAGACCTGCTCTAAACTCTTCTCATCATCATATTGTAAAAACACCCACAGCTGACTTCGTAAACCATCAACACTATGTTGAATCTCGGTAATGCTATGTATCTCGTTTTGCGTTTTCTGCTGTTGCTGCCAAAGTTCAAAAAGAGACAAAACAATAAAGCCAACCAAAAGAGCTGTAGCAGCCAATAACAATGTTAATTTACGTGTAGTAGAGTTAATCATTTGGCAGGCTCCTCAGTCTGAAGAACTTTGGATAAGGCCTGCGAGTCAAAAAAAGAACGATAGTCTGGCATATTTCCCTTTACCAATTTGTTATCTATTGCCCAGCGAGCTTGCAGTTCTAAGTTGGCTAAAAGTGCATTTCCCAAAGAGAGACGGAAAGAATAGTCGTGCCAAGACCATTCTAATTGATGCTGCCTAATGCCTAGATCAGCCGCAATAATCTGCTGTGCTTTATCGGGATACTGATTAATCCAAATAATGGCCGCATGTAATGCTGCTAAAATTTTTTGATGTTGCTCCTTGTGTTGTTCGGCATAACTTCTCATGGTCATCAAATTAAACGAAAGATCATAAATACCGACGAGACCTAAGTTGATTACATCCGCATTTGCTCCCATCTCAGTGCGGTAACCCCATGGCTCCCAGACTGAAATCGCATCCACTTTATGACTAAATAACGCTTGATCCATTTTATCCGGCGCATAGTAGACTCGTTCGACATCTGCTGGGTTTAATCCAGATGCAATCAGAACAGAATCTAAGTAGAACTCGCTAGAACTTGCCTTCACCACCCCTACTTTTTTCCCTTTAAGCCCTGTTACACTTTTGATCCTACCGCTTGATAATGTCAACAATTTCATATCATTATCGGAAGACACAAAGCTCGACAATAAAACAAAATCGTTACGCTTAAAACTGCTAAACATAGCGACAGATTCTGAAGCGGTCGCGTAGTCTACTTCTCCTTTAAACATATCATTACTGCACACCACCCCGCCGTTGCACGGTATTAAGGTGACATTAAGACCTTGTAACTTAAATAGACCCAAGTTACTTGCAACGATCAATGGTGAGGAAAGTGGTGTTTGAGACACGCCTATCCGAACAACACTATTTTGTGCTGTCACTTTGTCACTTGCTGAAGACTCAATCGTGTCTTCCTTTATATTGACTGCTATCAGTGCAACAAGTACAACCGCAGCAAGCCAGCCTAGCTTCGACACGCTCCGCCTATTCATTCACACCTTGCCCCCATAGCAAACATGAAGTGACTTTTATATGCAAAGTGTAGTATTGAATTGGTAAACCGCTACTCCTTAAGAGGCAGATAGGCAAATCTTACGGAACTGAATACGAAAAATAAGACAGATATGCAGAGATAATCACATAATATGTAAAGCCAGTAGCAAATTTGCTACTGGCTCAATTTGACCATTAACGACGTAACACAAGTTAGTGTTCCGTACCGGAAGGATTATCCCCAAAAGCGGCTTTTTCATAGATATCCGCCATGGATTTAGGTTTGGATTTGCGCGCTTGAGTTCGGCGCGTAGATGATTTGTGCGAGTGATTAGGTTCAAATTCCTGCTCAACAAATTTGAGCGTTTCTTCATGCTCTTTTGCTGCAGCAAGGAATTCCGGATTGGACATCGCCTTTTGGCGCAGGCGGTTAACGCGTTCCATGGTTTCCCACAACATAAAGTTACCTCCTCAACCACTGTATATATGTACAGAATACTACTGGACATCATATTGTCAACTAAAAAGCTGTATAAAAAAACAGTATGAATAAAAGGCATCTGTATCCAAAGTGGGTCAATAATGACAAAGCCTTACTCGGGATACACTCTAAGTGTAGTAGTTATAAAGGAATTTTCCAGAATCTCTATTTTCTACGTAGAATAACTACGTATTCAAATCAGTGCGTTACCTAAGAGCGAATACATTCTCGCTAAAACAGCATCATGAGGTGACTTGGGTATACCGAGGAAATGGTAGGGTTGAGGTAGATCTGCGTTTCGCATTTACCTCATTGGCTCACAGCGCAGAACCATGATTTAGTCGTAACAGTTCGTCTAAGAAAAAGCAGGAATCACTCTCATGATTCCTGCTGACGTCAGTCATTATTGGCTGTAATAGAGATTAGAAATCACCGGTTACCAGACCAACAATGCTTTGATCCAAACCACAACAACTGTGCGGCTCGTTATGACGCGTCACATGATCTAGAGTGCCTTGCCACCAAGACCACTCTTCTTCACTTACCGTACTCAGTAACCAATGTTGACAGACATGGTTTGGTATCGTCAAAGCACTTGGCATGCGCTGCTGCGCCGCCTCAATTCGCAGTAACGCCTCAATATCTTGGGCTGTTGGCCACGCTTTCATTTGGCAAGCTTTGGTCGGTTTGGCAGCAATCAAAGCGGCATCCAGTAGCTCAATACGTTGCTGGTGATCCAACGTCAGAATATCCCGCTCCGTTATCCCCAATACCCAACCAAGTTTTGCTAACCGATTGCACCAGTGAAGAATCACCTCAACCATGGTGACATCTTGTCCCCTCGTATTGTCGTCACTCTCCGTTGCTGCGACACGATCCAGATAGACTTGAGGTGTCGTATCAACATGCTGAGCGATCGTCGCGCCTAATTGGGCAGCAACCCAAGCCTGACTGCCGGCTCCCATGACATGCACGGTAGCTTCTGGTTGGATATAGGACTGAATCGCTTGCCAATAATAGTGCGCCGCCGCCTCGACCGTTGTGTGTGGCACATTTAGGCCATTCAAACCACGTGGGCGTAGTGCCAACACGAGGCAATCTTGTCCCCAATTCGACAAGTGCGGACGACGATTGAGCAACAGATCTGTGCTATCAAGTAGGTACAGCACCACATTTGTGACATTGTCACCTTGATGAAGTATTTCAACTGCTGACTCAAAATGCGCGTGGGTAAACGTGTGACCTTGCTCATATTGTGCTTGGCGTGCCAAGATGCCTTGCGACATCGCTTCTGCCATATAACCAATGTATGGCTCAACGAACACATGGTAATGATTGGTCTCTTTGATCATGGCAACCGTGATCTCCTGCGTAGGCATGAAGCGGTCCCAACCTAGATAAGCTGCCATTTCAGCGGATTCTCCCACTGGGCGCTCTTCTGCAATCAATAGATCCATCGCCATCGGCAGAGCTTGATAGTGATAATCGGCCGCTAGAATACCTTCGCGATGCAATAACCATTGACGGTAATACTGCTCACTCCAACCGCTTGGCAGCATTCCCATAGCACTTGCTTCTCGGTAGTAGTCATACCAAGAGATAGAAGGATCTTCCGGCGTCAACTCTTGGTTGAGACTCAAAATATCTGCCGCCAAACCATCAAAGACTTCTTTACTCATCGCCGTCAGTTGCTGCTCATCACTCATTTGTTCGCGCAATTGATGACGTGCTACCTGAGGTTTTACCGCCGATGTATCAACAATACCAACGTATTCCACTTGCTGATCTTGGCCTAGTAATTGTTGGGAAATTTCCCAAGCCAACGTGCCACCAAGGGAAATGCCAGTTAAGCGATATGGGCCTTGAGGCTGGACTTCACGCATCAAACGTGCAAAACGCGCTGCAGCCGCTTCAATGGTTTTAAACGGCGCCTCGTTACGATCCGGTGCCGACAGACCATAAACAGGTATTGCAGGATCAATATAACTTGCCAGTAGTGGCGCATACATCATCTCGCCACTGGCTTCAGGCACAATAAACAGCGGCCGTTCATCCTCTTTTGCTGCACGTAGTGCCACCGCCATATCCGCTTGCTCGCCATGACGCGCAATCATATCGGCAATGTCAGCCAAACGTGATGAGGTAAAGAGCGCCGATAAACTTAATTCATAACCATGCTGACGCGCCTCATTTAAAAATTGCACCGCCAACATCGAATGACCACCCAGTTCAAAGAAACTGTCTTGGCGGCCAATCTGCTGCACTCCAAGCAAACGCTGCCAAATCGATGCGATGGTTTGCTCTATCTCTCCCTCAGGAGGAAGATACGCCTGCTGCGCAAGATCTTGCTGCTGCGGAGCGGGCAAGGCACGGTAATCCACTTTGCCATTCGCCGTTAAAGGCAGAGCATCCAATTTCACATAGGCAACCGGCACCATATATTCTGGTAATCGCGCCGCCAAATAGACTTTCAGTGCTTGAGGCTGCGCTTGCCCAACATAGTACGCCACCAGCGTGGTGTTTTGCTCACAGTTCACCGTCACAGTTGCTTCACTCACGCCGCTGTGAGTATTGAGGCTAGCGCTAATTTCTCCTAGCTCAATCCGGAAACCGCGAATTTTCACTTGGCTATCATTGCGCCCCAAATACTCTAACGTGCCATCTTGACGCCAGCGCCCCAAATCACCACTGCGATAAAGCCGCGGAATCACAGCGCCCGGCTGTTTGCTTATCTCTTGGGTTGTAAACGGATCAGCGATAAAACGCTGCTCGGTCATCTCAGCAAGTTTAAAGTAGCCGCGCGCCACGCCCGTTCCGCCAATATACAGCTCTCCAACCACGCCATAAGGCACCAATTGACCGTAGCTGTCTAAAAGATGGATCTGATTACCTTTTATCGGTTGGCCGATATCAATGACGCTAGCATCACTGATAATGACGCCAGATGTAGCCACCACAGTGGTTTCCGTTGGACCATAGTTATTGACTAATTGGTAAGAGGCATCTGCTGCCGGCACTCGATTGAGGCGATCGCCACCAACCAATAAGTAGCGCAGTGTTGGATGGGTTAACTTACGCTGTATAGCCAGTTCAGCAATCGGAGTCGACAAAAAGCCCACTTCAATCGGGGTATCTTGCCACCATTGCAATAACTGTTCGGGATCTTTTGAGATGGATAAGTTTGGCAGATGCAATTGTGCTCCCACGCACAGTGGTGGCCAAATTTCCCATACGCTCGCATCAAATCCGACTCCCGCAACTGCAGAAACTGGAGTGTGGCGAGTAACGCCAAACGCCGGATTGTGCCAATCGACCAAATGCAATAATTGAGCATGTTCAACCATCACGCCTTTCGGTTTCCCGGTCGAGCCTGAGGTATAAATCATATAGGCAAGCTGATTCCCTTTAATGGTGTTGACCACAGGTTCACTGCTTGCCAAACGCCAGTCGGTCTCTTGCATCAGGTTCCAGACCTTATCGGCTTGAGCATGTAAACGGCTGTCAGGTGACATCGCCGCCAATACGGGTGCAAAATCAACAATGCCATCAGTGAGAATCAAGGTCGGTTCGCTGTTTTCGACCATATACGCCAAGCGCTCTAAAGGATAGTGAGGATCCATAGGAACATAAGCTCCACCCGCTTTTAACACCGCCAACATCGCAATAATGCTATAACGAGTGCGATCAAAGCAGAGCGCCACACGTTGCTCAGCGCCCACGCCAGCGTGAATAAGCTGATGTGCCAATTGATTGGACGCCTGGTCCAATTCACCATAGCTCATTGCTCCAAGTGTATCGAGCAACGCCCTATCGTCAGGATAACGATGAGCATGAGTAGTAAAACGTTGCACCACATTGTCATGTGACTGACACGCCACCACCGAATGACTTCCACCTCGCGCAAGTTTTTGCAACTGCTGCCATTCAGTGTCAGGCACCACATTCAGCTTGTGAATCGGCTCATTAGCCACTTGCGGATCAACCAGATTCGTCAACGCCGTCACCATCATAGCGCCAACCCGCTCACTGCCAACCCGCTTTGCAACTTGAACATCAAGTGAGAAACCGCCTAAGCCGTGATCATTAATTGATAACACCATCGGATAGTTGGTTCGCTCTTCTGCGTACAACAGATCCAGAGATTGTGCTTGAATCTCAGTTTGGCGACTGCCACCATCATAGCGATAATTGATCAGTGCAGTAAAAAGAGGGCTTTGCTTCGCCACGCTGCTGCACTGTTGGGCAAGAGAGAGCGACGCGTGTTCGTAATCCAACATTTCAGCCAAATGCCCTTGGGTTTCGTCAATGGCACTGGCCACCGATTGTGTGCTTAAACTCAATCGCAATGGCAAGGTATTAAGAAACATCCCCAATACACGATTAGCGCCATCGCCGGCCGCCATACGACCAAACAGTACCGTACCAAACACCACATCATCACGACCTGTCGCCGCACGAATCACCAATGCCCATGCAAGATGGAATACCGTGGCAGCGCTTACACCGTGATGTTTGGCTAGCGCGCGAATCTTATCTGCTAAAACCGCCTCTAATGGTAAGTGGTATTCCGTGGTATCACTGCCATCGCCTTGGACATCCAATAATTGAAATGGCGCACATGGCTCATCGATATCCGCAAGGCGACGAGTGAAATAAGCACGTTGCGCTTCAAGATCAACCTGTTGGCGACTTTCGTAAACAAAATCACGAAACGGCAGTGGTGCCGGTAACAAATCCTCTTTGCCGAGCAAATGGGCTTGAACCTCTTCCATCATCAGCTCTAAGGTGGTGTGGTCAAAGCAAAGGTGGTGCATCATCAAACAGAGCAACCAACGTTCATGGGCCGCATCTTCGGTCGCGGCCAGTGCCATCATCGGCGCACGATGCACATTAATGCGTGTTGTTTCAGGAGCAAAATGCGCTTTTAACGCCTCAACTTTGTCTTCCTCAGCCAATTCAAGCTGCTGGACATGCAATGGCGCTTCACGCCAAACCACTTGGACCGGTTCAGGCAAACCTTGCCACAAAACGCTGGTACGTAAGATATCGTGTCGATTGATCACCGCTTGCAAAGCGGCGACAAAACGCTGCATTTCTTGCTCTGTGGTAAACGCTTTGATGGCTCTTGTGATATAAGGGTCGCCCTCTTGCGCAAGCATATGGTGGAACAAAATCCCTTCTTGCAGTGGCGCTAATGGGTAAATCTCTTGGATGTTACTTACCCCACCTGTGGTCTGTGCAACAATCAAATCAATATGCGACTGCTCTAACTCTATGAGCGACAACTCTTGTGGAGTCAATTGGCTCAAGCCAAGGGATATGCGGTTGTGGGGAACTCGAGAACGAGATGGAGCCGCCGTTGAAGAGGCACAAAGTGCCTGACTAAGCTTTGCTAACGTAGGATGAGCAAACAAGGTTTTGATGGTTAATTCAATACCACTCTGACGTAACTGTTCGATAAGCTGCACTGCAAGCAGTGAGTGTCCACCCAGTTCAAAAAAGTTGTCTTGGCGACCAACTTGTTCCACACCAAGCAGTGTTTGCCAAATGTCAGCAAGCAACCGCTCTTGTTCATTTTGAGGCACTTCATAGGTGCGATGAATATAAGCATCAGCACTTGGATGAGGTAAAGCGCGATAATCGACTTTGCCGTTTGCCGTTAAAGGCAATTGCTCTAAACAGACAAACGCACTGGGCACCATATAGATGGGTAAGGTAGCTGCAAGTTGCTCGTGCAGTTCTTCAATCCTAACGGAAGGATTGAGGTCGCTTTGCGCATTCCGCTTTGCCTCTGTGTAATAGGCAACGATGCGTTGATCATTTTGCTCTTTGAGAACTTGGACTGCGGCCATCTCCACTCCAGCGCACTGTTGCAGAGCATGAGCAATTTCGCCCAACTCAATACGGTAACCACGAATTTTCACTTGGCTGTCATTACGACCTTGATAAATCAAGGTGCCATCGTATGCAAACGAAGCAACATCGCCTGTCCGGTACATACGCGCATTCGGTAACGTCGAAAATGGGTCGCAGACAAATCGCTCGGCGGTCTGTTCTGGCAAGTTAAGGTAGCCACGAGCCACCCCAGCACCACCTATGTAGATTTCCCCCGTTACGCCCCACGGTACACGCTGTTGCTGTTCATCAAGCAGGTAAATCTGGGTGTTCGCAATCGGTTTGCCGATGTGTAAGGTTTGAGCACCATTCATCTGCCCAGAGGTGGCCACCACAGTGGTTTCGGTTGGACCATAGTTGTTGACCAAGGTGTAATGGGCATTTTCTGGCACATTGCGATTGAGTTTATCACCGCCCACCAAAAGATAACGCAAGCTCTTTGGCGCAATTTGTGCAGCAAACGCTAATTCAGCGATCGGCGTAGGTAAAAAACTCACTTCAACGTCTTGCGCTTGCCACCAAGCCAATAAGCGCTGCGGATCCCGAGTTGTGGCAAGATCAGGCAAACATAACCGTGCTCCTGTTGCTAACGGTGGCCACACTTCCCATACCGCCGCATCAAATCCCATCCCCGCAACGCTCGAAGCAACACTGTGCTCATTGAGCGAGAACGCTTGGTTATGCCAATGGATTAAGTTGGTCAAAGTATGATGCTCAACCATAACCCCCTTGGGTTTACCGGTTGAGCCGGAGGTGTAAATCACATAGGCTAAATCTTGAGCTGTAGCTGCACGGTGATCGAGGTTGTGCTCACTCTCTTGGTTCCATAAAAGCCTATCTTGCGTAAGATGCACTAACGTCACTGAGTGTTCAAAATTGGCTAAAGCGTCCGCAGAAAAATCGAGAATACCATCGGTCAGCAGCACTTGAGGTTGGCTGTCTTGCAGCATATATTCAATGCGCTCTTGCGGATAAGCCGGATCAATTGGTACATAAGCGCCACCCGCTTTAAACACCGCTAACAATGCCGTAATCCATTGCTCACCTCGGTCGCAACATACCGCGACTTTGCTCTCAGCACTGATACCTAAACGACGTAAATAATGAGCAAGTTTATTGGCTTGAACGTTAAGTTTTGCATAAGTGACATTGTCACTCTCGGTACTGACCGCAATCGCATTCGGAGACACTTCAGCCCGATGTTCAAAAAGCGCGTACGCCGATTGAAACGCGCCAAAGTCAGCTTGCGTCGTATTGCTAATTACCCAATGTTGCTCGTCATCAGCGGTAAGCAAGGGAAATTGACCAACTGGCAAAGATAATTCTTGTTTAACCACTTGCTGATAGAAATTCATTAAGCGCGCAAAGTGGCCATCCAGTTCAGCATCGCTATACAGAGCACGGTTTGCATCAAGACACAGCTCTAGTCCCTTATCTTCTCCACGATCACAAATGTTGATCGCCAAATCATCAATGGGTCCAAGCGCTAAGTTATGTGATTGAACCGCATGACCGGCAAACGTCATGGTGTAATCAAACGGCAAAATATTAACGTGAGTAAGGCATAACACATCGTCGCCATTCACCAAACCAAGGTCAGCGGACAACGCTTCACCACGATAGGCCTGATGGCGTACCGCACTCATCACTTTGCCTTTTACTTGATCCACCAACTGAGCCAAGGTACTCAGTGGTGCAAAGTTGAGCCTTAATGGGAGTACATTCGACATCATACTCGGGCATTGGCGTGCTACTTTATTGCGTCGCCCTGTCATTGGGCATCCTATAACCAATTCTTGTTGACCAGTCATGCGCGCAAGATAAAGCGCATTTAGCGTGATCAGCAGTTGCGGTAACGGCGTGTGAAGTGTGTGTGCTAGAGACAGTAATTGTTGTTGAACGGAGGTGGGCACGTAAGCCTGACGACGCACTATCTCAACACAAGAGGATTGACGAGATGCAAGGCTGATTGGCGCTGGCCTTTGCTTCATTTGCTCACACCAATAATCTTGGTCTTTGCTGTATTGCTTGCTTTGTTGATACTGCTGCTCAAGTTCCAACACACTCGCGAGCGAGGTAAAGTCAGTATGTGGAACCGCCTCCCCTTGGGCTAATGCGGTATAAATATCAGCGACACGAGTTGAAAAAAGTCGCGCACCAAATCCATCGATGACGAGATGGTGGGCCGAAGAGAAGTACCAATAACGATCTTCACTTAACTTTATCACGGCAAATGAACAGAGCGGACCAAACAACGGGTCAAAACGGCGCTCGCTTTCATGCGCGATCCATTCAAGGGCTGCGGCCGCTGGATCGGGCGCTTGACTCACATCGACTTGCGGAACCAAACAACTTCTTGGCGCGTACACTTGGTGCACCTCACCGTGCGATCCCATTTCAAAATTAAACTGAAATGCATCGGTTTCCTGATGGGTTTGAACAATGGCCCGAACCAACAAATCAGAATTAATATGGCCATCAATGTCCATATATTCGATAACTTTGAAGACTTTGGCATTGGCTTCATTATTTAATTGCTGAGCAAACCACATGCCTCTTTGAGCGGCGGATAAAGGTAATACAAGGTTCTGCTGTTCACCGGCATAAATTGATGAACGATTCAGATCAATCATAGATATAAACTCTCTATTACACACACGTAAATATAGCCCTCTACAAATTTAAAAGGCCGCAAATGAACACAATTTTTAACAAAATAAATACAAAAATAAAAATAACCCTATAATGGGAATTACAGGGTTAAGTTTTTAAAAATCAACAATAAAGTACATTCGAAAAAATGAATCTAATAATCAAAATACGTTAATAAGGAACCATATCAGTGAAGTTAACACTCACCACATAAGCAGACTTAACCTTTAAGAAAAGGTATAATACGGTACAATTTAATTGATAGACTACTCCAATTAGGCACTGATTAATACTTGAACTGATGATTATTATTTAGAATATTTGTTTTTGGGATGAATATCCCACTACAATTTAATATTTCATGAAACATGAATATTAGTAAATTATAAAATATCACATCCATTAAAAACCAAGAGCCTAATATAACAATTAGATTCGCACTGTATATACACCAATAGCTAACCTTGAATTATCTGCCATTAAAAACATTGATATTCATTTTTTACAAAGTCGATATTTAAAATATATCAATACTTAATATGAATCAGTTCCATTAATTGATGAACATGGTTTTTCTTTAACAACTGCATATGATTCACAGCTGAATGCGCCACCTCTAATTTGGGTAAATGTTTTAACCAGAGTGTTTGCTCAGAACCAAGCTTGGTTGAATTCAATTGTGCCTCACTCGTTTGGCTCGAGAGTAGCAGCTTAATCGGAGCAGCTGGCCACTGTTCAGGTTGATAACCAGTTCGCAAGTTAGCAGCGAACACACGCACTATCCCAGCAAATTGTGCTGGCGTAGTGTTGGCAGGCAACACACCTTTACTTACCAACTGTTGATACACTTTTTCGATCCGCATCGCAGGTTCTAAGGTTTCTAAGATCTCCCAAGTCATCGGCAGTGAAACCCCGTGCATCTCCATTAACCCCGCCAAATAGGCGATCACTTCTAGGTCGGTATATTCCCGTTGCACGGCCTGTGGTGGCTGAGTATCCGCCATCACCAATTCAACTACCTCAACGCCCTTGGCTTCCAACAGTTGCGTTAATTCGAGCGCAACCCATCCCCCAAAAGAGTGACCAATAATATGAACTTTGCGCCCTAGCGTTTTCTCTCCAATTCCTTGGTCTTTCACTAACAATGGCAAAATGGCGTTAAGGTAACAGTGAGCTGCTGCTTGCACTTGCGTGTGTGCTGGCAAATCGCCCCATAATCCCCGCGGCTGTAATCCATACACCGACATGGCGTTATCCATTTGCTCCACCAGATCAATAAAAGCAAATACATTGTCGCCACCACCAGGAATACAAATGGCAATATCGCCATCACGCGTCCCCGTTTGCAATGGAATCAATGGGTCATAATGGGGTAATCCTGTCACAACAGGCCCATCCAACAAATCACGGTTTAACTGCTCGGCAACTTGATTTGGCGTGATATAAGCCGCGTTCGCGCTACCGATCGTCAATGCCAATTCTGTTACGGCATAATAGTGTTCCCAACCGAGAGTACTGTCAGTGGCTCGCGAAACAAACAGATTTAACGAGAGAGGTAAACGATGAATCTGATATTCATGCTCAATCCAAGCCTGCCCGGTATGAGCATTCAGTAATGGCACCACAGAAACTGGTGAATGTTCGCTAAGACGCAATTGCTGTGCTTGAGTTGTCGCGGCCCAACAATCAATCAGACCTAAGTAACGAACCTCTTGATCCACCCCCATCAGCTGTGTTGCCACTTCATAAGCAATCATTCCTGCTGCACCGCGGCCAATCAATTGATATGGCCCTTGGGGCTGGCACTGACGAATTGCGAGAACGTAGTACTCAGCCAGTTTTTGCAACGTATTCAGTTGGGGCAAAACTTGCTCACCACAACGCAAGCGATAAACCGGAACGCGCGGGTCAAGGGCGATACTCAATTGCTCAAGCCAAGCCTGATTTTCATCATCATCACCGAAATAAAATAGCGGCGTTTGCGTGCCATTTTCACGCATGGGCAAAACCAATTGAGTGAGGTAATCGGGGTGACGATAGCGCTCATGTAAGGCAAGTAATGGCTCTGCTGCCTGTTCAGCGCGCAATCGATGCTGAAGAATGTCTTTTTGTAACGGAGTCAACTCATTGTGCTGGGATGGCTCCAGAACGTCTGGTTGATCGGTATCAAGGCCCTCAATGACCGTCGGATCTAGCACAGAATTATTCACCTGCGTGGCCAATTGCGCCAACGTTGGGTGAGTAAACAGTGCCTTAATCGACAACTCATCACCATGCTGGCGCAGTTGGTCAATCAATTGCACCGCCAGCAGTGAGTGCCCACCTAATTCAAAGAAGTTGTCTTGACGACCAACCCGGTTTACGCCCAGTAAGTGTTGCCAAATCTGCGCCATGCGCAGCTCAACCTCACCCTGTGGCGCTTCATATTCACGCTGAATAAACGCCCCTTCAGTCGGTTTAGGCAGAGCGCGATAATCGACTTTTCCGTTCGCGGTCAGCGGCATCTGCGCCAATTCAACATAAGCCGAAGGCATCATGTAACTCGGTAGTTTTTGTGCCAGCTCTTGATGGAGAGCATTAGGTGTTGGCGTCGACTCGATAGCTTGATTAACGGTAAAATAAGCAATAATACGCTGATCTTGAGCTTCTTTTTCTACCGTGACCACGGCAAGCTCAACGCCTTGACAGGCTTGTACACTATGAGCAATCTCGCCAAGTTCAATTCGAAAACCGCGGATTTTCACTTGGCTATCATTGCGACCACGATATTCCAGCGTGCCATCAGGGCACCAACGCGCTAAGTCACCGGTACGATACATGCGCGCGTAAGGCAAATCAGCAAACGGATCAGGCAGGAATCGACTGGCGGTCTGCTCTGGCAAATTAACATAGCCACGCGCAACACCAGCACCACCAATATAGATTTCGCCGGTCACACCACAAGGTACACGTTTGTGTTGCTCATCTAACACATAGATGCGACTGTTAGCGATAGGTGCCCCAATATGCAAAATATCCGCATTGGTCATGGCACCTGATGTCGTCACCACTGTGGTTTCGGTCGGACCATAGTTGTTCACCAGTTCGTAATGGGCCTCGGGCGGCGCATTGCGTGTCAACTTATCGCCCCCCACCAGTAAAGTTTTCAACGTGGCTGGTGCGACATTCTGCGCAAACGCCAGTTCAGCAATCGGAGTGGGCAAAAAGCTCAATTGAACCGGTTGATTCACCCACCAATTCAATAGTTGTTGCGGGTCGCGCGTTACCTCAAGTTTGGGCGCACAAAGCTCACCGCCAACACAAAGCGCAGGCCACACTTCCCAAACCGTCGCATCAAACCCCATACCAGCCACGCTCGACACTACGCTTGCAGAGGTCACCGCGAATGCTTGGTTATGCCAATGAACCAAGTTGGTTAAGGTGCAGTGTTCCACCATCACCCCTTTCGGTTTACCCGTCGAACCCGAGGTGTAAATGATGTAGGCGAGATGATTAGCTTCATACTGTTCATGGCTTGGGTTTTCTTCACTGCCAAACATCCATAACACTTCATCATCGGACATGTGCAGCACTTCAACCGGGCTTTGCTGCTCTTCAAAGGACACCACGCCATCAGAGAGTAAAAACTGCGGCGCACAATCTTGCATAATGTAGTCGATGCGTTCCATTGGATAGGCAGGGTCAATCGGCACATACGCGCCGCCCGCCTTCCACACTGCAACCATGGCAATCAGCCAATCCCAACTGCGATCACAACACACAGCCACTTTCACTTCAGGGCCTACGCCCCGTTCACGCAAATAGTGCGCCAATTGGTTAGCTCGTCGATTGAGCGCATCGTAAGTGAGCTGCCCTTCTTCAACGGAAAGTGCGATGGCGTGGGGCGTTTGCTCAACTTGTTGTTCAAAAAGACGAAACACCGGCTGATGCGGACCAAAATCTTGCACAGTGTCATTCCAGCGCTGCCATTGAGCTAAGTCTTCGCGCATCATAATCGGGTAGTCGGCTAAACTTGATTGCTGCGATACTTTGGTCACTGCGGTGTAAAAATGCATTAAGCGCTGAAAGTGTCCATCCAGAGTCGCATCATCATAAAGCGTGCGATTAGCATCGATGCACAGCTCTAATCCGTGCTCTGCGCCGCGGTCACAGACGTTGATTGACAAGTCATCGAGAGGCCCCAATGAGACGTTGTTGGCTTGCACAGGCAAACCAGCAAAGGTCATGTCGTATTCAAACGGCAAAATATTAATATGAGTGAGCACTAAGGCGTCGTCGACCTTAGTTAATCCTAACTCCTGACTAAGCTCTTCCCCACGATAATTTTGGTGACGCACCATACTTAAAACACGCCCCTGAACTTGCTCCACTAAATCAGCTAAAGTTCCATTAGGATCAATCGCTAAGCGCAGCGGTAGCACATTCGACATCATTCCTGCATAACGGCGGGCGACTTTGCTACTGCGCCCTGTCATTGGACACCCTACCAGTAGATCTTGCTCACCCGTTATGCGATACAAAAACAGCGCAGTCAAGGCGATAAGCAGTTGTGGCAGAGGCGTACCAAGGTCAGCGGCTAAGCGGCGCAATGCTTGATGTGTTTCTTCAGGCAAGTATGATTGACGGCGAACAATGCCCGTGCACACTGCACGGCGTTCACACAAACTCAGTGGTGTCGGCATTCCCGCCATCTGATCGAGCCAATATTGACGATCTTTCTGGTAGGCATTACTAGCACGATAACGTTCTTCGCTCTCTAACACTTTGCTGAGCGAGGTAAAATCACATTCAGGAATAGGCTCATCAGCCATCATGGCACTGTATACCTGTGCTACGCGAGATGAGAGTAATTGAGCGCCAAAACCATCAATAATCAAATGATGGGCACAGGCGAAATACCAAAAACAGGTTGGACTTAATTTCAACACCGCGAGAGAAAACAGGCGGTCGTAATCCCAATCCCATGCACTCTGGCTTTCATTCTCCACCCAATCGCGGGCCATTTGCTGCGGATCGGCGGCCTCACTGCAATCAATGACTGGAATAACGTAGGGCTGATGAACGACCGTCTGCTGTAACGGCCCCATTTTGCCTGTGTAAAAAATACGTTGGAAAGATTCGGTTTCTTTGAGCGTGTGTTGAAAAGCATTGAGAAGAACCGATACCTCGACTTCTCCATCAATTTGCAAATATTCGGTGATTTTAAACACTTTGGGATTGGCGTCTAAATTCAATTGCTGAGCAAACCACATTCCCTGTTGAGCAGAAGACAATGGCATAGCTAACGTCTCATCACGTAATAGTGACAAACGGTGTTGTTTTTCCATATTTAATAACCCGCATTTTACAAATTATAATGGGCCTTTTTGTATGAAACAAAAAGACAAACAATCAAAGCCTAAACGTTACTTTCAAGTGATGTGGATAACCAAATATTTGGTTATCCATTATTGTTATTTTATTTACATTTATTTACGAAAATATTGGGTCAAAATTAACTTTACTTTCTGACAAACGAATATCCTCAACCAAATGGCCACTTTCGAAGCGCAATAGCTGATCAGCTAATTCAAAATATTTATCATCGTGTGTAATTACTAATACAAGTTTATTTTGACGTTTTAATTGCGGAATAATTTCAGTATAAAAAAGCTCTCTATATCTTGGGTCTTGGTCTGCTGCCCATTCGTCATATAAACAAATCGGACAATCTTCAATATACGACATAACTAACGCCAAGCGTTTCTTCTGGCCTTGAGACAAAGCCGTCGATGAGAAACACCCGTGATACGTAGAAACCTTATTATCCATCTCTAACTGTTGTAGAAACGGCACAATATCTTCGTCTTTTGCCAATTCACCATTTGGTGCAAGCACATGATTAAAAAGATGAAAATCTGAAAATATTGCTGAACATAATCCTTGATAACTCTGCAGTTCATCCACCTGACGTATTGGCTTATCATCCAAACTAATCGTACCGCTGGTGGCTTGATACAAGCCGAGCAGTAATTTAGCGAATGTGGATTTTCCACTGCCATTACCGCCAGTTAAATACACTGCTTCACCCCGTTTAAGTTGAGTTGTAATAGGCCCGACAGAAAAATGATAATCATCAAGACCGCTATTTTCATACTCAAAACAAAGTTGGCTTATTTTAATTTCATTCCACTGTTTTATATCAACTGTATTTGCATCATTCTGGATACGTATCGCAAAATTAGATGAATTATTTAAATCCAGATTTTCGATATTGCGATAAGAAGCAGAGAAATCACTCATTTGATTTAAAGATCCGACCACACTCTCCAGAGGATTAATCATATATAATATGGTTAATACAAAGCTAACTATCGTATTGAGTGATATTTCTGACCAATAATTAGCCGCCCCAAAGACAATCACACCAATCACAAAGAACACTAACGTTGATGCCATGCTATTTAACATCGTAAACAGCACTGAGACTTTAATACTGCGCTCTTTAATATCGGCGAAATTACGTAGCAAAATACTTTGGTAAACAAATTTGCGCCGTTTGGCATTAATGCTGAGTTCCTTCGCGCCATTAACAAGCGTCGTTAAACCATCAAACAGTTCATCTTCATGACCACGTAAGATACGGTAGTGGCGCAAACCGATTCCCAAGAACAGGCGAGCCAGTAACACAATGGCCGTGATCAGCACAAACACCACACTAAACAGTTGCCAAGAAAGAAAGACCAAATAGCCAAGACAAAGCAACACAGTAACAAAACTGTAGATGAAGCCCGGCATGATCAGCAGCCCATCAGAAAGCTTAGCTGCATCGGTTTTCATCGCGGCAAGGATACGATGTCCACCAAGGCGTTCTATGGTCGCATATTGAGTACAGAGTAAGCGTCTAGCTAACTCATCACGAAACTCATACACCACTTGAGCGCTCAATTTCGCCAGCAAGTAACGCGAACCCAACCCAAACAGCAGCACGCCCAGTACCGCAGAAACAAACAGAGCAAAATCATTCCAGTTGATGTGATGAGATTCACTGAGCGCCGCAAGCTGAGTAGTAATAATCTTCAACATCCCTAGGCCCGCTAACGCGCCCAAAATGCTGAAAAACGTTGCCGTTAAAATCGGCCATTTAAAACGTAATAAAATGGATTTAAACATCTTTAACCTCGGTGTTTATCCATAAGGTGCCATAAGGCAACCTCAATGATGGCAACGCTGCCCAGCACGCTGGGCAGCCATAAGCTCGCCTATAACGCAATCAGCTGAGCAAGTTGTTGAACGTAAGGCGCTTTTAACAAACGCACATGATTAGCAAGCGACTGTTCTATCTGAATAGTTGGGTGCCAAGTGAACCAACCCTGATGTTGTCCTTCGGTCGCTTCTTGAGAAAGCAGTAGCCCTATAGGTGCTTGGGGCTGACGTTCAGGCCAATAACTGGTACGAATATTGGTTGCAAAAACGCGGAATATCCCCTCTAAATGCTCAATTCTTGAGGTCGTAGGCATAACACGCTGAGCGATCAAACTCTGATGTACTCGGCGTAAACGCTCACGAAACGACAGTGACTCCAAAATTTCTGCCGACAAATGCAGTTCAACGCCCTGCATCTCAAACAGAGAAACCAATTTCATCATCGCCGCCACATCGGTGTACTCTTGCTGCTTCGGATTGGGTACGCGAGAATCTGCAATGGTCAGCGACGCAACAGCAATGCCCATCGCCTCTAACTGATTGACCAGTTCTAATGCCACCCAGCCACCAAACGAGTGACCCACGATATGCAGCGGTTGATCGCTAAGATGTTTTTGTAACGCGTGACAGTAGAATCTAGCGGCGGCTTCCACTGAGGCATGCGGAGCTTCTTTGCCCCACAAACCGCGCGGTTGCAGACCATAGATACTCACGTCATCGCCTAATTGTTGTGCTAAGTCCATAAAACTAAACACATTATCGCCAGCGCCTGGAATACAGAACACCTGAGCGCAATCGCCTTTACCGAGTTGCAATTTCACCACCGGATCATAGGTGTGATTCGACTGCGCATCTTTGTGATTGGCACGAGCCTGTATGGCTTGGCTAATCGCAGCACCAGTGGTTGCGACATAAGGCTCAGAAATGAGCAATTGGTGTTCTCCAGCTAATGGCATGACGCGAATTGCATCGCTAGGCAGTACCTGATCCCACGCCAGATAAGGATCGTGCAATCCTTGCTCTTCAACGGGGCGTTGCTGGGCAACAAATAGGTCGAGAACCACAGGTAAACTTGGTGCCTGATAATCTGCATGGAGCAAATCTCTTCGATGAATCAGCCAGTTATAATAATATTCTGCATTCCAATCCGCCGGTAAGATACCCATTTTTTGTGCCAGACAGAAATGGTCCTGCCATCGTTCACTTTCCGTCAGTAGCACACGAATGTCCTCGTCGCAGACTCCTGAATAAGTGCCGTTAACCACTTGATATTCGACAATCTCACGACTCATAAAGGCGATTTCTTGCTCAATATCGGCAAAGCGCATGCCTTGGTGATGATCTCGTTCAAACTGCGGCGCTATCGCCCAGCGGTCGATGATGCCCAAAAATTCAATCTGCTCATCTTGACCAATCAATTGAGCGGCAATTTCGTACGCCATGGTGCCGCCAAATGACCAACCCACTAGGCGATAGGGACCATGGGGCTGAGCTTGACGAATCGCGCGAACATAATGCTCTGCCACTTTTTGCACGGTTTTTAGCGACGGCTTGCGGCGATCTGGCGCGACCAGACCATAGACAGGGATCTGCTCATCAATATGAGCCGTTAGCAGCGGGCCATAGAGGGTTTCACCACTCGCTTCCGGCACGATAAACAGCGGAGTCTCATTGCCAGTATCACGAAATGCGATGGTTAAACGATCGCTACCCGCTGGGTTTTGGCTCGCTTGCTCTTGATGAGCCAGTCTCTGTGCTAATTCACTCATCACTGGCGTGCTAAACAAGGTCGCTAAATCGAGATTTAGCCCGCGCTGTTGCAACTGATTGACCAGTTTTACCGCCAATAAAGAGTGCCCGCCCAGTTCAAAGAAATTGTCGAAACGCCCCACCTGCGCAATGCCCAATAGCTCTTGCCACACAAGTGCTAGCATCAATTCCATCTCGGTTTGCGCTGCCACAAATTGCTGACGCACAAACGCCTCTTCCGCTGGCTCTGGCAACGCTTTGCGATCCATTTTGCCGTTTGGCGTCAGTGGAATCGTCTCAATTTGCATCAGTGCCGCTGGCACCATGTACTCTGGCAAACGCTCGCCCATCTGCGCTTTAATCGCTTCAATTGAAAGCACTTGCTCAGCAGTAAAGTAACCCACCAGCTGCTTGTTGGCACTGGTTCCACGAGCAATCACGACCGCTTCGAGCACATCCGCGCATCCTTTCAAGGCAGACGAAATTTCGCCCAGTTCAACACGGAAGCCGCGGATTTTCACTTGGTCATCGTTACGCCCTTGATACTCAATGGTGCCATCCGCCAGCCAGCGTCCAACGTCACCGGTTTTGTACATGGTGGCATTAGGATCTGTAACAAACGGGTCACGCACAAAACGCTCAGCGGTTAAGTCGTCACGGTTCAGGTAGCCACGCGCCACTTGCACGCCGCCGATAAAGATTTCACCTGCTACGCCCAGAGGCGCTGGTTGACCCTGGCTATCAAGAACATACATTCGCGTATTAGCAACCGATGAACCGATAGAGACTCTATCGCCGACTAAATCCCGCGGACAATGCCATTGGGTTACATCGACTGCCGCTTCGGTTGGGCCGTAAAGGTTATGCAGCTCAACATGAGGCAGTGTTTGGTAGGTGCGGCGAATGGTTTCAGCGGGAAGCGCTTCACCACTACAGAACATCAAACGCAGGCTTGGACAACGTGATTGTTCCGTGCCTTCCAAGAACATCTGCAGCATCGGTGGTACAAAGTGCAAAATCGACACATGACGACGTTCAATCAACTCACGCAGATAGCTTGGGTCTTTGTGACCTTCCGGTTTGGCCATCACTAACGTAGCTCCAACCCACAGCGGTGCGAAGAATTCCCACACCGACACATCAAAGCTAAATGGGGTTTTCTGTAAAATCACGTCATCACGGTTAAAGCCGTAGTCATCCACCATCCAGCTTAAACGGTTCACCACGCCGCGATGCTCGTTCATCACGCCTTTGGGTTTACCGGTCGAGCCTGAGGTGTAAATGATGTACGCCAAGTGACGCGATGTAAGTCCCAGCGCGTTAGGGTCGAGGTTCTGCTGTGACTCATTTGCCCACGGTAATTCACCCGCAAAATTAACCACTTGTACCGATGCTGGAATCGAACCTAGGCGGCTACGCAGTTCATTGGTGGTAATCAGCACCACCGGTTGGCTATCTTGCACCATGTATTCCAAGCGATCTTCTGGATAACCGGGATCCATCGGTACATACGCGCCACCGGCTTTTAAAATTGCGACTAACGCCACCACCAATTCGCTGCTGCGCTCAAGTGAAACCGCCACGCGGCTATCGGGACGAACGCCCAGCTTCACCAGCCAGTGAGCCAGTTGGTTAGCGTGCGCGTTTAGCTCAGCAAAGGTTAACTCGGTTGGCAGTGTAAAACCTTGCTCGCTCTGTACCGCCACTTGGTGCGGCAGACGAGCAACGGTCTCTTCAATGCGCCGCTGAATGCAAGTTTCGGTTGGGTAGGCTTTGTCGGTTTGGTTAAACCCTTCTAGCACCCACTCACGTTCTGTCTGCGCCAGCACTTGAATTGATTCAACAGGAGCGGATGTATCGGCAACCAGCTGTTCAAGCGCCGTGATCAGCATTTGTCCAACGCGCTGCGCGCCAACTGAGCGTTCAACGTGCACATCAAGAGAAAAGCCTGCACCAATATGATCGTTGATGTTCATGCTCACTGGATAGCTGGTGCGCTCTTCGCTGAAGATCACCTCACTAGCGAAAGAGGCATCGTTTTGCTCATCGGCAGCCGCTTGGTAACGGTAGTTAACCATGCTGCTAAAGAGCGGCGTTTTCGCCGGCAAACCACTGCATTGCTGCGCTAATGAGAGCGGTGCATGTTCATGTTCTAACAGCTCCGCCAAGGTTTGATGCGTCGCTTTAAGTGCGTGCGCGATACTTTGCCCTTGCAGGTGTAAGCGCACCGGTAAGGTATTTAAGAACATCCCCAAGGCTTTATCGGCCGATTCGCCCGCATTCATCCGGCCAAACAGTACCGTACCAAACACCACTTCATTGCGCCCCACCGCATGGGACAGCACGATACCCCACGCTAAGTGGAACAGAGAGGCGGCACTGATGTGCTGCTCGCTCACTAAAGCGCGAATACGCTGAGCCAAATCGTCGGGCAGCTCGATATGCTGCTGCGTCTCTTGGGCCAGATCCGCCTCAAGCAAACCAAACGGAGCGCATGGCTCATCGATATGGGCGAGTTCACGACGGAAATAAGCTTGATGCACTTCGTCTTCTTGCGCCATGCGCGTACGCGCCACAAACTGACGAAATGGTACAGAAGGAGTCAGTTGCTCTTCTTTGCCACTTAAGATCGCCATCACTTCAGCCACCATCAACTCTAGCGTTGTGTGGTCGTTACACAAATGGTGAATCAACAAGCAGAGTAACCAACGTCCATTGGCTTTATCTTCAACACGATAAGCTTGAATTAACGGCGCGTGATGCAAGTCCATCCGCGTAAATTCTGGAGCAAAGTGACGTTGCAGCGCCAGCGCCACATCCTCTTCACCATCGAGCACCAGGTCTTGAATCGTGATTTCAGCGCTACGCCATACCACTTGTACTGGCTCTTGCAGACCTTCCCAAGCCATTGCCGTACGTAAAATATCGTGACGCGCGACCACTTGATTCAGTGCGCTAACGAATTTTTCCAGTGACTCCTGCTGTGTAAACGCTTGAATAAAGCGACTGACATACGGGTCACCTTGGGTTGCCAACATATGGTGGAACAGCATCCCTTCTTGCAGTGGCGCGAGTGGGTAAATATCTTGAATATTGCTCATGCCGCCAGGCACCTGTTTAGCGATCTGATCGATCTCTTTTTGTGACAATGTCACTAATGGCAGCAGATCCGGCGTAATGTAATGGCAAGTCTGCGGAATCAAGTTCTCGGCGATGACCACTTGTTGGCACTGAGCCACCAAGCTTGTTGCTACGTCGGCCAATACTGGTTGACTAAAGAGCGCCTTGATTTTCAGCTCCCAACCTTGACGGCGCAAGTTTTCAATCAGTTGAATCGCCAGCAATGAGTGCCCGCCCAGTTCAAAGAAACTGTCAAAGCGCCCCACTTGTTCAATACCCAGCAGTTGTTGCCAAAGTGACGCCAATAAGTGCTCTTGCTCGCCTTGCGGCGCAACATAAACCCGGCGCACAAAGGCTTCTTCCGCTGGCTCTGGCAATGCTTTGCGATCCATTTTGCCGTTTGGCGTGAGTGGAATCGCCTCGATTTGCATCAGTGCCGCTGGCACCATGTACTCTGGCAAACGCTCGCCCATCTGCGCTTTAATCGCTTCAATTGAAAGCACTTGCTCCGAGGTAAAGTAACCCACCAGCTGCTTGTTGGCACTGGTGCCACGAGCAATCACCACGGCTTCGAGCACATCCGTGCATCCTTTCAGCGCAGAGGAAATCTCGCCAAGCTCAACACGGAAGCCGCGGATTTTCACTTGGTCGTCGTTACGCCCTTGATACTCAATGGTGCCATCAGCCAGCCAGCGTCCCACATCACCGGTTTTGTACATAGTGGCATTTTCATCAGCCACAAACGGGTCACACACAAAACGCTCCGCAGTTAAGTCGTCGCGGTTAAGATAGCCGCGCGCCACTTGCACGCCGCCGATAAAAATTTCCCCCGCTACGCCCAAAGGCGCAGGTTGACCTTGGCTATCAAGCACATACATGCGGGTATTAGCGACTGAGGAACCGATAGAGACTCTATCGCCGATTAAATCCCGCGGACAATGCCATTGGGTCACATCGACCGCCGCTTCGGTTGGGCCATAAAGATTATGCAGCTCAACATGAGGCAGTGTTTGGTAGGTGCGGCGAATGGTTTCAGCAGGTAACGCCTCACCACTACAGAACATCAAACGCAGGCTTGGACAACGGGGATGTTCCGTGCCTTCCAAGAACATCTGCAGCATCGGTGGTACAAAGTGCAAAATCGACACATGGCGACGTTCAATCAACTCACGCAGATAGCTTGGGTCTTTATGCCCTTCCGGTTTGGCCATCACTAACGTGGCACCTACCCACAGCGGTGCAAAGAATTCCCACACCGACACATCAAAGCTAAATGGGGTTTTCTGCAAAATCACGTCATCGCAATTAAAACCGTAATCATCCACCATCCAACTTAAACGGTTTACCACACCGCAATGTTCGTTCATCACGCCTTTGGGTTTACCGGTCGAGCCTGAGGTGTAAATGATGTACGCCAAGTGACGGGACGTAAGTCCCAGCGCGTTAGGGTCGAGGTTCTGCGTCGATTCACTCGCCCACGGTAATTCCCCTGCGAAATTCACTACTTGGACAGATGCTGGAATCGCCCCCACACGGCTGCGCAGTTCATTGGTGGTAATCAGCACCACCGGTTGGCTATCTTGCACCATGTATTCCAAGCGATCTTCGGGATAACCGGGATCCATCGGTACATACGCGCCACCGGCTTTTAAAATCGCCACGAGTGCCACCACCAATTCGCTGCTGCGTTCGAGTGAAACCGCTACACGGCTATCGGGACGAACGCCCTGTTTCACCAGCCAATGAGCCAATTGGTTAGCGTGTGCGTTTAGCTCAGCAAAGGTGAGTTCAGTTGGCAGCGTAAAACCTTGCTCGCTCTGCACCGCCACTTGGTGCGGCAGACGAGCAACGGTCTCTTCAATGCGCTGCTGAATGCAGGTCTCGGTTGGGTAGGCTTTTTCGGTTTGATTAAAACCTTCGAGCACGGTGTGCTTTTCTTGCTCATCAATCAGCAGCATCTTAGCCACGGTGAGATGTTCACTATCGGCCACTAGTGCATGCAATAAACGCTGCCAACATGCGACATAACGCTCGATCGTGGCACGAGTAAAGAGCGAGGTCGCAAAGTTCAAGAAGCCGCTAATTTCACCCTCGTGCTCATTAAGCATTAAGCTCAAATCAAATTGCGCACTGCGCAGGTCGCTATCGATTGGGGTAACCGTCAGCCCCGGCAGATCAAACTCGCTGCGCGGAAGGTTTTGCAAGCCAAACATCACCTGAAAAATCGGGTTATGCGCCAAACTACGACTTGGTGCGACCGCTTCCACCACTTGTTCAAACGGCAGATCTTGATAATCTTGCGCGCCCACCAAAGTAGCTTTGACTTGGGCAATCACATCGCTGGCAGTGAGGCTATCAGCCACATTGACGCGAATCGCTTGAGTATTAGCAAACATGCCAATCAAAGGCTCCACTTCGGTGCGAGTTCGTCCCGCAACAGGCGTGCCAATCACCACATCATCTTGATTGGCCAGTCTGCCCATTAAGGCAGCCCAACTTGCCATCAAGGTCATAAACAGGGTTGCGCCATGGCGTTTTGCCACATTGTGCAGCCCTTGAGTGAGTTGTGCATCTAACTGCACGGCCACATGGTCGCCTTGGTATTGCTGCTGCATAGGACGAACGAAATCGCTTGGCAGAGTTAAACACTCCGGCGCACCACTCAATTGCGCCACCCAATACTCTTGCTGCGCAGTCAGCTGTTCACCACTCAAATAGTGTTGCTGCCACAAGGCAAAATCCGTGTACTGAATTGCCAGTGGCGCTAGTGCTGCCACCTGTCCACGCAGGTGCGCCTGATAACCTTGGGTCAATTCCGAAATCAAAATGCCCATCGACCAGCCATCGGCAATCACATGGTGTATCGCAATAAAGAGATGATGTTCTTGGTCACTCACTTTGGCTAATTGCGCTGCGACCAAATGCCCTTTATTAAGGTCAAAGTGAGGATTAAACGTGACATTGTCACCTTGCTCCACCACCAGCAAAGGAAACTCTCCTGCCAGCGGATCAACCACTTGCACGGCCTTGCCATCACGATAGTCAATACGAGTACGCAAAGTGCCGTGACGCTGCATAATATCGTTCAGAGCTTGACGTAATGCCATCATGCTCAGGTTACCCACCAAACGTACTCCACCGGAAATGGTGTAAGCCGCTTGCGACTCTGGCTCCATTTGCGCAAGGAACCACAACCGCTGCTGAGCTAATGAGAGCGGAATATCACCCTCATGTGCTGCAGTGAGTGGGCGAAGTGCTAACGAAGTAGCCTCTTGCAATTGATGATTACTGAGCGCCAGTTCGCTCGCTAACGCACTTAATTGGGGATGCGCAAACAGCGTGGTCAACGACAACTCCAACCCAAGCTCACTGCGAATGCGCGCCGCCAATTGCGTCGCCATTAACGAATGGCCACCCAATTCAAAGAAGTTATCCTCACGGCCCACTTGCTCAACACCGAGTAGCACGCTCCAAATCGCAGCCAGTTGACATTCCAGTTCCCCTTGCGGCGCACTGTAGGCGCGGCGCACAAACGCAGAATCGTCCGGTTTAGGCAGCGCTCTTTTATCTATTTTGCCGTTGGCAGTCAGTGGCATGGTGTCGAGTGCGACAAAGGCTGCCGGCACCATGTAATCGGGTAACACCTCATCCAAGGCGCTGCGCAACTCATCAATGTCGAGCTGGCGAGCGCCATCGCCATTGTTAGCAGTAAAGTACGCTACTAGGCGTTGCTGTTGACCGTCGCTTCGCGCCACGACGACCGCTTCTTCAATACTCTGTTGCTGCTGCAATACGGCTGCAATTTCACCCAGTTCAATCCTAAAACCACGGATTTTCACTTGGTCATCGTTACGACCAAGAAATTCAAGCGTGCCATCTTGGTTCCAACGTGCAAGGTCGCCACTGCGATACATGCGGGCATTGGGTTTATCGCTAAATGGATCGACAACAAAGCGCTCGTTAGTCATGTCGGGGCGATTGACATAGCCGCGCGCCACGCCAGCGCCACCAATGTAGATTTCGCCCACCACTCCACGCGGCACCAATTGACCATAAGCATCCAGTAAATAGACGCTGGTATTGGTGAGCGGACGGCCAATTGGCAAACTGCTCTGCTGCGCAGATATCAGGCCAGAGGTGGCAACCACGGTCGTCTCGGTTGGACCATAGTTATTAAACAGCGAATAGGTCGCACTGGCTGGAGCAAGGCGATTAAGCTTGTCCCCGCCAACGAGCAGCGCACGTAATTTTTGAGGTTGAACCTCGCGAGCGAACGCCAACTCAGCAATCGGCGTCGATAAAAAGCCCACTTCAATGGGCTGTGCCTGCCACCAGGTCAGCAGCGCTTCTGGATCTTTCGAGACCGCGAGCGTTGGCATCGTAATGCACGCCCCTGCCGTCAATGATGGCCAAATTTCCCATACCGCAGCATCAAAGCCCATACCAGCTAAGGCAGATGTGCAGGTGCCAGCGCCGACTTGGAACGTCTCTTGGTGCCATTCGATCAAATTATTGAGCTGACCATGTTCAACCATGACCCCTTTCGGTAACCCAGTCGAACCAGAGGTATAAATGATGTAGGCCAAATTATTTGGCGTTAAACCTTCAACGCTCAGATTCTCTTTGCTCGCATGTTGCCAAAGCGCGGCGTCAGTCGTGACATTAACCACTTTGCCGCTAAAGCGCTGTTCCGCATCAGATGCCTGTGCATTGGTAGTCAGCATCTGCGTGATATCCACATAGCCATCGCTCAGCACCAACTGTGGCTGGCTGTCACTGAGCATGTAAGCGATACGCTCTGCCGGATAAGCTGGATCCATCGGCACATAACCTGCGCCCGCTTTGAGTGTCGCGAGCATCGCAACAATCCACTCACAACTGCGGTCAAAGCAGAGTGCCACGCGGCTTTCGCTGCCAACACCTTGTTGAACCATCCAGTGCGCAAGCTGATTGGCGCGCGTGTTCAAATCACCGTAAGTGAGATGGTCATTGTCGGTCATTACCGCAACCGAATCAGGCGATTGGTACGCGTAACATTCCACCTTTTGATGAATCAGTTGCGCGTTTTGTAAAGGGCGAGACAGTGGATTGAGATCACTAAGTAACTGCTGCTTTTCGTTTGCAGAAATAATGGTTAAAGATTGCACTGGCGCAGTAGCGTCGCTTACCATCGCCACCAAAAGCGCTTGCCAATAACCAACCAAACGCTGGGCGGTTTCTGGCGTAAAGAGCGCGCTAGCAAAGCTAAGTTGACCGACTATTTGATCGTCCTGCTCGCTCACTACTAAGCTTAAATCGAACTTCACGGTCGTAACCGGTTGTGCCAATTCACTGATGGTTAAGCCAGGCAAAGTCACTTGCGCTTGCGGCAAGTTTTGCAGGGCAAACATCACTTGGAAAATAGGGCTATGCGCTAACGAGCGCTGAGGTGCAATCGCCTCAACCACTTTTTCAAATGGCAACTCTTGATGGCTTTGCGCCGCCACGGTGGTGGCTTTCACTTGCGCAAGCAGCTCTGCTGCTGTTACAGGCTGAGAAAGATCAACACGCATCGCTTGCGAGTTAACAAACATACCCATCAAAGGCTCGGTTTCTTCGCGCATACGGCCGGCAATTGGTGAGCCGACCACAATGTCATCTTGTCCAGAAAGGCGGGCTAACAGCGCTGACCAACTCGCCAGTAGCGTCATGTATAAGGTGCAACCTTGCGCCTGCGCCAAAGATTTGATGGCGTGGGTTAACTGGCTATCGAGCGCCACATCAACCACCTCACCTTGATAATTTTGCACTGCGGGACGAGGAAAATCGGTCGGTAGAGATAAGCAATCCGGAATGCCCGCAAGCTGGTTTTGCCAATAAGCTTGCTGCTCCGCTAACGCATCTTGACGCGACTCTCGTTGCCACAAAGCAAAGTCACCATATTCAATCGCAAGTGGCGCCAGTTGCGGCGCTTGATTCATTACCAGTGCGCGATAACACTCATTCAGTTCACCGGTAAAAATGCTCATCGACCAACCATCGGAGATGATGTGATGCATCGCGATCTGCAGCCAATGCTCATCTTGTGCGTGCTCATCTTGCTCAATCGTGACTAAACGCGCCGCCACTAATGGCCCCTGCTCCAAATCGAATTTTGGGGCAAACGGCGTCGCTAACGCCGCTGCACGACTCATTTGGATTTGCGTCATTGGAAACTGACGCAACTGCGTATCGATTTTTTGCAGCGGCGTGCCATCGCATGTTTCGATGCGGGTTCTTAAAGCACTATGGCGAATTAGCACCTGATCGAGCGCTGCTTGCAGCGCTCCTTTATCCAACTCACCTTGCAGGCGAATGCCGCCTTCAATTAGGTAGGCACTGTCGCTGGCATCGCCCATTTGTGCCAAAAACCACAAACGCTGCTGCGCCATAGACAAAGGATAGGTATCCAAGTGTGCAGGAGCGATAGCATTTTCTTGCTCCAGTTCCATTTCGGCTCCTTGGCTTTCTAATTGCTCAAGCAGCGCCATCATCTCTTCTGGTGTGAGGTTCTCAAGATCAAAATCGGTCATATCAGCCATTGATTTTCCCCTTAAACAATTTTTGTGCCGCAGAAGCCAGATCCTTCTGCTTAAAGGCAGATAACTTAATCAGTGCCATACGTGTTGCGAGTGCTTTTAATGTTGGATGGTCAAAAAGATCCGCGATCGTCAGTGGGATCGCAGTTTGGGTTTTCACGCGAGAAATCAGTTGAACCGCCAGTAAAGAGTGGCCGCCCAGTTCAAAGAAATGGTCATCACGCCCTACTTGTGGCGTCGCCAGCAACTCACACCAAATGGCGGCTAACTGCTGCTCTAACGCCCCTTTCGGTGCTTGATATTCATGGTGTGCCAACGCATTATCGTCTGGCTCAGGTAAGGCTTTGCGATCGACCTTGCCATTCGCCGTCAGCGGCAACTGGCTAAGCTCAACAAAAGCACTTGGCACCATATAAGCAGGCAGATGCTGTTGCAGCGCCACTTTCAGTTGATTGCTGGTCAGCGCTTGGTGTGGCGTTTTGGTGAAATAGGCAATCAAACGTTTGTTGGCGGCGCTTTCACCTTGGGCAATCACAATCGCATCATCGATTTCAGGCAAGGCTTGCAGCGCTGCTTCAATCTCACCCAATTCAATACGATAGCCACGAATCTTGACCTGAAAATCGTTACGGCCAAGAAACTCTATCGTGCCATCAGCTAAGCGTCGGCCCAAATCGCCACTGCGATACATGCGCGCGCCCGGTTGTTGGCTAAATGGATTCAACAAGAAGCGTTGCTTAGTCAGCTCCGGCTGGCCTAAATATTCCAACGCTACCCCTTCACCCGCGATGACAATCTCACCCACACTACCCATTGGCACTGGATTTTGGTGCTCATCCAGCAGATACACTTGGGTATTGCCAATCGGTTTGCCTAGCGGAATTGAACGGTTTACATCGGTAACTTGCGTGATCTCATGAGTGAGCGCAAAGGTCGTTGTTTCTGTTGGACCGTATCCGTTAAGCAGGTGTTTTGGCGCATGTTGAGTCAGTACGTCGCGAATGGTGTGCGGATCAAGCACATCACCACCGACCATCAAATAGCGCAGTTGAGCAAACGCTTTGCCTAGAGCGCTGGCGTATTGATTAAACAGCCCAACGGTTAGCCACAAGACCGATACTCCTTGTTCGACCAAATGATCAGCCAGTGCATCAGGATTAAGCAGTCGCTCTTTACTGATCACCACAACCGCCGCCCCATTGAGCAGTGGTCCCCAAATCTCCATGGTGGTGGCATCAAATGCTGGGTTAGCAGCTAACGCGACGCGGTCATGGCTACTGAATTCCAAATAACCATTGTTAAGCACCAAACGGCTAATGGCGCGGTGCGGCACAACCACCCCTTTCGGCTGCCCGGTCGAACCTGAGGTGTACATGATATAGGCTGGCGCATCGCCACTGATGGCCGTTGCTACGTTGGCAAAATTGCCCGCACTTTGGGCACTCAGTTGACGACTGACCACCAGATGATCGATGGCTAATTCAGCAGAAGGCAACGGCTGCGTTTTGTCGGCGGGTTGTTCTGCGACCAACAACAATCGTGCGCGGCTATCGCTCACGATAAACTGCTGACGATCCAATGGCGCATTGATGTCCATCGGCACATACACCGCGCCACATTTGACGATAGCCAGCTCGGCAATCACCAATTCAATCGAACGCTCCATACACACTGCCACGGTATCGCCAGAGTGGATACCACGTTGCAACAAGCGATGGGCCAGTTGGTTGGCAAGCACATTCAGGGTTTGATAGGTAAGACGCGTCTCCTCTTCCACCAGCGCAATCGCATCGGGATAACGATTCGCTACGTTTTCAAACCGCTGTGCAATGGAAATCGCGCGGCCAAACTCATGAGTGGTTTGATTGTATTGATAAAGCACCTGTTCGCGCTCAACACTATCCAACATCGGCAAAGCGGTGATTGGCGTATGCGGCGCGGCAAGCATACCTTGCAGCACGGTTTGCCAATAACCAATCAAACGTTCAATGCGCGCAGGGGCAAACAGTGCCGTGGCGTAGTTGAGCTGACCACGCAGTTCTCCTTGCTCTTCACTCACCAGCAGGCTCAAATCACACTGCGCGGTCGTGACGGGTTCATTGAGTACGTCCAGGGTTAGCCCTTTTAGCACAGCACTGGCTTGCGGCATATTTTGCAAGGCAAACATCACTTGGTAGATCGGGCTATGGGCTGGGTTACGCTCTGGAGCCACCGCTTCAACCATTCGCTCAAACGGCAAATCTTGATGCTCTTGCGCATTAAGTGCAGTGGCTTTAACTTGGGCAAGTAACTGCTGCGTGGTGATGGCGCTATCGATGGCCACACACATAGGCTGAGTGTTGACAAACATCCCTAGCAGCGCTTCGGTTTGCGCCGAGCTACGCCCAGCAATAGGCGTACCGATAATCACTTCATCTTGATGCGCCACGCGTGCCATGACCGTTGACCATGCCGACAACAGCACCATGTACAAGGTGCAACCTTGCTCGCGGGCAAATTGGTTAAGACGTGCCGTCAGTGCTGCATCCAGTACCACTGGGCGACTCGCGCCAGCAAAATCTTGTTTTTCTGGACGCGGATGATCGGTTGGCAGATCAAGATAGTGCGGATAGGCAGCGAGCTGTTTTACCCAATAGGCTTGCTGCTGCGCTAACGTCTCTTGCATGGCATCGCTGTGCTGCCATGCGGCAAAATCGCCATAGTTAATCGTCAGTTCTGGTAGGTTAGCCGTCTGATGCTGCACATGCGCTGCATATAAGGCACTCAATTCCGCAATGAAGTTCGCCATTGACCAACCATCGGCGATGATGTGATGCATCGCAATACGCAGTTCGTGGTGTGTCGCATCTAGAGCGCACAGCTGCGCGGCCACCAAATGTCCGGTGGCCAAATCAAAACGAGGGGCAAACTCAGCGCGGCCCTGAGTGATGATCAGCGGGAACGTTTGACGCTGCGTGTCCACTTCTTGATACGCCACACCGGAAACTGAGCTAAAGCGTGTACGCAAACTATCATGACGCAGGTAAAGGGCATTTAATGCCGCTTCGAGCGCAGCAATATCAAGCTGACCCTTAATAGCGACGCCGCTTTTAATCACATAGGCGGCACTAATGGTGGCATCCATTTCACACAAGAACCAAATGCGTTGCTGAGCCAGTGACAATGGCGCACGGCTCTGATCAGCGCGCGGCGTGATCACTTCGCTGCCACCAGCTTGTGTCCGTGTTGTTGATTCAGTCACATCCAACTGCAGAGCAGTAACCAAATCACTGAGGACCGGATGTTCGAACAAGGCGCTAAGACCAATCTCTAATCCGTGCAAGCTACGTGCACGGTGCGTCATTTGCACTGCCAGCAGTGAATGACCGCCAAGTTCAAAGAAGTTATCGCTGCGCCCGACTTGGGCCACGTGCAATAGCTCACTCCACAGATCCGCCAGTGCTTGTTCCGCTTTGCCCTGTGGTGCTTGATACGCATGACGCACCAGCCCACCTTCGCTAGGCTCAGGCAAGGCGCGGCGATCCAGTTTGCCATTGCTGGTCAGCGGTAAACGCTCTAATGCCATCCAAGCTGCTGGCACCATGTAATTCGGTACTACGCTGGCAACGTGATCGCGCAGCGCTTCAATCTCAATATCATCACCAACAAAATAGGCCACCAAACGCTGGTCACCATTGGCGGTTTTTTGCGCCACGACTGCCGCATCGCGAATGTCACCAAAGCCACGAACACAGGCTTCAATTTCGCCCAACTCGATCCGAAAACCGCGGATTTTTACTTGATCGTCGTTACGGCCAAGATACTCAATCGAACCATCGGCTAACCAACGCCCTAAGTCACCGGATTTGTACATGCGGGTAAGGCCATCGTTCACAAACGGATCAAGCAGAAAACGTTCTGCTGTTAACTCAGCGCGATTAAGATAACCGCGCGCCACCCCAGCGCCACTCACATACAACTCACCGGTTACCCCAACAGGTACAGGCTGTTGATGCTCATCCAATAGGTACAAACGCAGATCTTTTAGGCCGCGTCCGATGGGGCTTGCGCCAGTGCGCTGAACATCGTCGGCTGAAAGCGGATAGTACGTGGTATGCACCGTAGTTTCGGTAATGCCGTACATATTGACCAGTTGCGTTGCCCCATTATCAGAGCGAGCATACCAAGGGGCTAAGGCAGAAAGCTCCAAGGCTTCCCCACCAAAAATTACGTAACGCAGCGCATGCTGTGCATCGCTTGGGGCAAACTGCTGCTGTGCGCTAATCAGTTGACGAAACGCACTTGGCGTTTGGTTCAGCACGGTCACTTTTTCGGCACACAACAGTTGATAGAAGGCTTCAGGTGCTCGGGAAATGAGATGCGGTACCACCACCAAACGACCACCAAACAGCAGCGCGCCCCAAATTTCCCACACCGAGAAATCAAACGCATAAGAGTGAAACAGCGTCCACACATCGTGCTCGTTAAATTGATAATCCGCTTGGGTTGCTTCCATCAAGCGCAGCACATTGTGATGTTCAACCATCACGCCCTTCGGTTTACCCGTTGAGCCGGATGTGTAGATGATGTACGCCATGTGCTCAGTCGTCAGCCCCATCGCCTCTGCATCGACGTTAGCTTGAGATTCTTGTTGCCATTGCGGCTTATCAAGCAGAGCTAAAGTAGCGTCTTTTGGCAGTTCGCCAAGTTTGTCGATGAGTGCTGTGGTTGTGATCACCACCTGCGGCGCGGAATCTTGCAATGAGTAGTCCAAACGCTCTTTGGGATAGTTCGGATCAAGCGGGACGTATGCGCCACCGGCTTTCAATGTGGCTAGAATCGCGACCAGTAATTGCTCACTGCGATCGAGGGCAATCGCCACGCGGCTATCTGGACGAACACCCTGTTTTTGTAACCAGTGCGCCAGTTGGTTAGCACTGGCATTAAGCTGCCCATAGCTCAAATGAGACTCACCAAAACTGACTGCAATACGTTGTCCATAGCGAGCTACGCACTGCTCAAAACGCTGATGAATCAGTTGGTTAACCGGTAGAATCTGCTGATTTTGGTTGAACGTTTGCGTTACCAATTCTCGTTCACTGGCGCTGAGCCAATTAACCGCATCGACCGCTTGTTGGTCATTTGCCATCCATTCATTCAGCAGTTGACGCCAACACGCCAGATAACGCGCCATGGTGTCTGGGCGAAATAGCGCAGCAGCAAAACGTAAATCCCCTTCGATGCAGCCGTTATTCCAACCAAGAGAGAGAGAAAGGTCAAACTGAGCCTGAGTCTGCTCGCCATGAATATCAAACACCTTGGTGCGTAGATCACCCAATTGCAATTGCGCTGAGTTGGCATCATGCCAAGCGAACATCACTTGAAACAGGGGGGGGTAAGCCAGTGAGCGGTTCGGTTTTAGCTGCTCAACCACCTGATCAAATGGCAAATCTTGATTGGCCTGTGCTGCGATATTGCGTGCTTTCACTTGCGCCAAATAGTCACTAACGCTTTGTCCCTGCGGATGGGCAATGCGCAGCGCTAACGTGTTGGCGAAAAAGCCAATTAAGCCTTCCGTTTCGCGGCGCGAACGGTTAGCAATCGGCGAGCCAATCACCACCTCTTCTTGCCCAGACAAACGCGACAACAGGGATGCCCAAGCTGCCAGCATAACCATGTAATCGGTCATGCCGTGGCGCTGGCTAAACTGATGCAGTTGCGCGGAAAACTCAGCATCAAACACCACTGGCAAACGACCACCTTGGTAGCTCTGTTTTTCTGGACGAGGAAAATCGGTCGCAAGCAACAGTTGCTCTGGCGCCTCCGTTAAGGTGTCACGCCAAAATTCACTCTGTTTCTGTGCTGCCGCACTTTGTAACCATTCACGTTGCCATACCGCATAGTCCGCGTACTGACACGCCAGTTCCGGTAAGGCTTGGTGGTCGGTGTTGCTTGTCGCTGCTTGCGCATAGAGAGCGCTCAACTCTTGAAAGACAATGCCCAACGACCAACCATCGGCAATCGCGTGGTGCATGCACAAAAACAGCACAGGGTCGCCAGTCGGTGTGGATAACAAGGCGGCGCGAATCAAACGCCCATGCTGTAAATCAAACGGTTGCTGTTCGAGGCGGGCAATCTCATCTAATAGCGCTTGCTCATCCGCGCAATAGAGCCGCTCAAACGGCATACCACTGTCGCTTGGCAAAATATGCTGAACCGGCGCTTCACCCTGTTCAGGGAATTGGGTGCGCAGCACTTCGTGGCGCGCGACCAGTTGGTTCAGCGCTTGGCTGAACGCCGCTTCGTTAAGTGCGCCTTGCACAGTAACTGCGCCACTGATGTGGTAAGCCGACGAAGCGGCTGGGTTCAGTTTTTCAATAAACCACAATCGCTGCTGTGAGAATGAGAGCGGTAACGCTTGCTCGCGACTGACGGCAGTAATGGTTTGTCCTAAGGTGCTTTGGTCGGTTGAGGATGGCGTTTTTTTACCAGCGACAGCGCGTTTTTGCATCATCTGCATCAACGCGGCTAGTTTCTTATCTTGAGGAGTATTCATATTTGTTATTCAGGGGGCTTGCGCCCCCTTTATCCCTATTCGTTATCGGCTAACTGAGCTAACACAAGGTCAAGTTCGGATTCGTCATAGCCAGCAGCACGTGCCATGGCTTTGAGTTCTTCCATGTCGATATCGGCCATGCTTTGCTGCAAAAGATGCTGCGCCAAAGTGCTTAATTCTGGCATCGCAAACAGGTCGCTAATGGCGAGTTCGATTTGGAATGCATCGCGGATGCGGGTAATCAATTTCACGGCGAGCAGTGAATGGCCGCCCAATTCAAAGAAGTTGTCGCTGCGACCAACGCGTGCCACGCCAAGCAGTTCTTGCCATAACTCGGCTAGCTGCTCTTCCACTTCCCCTTGCGGAGCTTGGTAATCTTGCGTAACAAACGCCTCTGGCTCGGGCTGCGGCAGGGCTTTGCGATCGATTTTACCGTTCGCTGTGAGTGGTAAACGGCTCAATACCACATAGGCGACAGGCACCATGTATTGTGGCAATTGCGCCGCCAATTCCATCCGTAAATCGCTCGGTTTAACCGTGCCAACCACATAAGCAACCAAGCGTTTATCCCCCGCTTTGGTGCTTTGTGCCACAACCACCGATTCCACCACGCCGGCACAGCGTTTTAACGCCACTTCAATCTCACCCAGTTCAATGCGGAAACCGCGGATCTTGATTTGATCGTCGTTACGTCCTTGATATTCCAAGGTGCCATCGGGCAACCAGCGGGCTAAATCGCCTGTGCGATACATTCGCGCGCCACTATGAGCACTGAATGGATCCGCCATAAATCGGTCTTGGGTGAGATCTGGACGATTGAGATAACCGCGCGCGACACCTAATCCGCCGATGTAAAGTTCACCGGTCACGCCGCGTGGCACCAATTGTCCATGCGCATCAAGAAGATAGATTTGTGTATTGGTGATTCCGCGACCAATGTGCAGCTCGTTACCGCTAATCACACCCGATGTGGCAACCACGGTGGTTTCCGTTGGACCGTAGTTATTCACCAGCTGATAAGGCGCGTTGGCATGAGGTCGACGAGTCAGCTTATCGCCCCCGACCAGTAAGGTTTTGAGCGTATTAGGATGCACACCGCGGGCAAAGGAAAGCTCTGCCACTGGGGTCGACAAAAAGCCCACTTTAATTGGCTGCTCAGCCCACCATGCCAATAGCTGCTCAGGATCGCGACTAATGGCAAGGCTTGGCAAGGTCAAATAAGCGCCCGCACATAGCGGTGGCCAGATTTCCCATACGGCAGCATCAAAGCCCAGCCCTGCCACACTGGAGACACAATCACCCGCGCCAATATTGAACGCATGGTTGTGCCATTCAATTAGGTTAACTAAGTTGCGATGTTCGACCATCACCCCTTTCGGTTGCCCAGTCGATCCTGAGGTGTAGATGATGTACGCCAATTGCTCGCTGCTATAGGTACTGGTTGGCAAGTTATCGGCAATGCAGTCGGCCCACAGATGACGCCCTTGCAACACATTCACTTCCCGCACGCAAGGAACCGTTTCACCCCACACGGGCACCATGTCGACCGTGCCATCGGTGAGCAACAATTCAGGTTGGCTATCGCGTAACAAAAACTGTAAACGCTCGGCTGGATAAGTAGGATCAAGGGGCACATAGCCAGCACCCGCTTTAAGGACTGCTAGCATCGCCACAATCAGGGTTGGCGTACGGTCAAAACAGAGTGCAACGCGACTTTCGATCGTGATGCCTTGCTGTTGCATCCAATGGGCTAACTGGTTTGCCTGAGCATTAAGTTCGGCGTAGGTCATGCTGCGCTCGGCGCTGGAGAGCGCAATGGCATTAGGATGACGCGCGGCTTGACGCTCAATCAATTGATGAACACAAGAGACTTGATCGACCACTTGCTGCGTCTGATTTAAGCCATTGACCAATTGAGCATATTCGTCATTAGGCAACACGCACAGTTGCTCAACCGGGCGCTCTACCCCAGAAATCAGCTGTGACACCATCTGTTGCAAAGTCGCCAACATCATAGCGCCAAGACGCTCGCTACTGATGCGCTCATCCATTTGCAAATCCAGGGAGAAATCGATGCCTTGATGATCGTTGACCGAAATCGTCGCTGGATAGTTGGTATGCTCTGCGCTGTAGAGAATATCCATCTTACCTGTGCTTGCGCTGCTCAGTTGAGCGCTACCACCGTCATAGCGATAGTTAAGCAAGCTGCTAAAGAGTGGCGTAGAACCCGCAAGACCGCTGCACTGCTGAGCGAGCGCTAGCGATGCGTGTTCGTAATCCAACAAGTTCGCCAGTGCTTGATGAGTACATTGCAGCGCTTGCTGCAGTGACACCTGCGCCAAATTAAGTTTGAGCGGCAAGGTATTAAGGAACATCCCCAACACGCGATCGGCCCCTTCACCGGCCGACATGCGGCCAAACAGCACGGTGCCAAACACCACATTGTCGCGACCAGCCACAGCATCATCGCTCACACTGGCGGTGCTGCTACCCGACACAGCGCGTAGCACGAGGCCCCAAGCTAAATGGAATACACTGGCTGCGCTCACACCTTGGCGTTTTGCCACTGCGCGCAGCTGCTCGCTCAAATGTCTTTCGAGTTCAACATGCTGCACATTCACTTCGTAGTCGTCGCTGCGCTCAATCACACCAAATGGCGCGCAAGGTTCATCGAGCTCTGCAAACTGTTCAGTAAAGAAGCGCTTATGCCCTTCACTGTTAGCATTGAGACGACTGGTCGCAACAAAATTACGAAACGGCAGTGGCTTAGGAAGCGACGCTTGTTTGCCATCAATGTGAGCAAACACCTCTTCTACAAGCAGTTCCATCGTAGTGTGGTCGCTATTGAGGTGGTGGTTAACCAAGCACAATAGCCAACGTTGCTGCGCAACATCTTCGGTTTGATACGCCGCCATCAGCGGTGCACGGGTCACGTCCATCTGGGCGTATTCGCCATTGGCGCGATCAATTAATTCTGCCAACACATCTTGACTGTGGATCTGTAGCGTTACCGCGGCCAAAGGTGCATGGCGCCACACCACTTGCACCGGTTCTTCCAAACCATCCCACGCCATTGACGTGCGCAAAATGTCATGACGATCAATCACCTGCTGCAACGCATCGGTAAACTGGCGCACACTCTGAGCCGAAGAGAAAGACAAAATCACTGGGCTAAGGTAAGGATCGCGCTCTTTAGCCATACGGTGATGGAACAAAATCCCCTCTTGCAGCGGCGCCAACGGGTAAATGTCTTGAATGTTGGTCATGCCTCCATCCACGCCCGCCGCAATGTGGTCCAACTGCGCTTGGGTTAACTCGACCAAGGGCAGCATCTCTGGTGTGATGCGTTCACAACTTGGCGCGATTTGATAGTCCGGCACTTGCCAAGCGCTGTCTTGAGTTTCGGTCAGTAAGTTGGCGAGTTCGCACAGTGTTGGCGATTCAAAGAGCGCTTTGACTGCCAATTGTGTGCCCTGCTGGCGCAGTTTTTCAATCAGTTGAATCGCCAGTAATGAGTGACCACCCAGTTCGAAGAAGTTATCGTGACGCCCTACCTGCGCTAGGCCAAGTAAGTTTTGCCACAACGTAGCAAGTTGCACTTCACGTGGACCTTGCGGCGCAACATAAGTATGACGAACAAAGGCTTCTTCCGCTGGCTCTGGCAAGGCTTTGCGATCCATTTTGCCGTTTGGCGTCAGTGGAATCGCCTCAATTTGCATCAGTGCCGCTGGCACCATGTACTCTGGCAAACGCTCGCCCATCTGCGCTTTAATCGCTTCAATTGAAAGCACTTGCTCAGAAGTAAAGTAACCCACCAACTGCTTGTTAGCACTGGTGCCACGGGCAATCACCACGGCTTCGAGCACATCCGAGCAGCCTTTCAGCGCAGAGGAAATTTCGCCAAGCTCAACGCGGAAACCGCGGATTTTCACTTGGTCATCGTTACGCCCTTGATACTCAATGGTGCCATCAGCCAACCAGCGACCAACGTCCCCGGTTTTGTACATAGTGGCATGAGGATCTGTGACAAACGGGTCACGCACAAAGCGCTCAGCAGTTAAGTCGTCGCGGTTCAGGTAGCCGCGCGCCACTTGCACGCCACCGATAAAGATTTCTCCGGCAACGCCTAACGGCGCTGGTTGACCTTGGCTATCGAGCACATACATACGGGTATTAGCGACTGAGGAACCGATAGAGACTCTATCGCCGACCAAATCCCGCGGACAATGCCATTGGGTCACATCAACAGCCGCTTCGGTTGGGCCGTAAAGGTTATGCAGCTCAACATGAAGCAGTGTTTGGTAGGTGCGGCGAATGGTTTCTGCTGGCAAAGCTTCACCACTACAGAACATCAAACGCAGACTTGAACAACGTGATTGTTCCGTGCCTTCCAAGAACATCTGCAGCATCGGTGGTACAAAGTGCAAAATCGACACATGGCGACGTTCAATCAACTCACGCAGGTAGCTTGGGTCTTTGTGACCTTCCGGTTTGGCCATCACTAACGTGGCACCTACCCACAGCGGCGCAAAGAATTCCCACACCGACACATCAAAACTAAATGGGGTTTTCTGCAAAATCACGTCATCACGGTTAAAACCGTAGTCATCAACCATCCAGCTTAAGCGGTTGACTACGCCGCGATGTTCGTTCATCACGCCTTTGGGTTTACCGGTCGAGCCTGAGGTGTAAATGATGTACGCCAAGTGACGCGATGTAAGTCCAAGCGCTTTAGGGTCGAGGTTCTGCGTCGATTCACTCGCCCACGGTAATTCCCCTGCGAAATTGACCACTTGGACCGATTCTGGAATCTCCCCTAGGCGGCTACGCAGTTCATTGGTGGTGATTAGAACGACCGGTTGGCTATCTTGCACCATGTATTCCAAGCGATCTTCTGGATAACCGGGATCCATCGGTACATAAGCGCCACCGGCTTTTAAAATCGCCACGAGTGCCACAACCAATTCACTGCTGCGCTCTAGTGAAACCGCTACACGGCTGTCGGGACGAACGCCCTGTTTCACCAGCCAATGGGCCAGTTGGTTAGCGTGCGCGTTTAGCTCAGCAAAGGTTAACTCGGTTGGCAGCGTAAAACCTTGCTCGCTCTGCACTGCGATTTTATGCGGCAGATTAGCGGCAGTCTCTTCAATGCGCTGGTGAATACAACTCTCGGTTGGGTAGGCTTTTTCGGTTTGGTTAAAATCTTCTAATAGCAACTCACGCTCTTCTCGCGTCAGTATTTGCCATGCAGCATTTGGAGTGGCGAGTGCTGTCGCAGCGGTGCCGTTTAATGCTTCACGACTTAAGCCATTGGCAAGACCAGTTAATGCATTGATCATCATCTGCGCAACACGCTCACAGCCAATCACTTTGGCGACGTGCACGTCAACGGAGAAACCGCCGCCGATAAAGTCGTTCACATCGAGGCTGATTGGGTAGTTTGTTTGCTCTGCGGAGTAAACCAAATCGACGCGTTTAAGGATATCAGCTTGAGTTTGACTGCCACCTTGATAGCGGTAGTTCAGCAAGCTAGTAAATAGCGACATTTGTGCGGCAACGCCGCTTTGTTGCTGCGCTTGAATCAAAGACGCATGCTCGTAATTGAGCAGTTCCGCGAGAGCTTTATGGGTTGATTTCACCGCTTGTTCGAGGGAATTCGCGGCACAATTGATACGCAGTGGCAAGGTATTGAGGAACATCCCCATGGTGCGACTAGAAGCGTTGCCAGCCCCCATACGGCCAAACAGCACAGTGCCAAACACCGCATCTTGTTGACCTGTGGTGGCTTGCACCACTTTGCCCCACGCAAGATGGAACAAACTAGCGGTGCTAACGTTAAGTCGTTTAGCCTGTTCGCGCAAAGTCGCAGCCACGGAATCATCAAGGGCAACGGTGAGCATCTCAACGTCGGTGGTTGGGTTATCAAGCTTAAGCACGCCAAACGGAGCGCAAGGCTCGTCAATATCCGCTAACTGAGCAGCAAAGTAGTCACGGTCTTGTTGCTCATCTCGCTCTTGAGCCAGTTGCGCGATAAATTGACCAAAAGGTACAGGCTGAGCAAGGCTCTCCTGCTTACCATCCATATGGGCGAACACTTCTTCCACCAAAAGTTCTAAGGTGGTGTGATCGTTAATTAAATGGTGAATCAGCAGGCACAAAATCCAACGCTGATTTCCCTTATCTTCCACGCGATACGCTTCAATCAGTGGCGCTTGCGTCACGTCAATACGAGTGGACGCAGGATCAAAGTGCGCTTGCAATTGAGTGACAACGTCACCTTGTACAGAATCCTCAGCAGAAAGTGTCAGTGTCTCCACCTTCATTGGCGCCTCGCGCCACACCACTTGCACTGGCTTCTCGAGTCCTTGCCACGCCATCGCAGTGCGCAAAATATCATGACGGGCAATGACTTGCTGTAACCCATCGATAAAGCGATCCATTTCCTGTTGAGAGCCGAACGCGGTCATCAAACGCGTTAAGTACGCATCCCCTTGTTGCTCCAGTAAGTGATGGAACAAGATCCCTTCTTGTAGTGGTGCTAACGGGTAGATATCCTGCACGTTCGCCGCCCCACCCTGTACTTTCGCGCATATTTGCTCAATTTGAGTTTGGCTAAGTGCCACCAATGGCAACATCTCTGGGGTGATGTGCTGGCATGGCTGAGGAATGCCTCGGGTGACCGATAATTGCTCTTGATTGCTGCCTAGTGGAGTCGCCTCATTATGGCTTAATGTGGTCGCTAACGCTGCCAAGGTCGGTTGGTTAAACAGCGATTTCACTGCCAGCTCATACCCTTGTTGACGAAGTTGATCAATCAATTGCACCGCCAGCAGTGAGTGTCCACCTAATTCAAAGAAGTTGTCGTTACGACCGACTTCGGCAACACCGAGTAACTCGCTCCATAACGCAGCGATCGTCTCTTCGGCTTTACCTTGCGGCGCAACAAACTGCTGCCGCAACAGGCCATCTTCACTTGGCTCTGGCAATGCGCGACGGTCGAGTTTGCCATTACTGGTTAGCGGTAATACCGCCATTGGCATCCACGCCGAAGGCACCATGTAACTTGGCACCAAATCAGCGACATGGTCGCGCAGTGCATCAACCGCAATCGGGTTTGCCGCATCACTGGATACGAAGTAAGCCACTAAACGGTGATCACCATTGGCGCTCTTTTGTGCCACCACGGCGGCATCGGTAACACCAGCAAAACTGCGCACACAGGCTTCAATTTCGCCAAGTTCGATACGAAAACCGCGGATTTTGACCTGATCGTCATTACGACCTAAATATTCAATTGAACCGTCTGCTAGCCAGCGACCTAAGTCGCCCGATTTGTACATGCGGGTGTGACCATCATTGACGAACGGGTCAGCTAAAAAGCGCTCTGCGGTTAAATCGTCACGATTAAGATAGCCGCGCGCAACCCCTGCTCCACTGACGTACAGTTCACCTGTTACGCCAATCGGCACCGGTTTTTTATGTTCATCAAGGATATACAAACGCAGGTCTTTGAGGCCTTGACCAATTGGGCTTGCCCCAGTATGGCTGACATCTTGCGCACTGAGCGGATAATAAGTGGTGTGTACCGTAGTTTCAGTAATACCGTACATATTCACCAGCTGAGTTGCCTCATTTTCAGCGCGGGCATACCAAGGTGCTAGCGCAGAAAGCTCTAATGCCTCTCCACCAAAAATCACATAGCGTAAGGTATGTTGCACCTTCGCTTGAGCCAGTGTTTGTTGCGCAGCGCTCAACTGACGAAATGCGCTCGGTGTTTGGTTGAGCACCGTCACTTTTTCACGGCACAGCAAGTGGTAGAACTCATCGGGCGCACGAGAAACGAGGTGTGGCACCACCACTAAACGGCCACCAAACAGCAAGGCACCCCAAATTTCCCAAACCGAGAAGTCAAACGCATAAGAGTGAAATAGCGTCCACACATCCTGTTCGTTGAACTGGTAATCCCCTTGGGTAGCCGCCATCAAACGCAGCACGTTATGATGCTCGACCATCACCCCTTTCGGTTTACCGGTCGAACCTGAGGTGTAGATGATGTAGGCCATATGATGCGCGGTTAAACCGATCTCATCAGCATCGATGTTGGCGCGTGATTCGTCCAACCACTGCGGCTTATCTAGCAATGCGAGTGTGGTTTGCTCGGGCAGTTGTCCCAGTTTTTCGCAAAGGTTAGAACGGGTAATCACTACCTGCGGCGCTGAATCTTGCAGCGAATATTCCAAACGCTCTTTGGGATAATTAGGGTCGAGAGGAACGTAAGCACCACCGGCTTTTAGAGTCGCTAAGATGGCAACCAGTAACTGCTCATCACGCTCTAGTGCAATGGCTACACGACTGTCTGGACGCACGCCTTGCGCCCGCAGCCAATGAGCAAGTTGGTTAGCACTGGCGTTCAATTCAGCGTAGGTTAAATGCGACTCACCAAAGCTGACGGCGATGCGCTCTGCAAACTGCTTAACTTGATCTTCAAAACGTTGCGCTATGGTGTGATGCGCAAAGAAATCCACTTTATCACGGTTAAAGCCTTCGACGATTTGTGTCGTATCACGCTCGTTGAGTACAGGCAGCGCCATAATCAAGGCATTAGGTTGCGCCAGCATTTGACGCAATAAGGTTTTCCAATGGGCAACATAGCGACGCACTGTCGCCTCATCAAATAGAGACGTGGCGTAATTCACATACCCTTCTAAGCGCCCGTCCACTTCACTCAAGCCGATACTTAAATCAAACTGAGCGGTATCGCTATCACCAGGTAAAAGATTGAGCTCCACTTGTTCCATGTTGGTCAGTTGATCTGGCGTATTGTGCAGAGCAAAAATCACTTGGAAAATTGGGTTATGCGCCATGCTGCGATTAGGCGCGATCGCTTCAACAATCTGCTCGAAAGGAATGTCTTGATTAGCCTGTGCAGCGAGCGTTGTCTCTTTAACTTGTTCAATCAATGAGACAATATCGCTATTGGGATTAAGCTGAACACGCATCGCTTGGGTATTAACAAACATACCGATCATACTTTCCAGTTCGGTGCGGCTACGCCCCGCAACTGGTGTGCCAATCACCACATCGTTTTGCTTAGCTAAACGTCCCATCAGCAGCGCCCACGACGCCATTAACGTCATGTACAAGGTGCTGTGATGCTGAGCAGAGAATACCTTTAACGCTTGTGTGAGATCCGAATTTAATGCGATAGAGAAAGTACGCCCATCGTAACATTGTTGCTCTGGTCGTATGTGATCCTGTGGAAGTGTTAAACAGTCTGGAACACCATCAAGTGCATCAATCCAATACGCTTTTTGCTCTTCAATCCACGGTCCTTTAACGTGGCGTTGTTGCCAGAGCGCATAGTCTCCATACTGCACGCTTAATGGTGCAGGGAAAAGCTCCGCTCGGTCCGCGACGATAGCGTTGTAATGCTCAACAATATCATTGAGTAAAATACGTACCGACCAACCATCAGCGATAATATGGTGCAACGCCAAACCAAGTTGCCACTCCTGTTCACTTTGCTGGGCTAGACAAACGGAAAACAGATAGCCTTGGGTAAGATCAAATTCAGGCTGCCATTCGCCCAGTGTTTCCGTACGCTCAATCGGAAACGGGGTTAAAACAGGTTGAATCTTCTGTACAGGCTTACCATCAACCACCACGAACTGAGTGCGCAATGGAGTATGGCGTTTGACCACCAAAGTCATTGCATCGGTTAATGCATCCAAGTGCAATGGACCGGTTAAAGCAAGATGATGACGCATCACATACGCCTTCGCTGCGTTGGTATCCAACTGCTCGAGCAACCACAAACGCTGCTGCGCTGCTGAGAGCGGAAACTGAATACAATACTCTGCAGCTTCAATCTCAGGCAAGACATCAGCTTCGGTACGATTGGCAATAAGATTCGCCATACGTTCAAGAGTCGGATGATTAAACAAATCAACCAACTGTAACTCTTGCGCAAAATGATCGCGAATACGCGACAACAATTGCGCCGCCAACAGTGAATGGCCACCCAACTGGAAGAAATGGTCGTAACGACTTACTTGACCACAACCAAGCAGAGCTTGCCAAAGGATCGCCAACCGCTCTTCAAATCCCGTTTGCGGTGCAACGTAATCAATGCGTACTTCACTTAACTTTTCAGGTTCTGGGAGAGCACTGCGGTCGACCTTGCCATTTTGTGTCAAAGGAATGCAGTCAAGCTGGACCAGCGCATTTGGCAACATGTAATCAGGCAATGGCTGAGATAAATGTGCCATGATAGCTTCATGAGTGACGTCGCCATCGGTTACGGTGTAATAAGCCACCAGACGTGTCTGTTGTTCATCGGTTTTCGCGACGACCACAGCACTGTCGATACCGGGACACTGTTGCAACGCCGCTTCAATCTCCCCCAGCTCGATACGAAAACCTCGCACCTTCACCTGAAAATCATTGCGACCAAGAAATTCAATGTTGCCATCAGGCAGCCAACGCCCCAAATCGCCAGTGCGATACATGCGAGAATTTGGTTCAGCGCTAAATGGATCAGGAATAAAGCGCTCTTGGGTCAAACCTTCGAGGTTAAGATACCCACGGGCTACCCCCTCACCACCAATCACAATTTCTCCAACCACACCAATTGGGGCAAGCGCTTGCTGTTCATCAACAATATACACTTGTGTGTTACTTAATGGTTTACCAATGTGAGCAGCAAACGGCTGATGGCGGTCCATCATCACAAAGGTGGAATAGGTAGTGGTTTCGGAAGGTGCGTATAAATTACATAACTTTGGCACAGCCGTTTCAGCAAAAAGACGTTCAGCTAAACCACGTTTTAATGGCTCGCCCGCCACGTTAATCACCTGTACCCCACTTGGAATGGCATGATGTTCCAACAGTGCCGCTAGCGCGGAAGGCACGGTATTAATCAAGGTAAGATCGTAATGACCTTCAAGCAGACTCAAGGCATTTTCAACAATGACCAGAGTACCACCACAGCTCAAGGTGGTGAATATTTCAAAGATGGAAAGGTCAAAGTTAAGAGAAGTAGAAAACAGCGTACGGTGCAATGTTGCGGGCTGATATTCGTTGATTGCCCATTCGACTAAATTCACCGCGTTACGATGCTCAAGCATCACCCCTTTCGGTTTGCCTGTCGAACCAGAAGTGTAAATCAGATAGGCCAATTGGTGCGACGAGAACTCGCTCGCCACCAAGTCTTCGTCACTGTAGGCGCTGCAAGCTCTCAGAACGCGATCAAATTCCACCACCTGACATGGAAACGAAAACTCTTGACGATTAAGGTCAGACTCCTTGGTGGTAAAAATGATGCTCGGTTGGCAATCTTCAACCATATAGCAGCGGCGGTCGAGCGGATAATTGGGGTCCATGGGCACATAAGCGGCCCCAGTTTTCAGCACCGCCATGACGGCAACCAGCAATTCATGATTGCGTGGCAAGGAAAGCGCGACACGACTGTGTGCGCTAACACCATGATCGGCAAGCCAGTGAGCCAATTGATTCGCTTGCTGATTTAGTGCGGCATAAGTCACTTGTGTTGTGCCAAATTCCAACGCTATCGCATTCGGTGTTAAGGCCACTTGCTGCTCAAAAAGATGATGCAAACCAAACTGTTTAGCGAAATACGCTTGTGTCGCATTAAATTCTTCCAGCATGGTAGTACGTTCATGCGGCAGCACCATATCCCATTGATTAACTTGAGCATCTGGCTTATTAACGACACTTTGTAAAAACAGTACCATTCGTGCGAAATGGGTCTCAATGTCATCAAAACTATAAAGAGCACTGTTGGCATCTAAGCAAAGTTCCAATCCCGCCGATTCACCGCGGTCACACACGGTAATTGACAGATCGTCAGTTGGACCAATAGACAGGTTATGCACTAAAGCAAGTGCGGAACCAAACTGCATGTTGTACTCAAAAGGAATGATATTGATCAGCGTAGAAAACAGTGGTTGATGATCACCCAGTAATCCTAAATCGGCTTTGAGACGTTCGCTGCGATAACCCTGATGTTTTAATGCCCCATGAATATTACGTTTAGCTTGATCTAACCCCTCTGCGAGGCAGGATGTGGCACCAAAATTCAACTGAATAGGCATGACGTTTGTCGCCATGAAAGGAACGTTACGTGCTGCCTTGGTACGGCGCCCAGTCACAGGAAAGCCTAATGCTAAAGTTTCTTGTCCTGTCATGCGATACAAGTAGAAACCAAACAAGGTCACTAACAATTGCGGTAACGTCACATTAAGCTGTAGAGCTAAACTGCGAATTTGTTGACTTAACGATGCAGGCAAATAGTTTTGTTGGCGATTCACTTCGACGCATAATGCGGAGTCACGACTCAACGAGGTTGCCACTGGTGGCTTAGACCAACGTTCTAACCAGTATTGACGATCTTTTTCCCACCTTGGGGAACTCAAATAGGTGTTTTCGTCACACATAACATCAGTCAATGAGGCAAAAGAACATTCCGGCAGTTGAGCTTGTTGGCAAATGGCATTGTAAAGCGAGGCCACACGCTGCATGAAAAGATGACTTGCATAACCATCACTAATAATGTGATGAAAGCATTGATAAAGGTAATAACAATCTGGTGCTATTTTGAACAAAGCGAACGAAAATAAAGGGCCATGCTCAAGAGACATATCGCAATTGAGATCTTGCTGCATCCAATCAACAGCCATACAGTGCGGATCTAATGCATCACTGCAATCGATAACGGGTAGTGACCAGTGAACCTCCTGCAATGTAGTTTGCATAGGTCCTTGGTCAGAAGCATAAAAACACACGTTATAGGCTTGTGTATCTGCAATCGTGTGACGTAGTGCTTGCTCCAACGCTACAGATTCAACCACATCATTAATGACCAGATATTCGGCAATTTTAAACACCGAGTTAGCTGCGGTTGGGTTCATCTGCTGAGCAAACCAGATACCCTGTTGCGCCGCAGACATGGGAAGTGAAACCTGAGTATTACCTTGAGAAGCCTCTTTAGGGCTTTTGTTACCGTGCATAAATCCACCACTGATTTATAAAATTGTAGTACCGACTTTTTTTGGGCAAAGCAAATCCGTCCTCAAATTAATGAGGAATAAATTTTTCATGTGAGCAAATAAACACTCTTTACTGTAATGTTACGATTACGTTATTAATAACAAAAATTACAACCATTCAAAGAACAAATAAATTTAGATTTAAAAAAGTGATATTTATTCAATAAGGAATTTACGACGAATATAACAAGAAATGATAAATAAACAAGTAATGAGCTATTTAATAATTAAACGCCATGTGTGATATTGGTCCAAAAAACAAAATGAATCACTGTAACACTTCCCATTTATGGAACCGAAAAGCTATGTCATGGAAGTTTTAAATATAGGTCAGAGTAATCAATACTTTTTTAAATTTTAGATGCATGCTAAATATCTTCATAGAGTAAATATTCTAATTTCCTTCATAAGTATAAATATCATTATTAATAATAATTATAGTGCATTGCTTACTCATACATTCCAATAATGATAATGATTATCAGTACGCAGTGCAGTTAAAGATAATACTTACTCATCAAAAACAGTGACACAAAAGGAACATTTCACTACAAAAAGGCAAATAGACCACATCTATGATGTAAAGAAAGGTAATGAAGCGTTATAGCGCAATAGAAGCATCACAAAGTCCTTTGATTTCTTCACATATAAAAATTGTGGTTATATTGAAGCCAATATATCATAAGGACAAATAACGACCCCAAAAAGGACATAAATTGAGTCATGTTTAAATAGGCATGAAAATGAATAAAAATACACATAGAATAGCCACATCAAACAAAATACTGTTCGTTATATTTTTATAATTAAAATTAAATATAAGATTAATATAATTTTGATATTAATTTAATTCATGTACGTATGTACAAATAGAATCTTCCACAAAGAAATAGCTTACTGTTATTTCTTCTACACCGTTTAATATTTTCTGTAGTTCTACAGAAAATTTAAATTCCATGAAATTATTTTCTAAATCAAATTTATTAATACTAACTACATTAAAGTCTAAGATTTTTTCTATCTGAGGATAGATAGCTTTATAGATACTTTCTTTGGCAGAAAATAAGAGAGAGATAAGGTAGTTGAAAGGTAAAGCACATTTGGACAGTAACGATAACTCGTTGGGTTGAGCAATCATGGTCGAGATTTGCTGTGCGGTCTCCATCGTCATGATGTCTTCACAATCAATCCCTAACCATTTCGCGTGTTGGCTGACAATCGCGACTGCCCAATCCTGAGAGTGCGCTATCGAGCCGACCACAGATGATGGCCACAAAGGTTGACCATGCCTCCCCTTGCCTATTAAAAAGCTTCGCTCTGTGTTAAACAGCGTTTGCAAAGCGCGATTAGAACAGTAGCGACCTGCGAGATGCTCAATTTGGCGTTGCTTTACTGAGTTGAACACCAAATGAGGTTCTACATACGGACACTCCTCCAGCATGTGCGGCTCAAAGTGCTCAACACAATAACGAACCATTGTTCCGTTGACACAGGTGTTAGGCAATAACAGACTGAATTCTTGGCTAAACAGCGTGCTTGTATCCAGCTGAGACTCGAGCAAAATGATAAAATGCCCCACTTATTGCTTATGAAATTGGGAGCACATTAGCACTATTTTTTAATTTTTCATGCTAACTCTGTCTCATTTGTGCAACAGATCAAAAATATTGAACAAGAAACCGCTTATATAGACAAACGCCACTTTATGATATGAGATTTCATGCGTATTTAGTGTAGTAATTAGCTAATCGTTAGCCAAAATAATAAGAGAGGATGCAGGAAGGTGCCACCGAACACTATGCACTGAGTATCGGTGGCAAAAAGAGATTTAAACGGCTACGTTATCGTACACTGGCGTTCCCGTTAGCTGGGTCACCTCATCGATATATTGACGCACAATGCTAGGAAACTCGATACCTTTTACTACTGTTAGATTACGTAGGAATGGATAAAGGTTAATGTCATCATAGCTGAGTTGTTGGTTACGAACCGAAGGTAACTCTAACCAAGTCAGTTGAGTTAGTGCACTGTTTACCTTAGTCAAAAACTCAGGAGTGCGAGTGAGCGCTTCTTCAAAGCTCATTGAAATTAATGCAGTTTTGTTCTTAGTAAACCAAGCTGTGGCTTCTGAAGATTGAAACTCCGGCAACTCAATTTCTAGCCAACGCGGATAAAGTAATGGCGAAATTAACGGCATACTGTCACTCAACCATTGCTTAATTTGCTGGTCATGCTTTGCTGCCGCGATCGCAGGCACTTGAGAATTAGCAGCATCTAAATAAGCAACAATATCAAGGCTTTCTGCCATGTAACTGCCATCATCTTTTTGCAGAATGGGCACCATGTTTGCCCCTACTTTTTCAATACGAGCATCAACATCGTGGTTTTGTAAAAATACCCACTCTACATCCAGTTTTTTATAACCCGCTGCCATCATTGCTTTAACACAAAATGGGCAGTGGTGGAAAAGAAACAGTTTCATTGATAAATCCTTATAGGTTGAGCATAAACGCAGTCTACTCAGTTGCTCCAAAAACAACAAGCGATTATACCCAAGTCCCCCTTATCAATTTTGTTTCTGCTTTGCCACTAAAGACGACATCACATCATCTTTGTGATGCAGGTAATCATCTAATCCCGCCTTACGCAGCTTACATGAAGGACACTCACCACAACCGTCGCCCACAATACCGTTGTAACATGTCAGAGTGTGAGAGCGAACTAAATCCAAAGCTTGGTTTTGGTCTGCAAGGGCCCACGTTTCTGCCTTATTTAACCACATCAAAGGAGTACGGATTTCCAATTCACGGTCCATACCTTGTACTAAAGCACTGTTCATTGCTTTAACAAAATCGTTGCGACAATCAGGGTAACCAGAAAAATCGGTTTCACACACACCAGTTATCACGGTTTGTGCACCAATTTGATAGGCGTAAATACCCGCCAGAGTCAGGAACAGAATGTTGCGCCCAGGAACGAATGAGTTCGGTAAACCATTTTCTTGCAGCTCGCCAGACACTGGAATGTCATCACGAGTCAGTGAGCTTATCGCTAACTCATTAAGCAACCCCACATCCATGACTTTGTGCGCGGTAACACCTAACTGTTTTGCCAGTGCTTGTGCCACTTCAATTTCCAACTTATGGCGTTGACCATAATCGAAAGTGATCGCATGCACTTCATCGAACTCTTTTAGTGCTTGTACTAAACAAGTTGTGGAATCTTGACCACCACTAAACACAACAACGGCTTTTTTCATCACTATGAATCCTTACGCAATACTGAGGTATTTATGAGTTTGAATCGACAAGCGCCAGTTACGAGCAATACAAGTATCAATACATAACTGAGTTGCTCGCGGCTTTTGACTGATCGGCTGCAGCGCAACAACGGTTTCTGCCGACACACGAGCACGCAGTAACAGTTCATCAAGATTCTCAATATCAGAATCGGTCGCCACCGGATGCTTAATTTCATTCGCGCGTTGCAATGCACTGTCCAGCACGGGCAATTTACCTTTCATTGCGACTTTTGGTGACACTGTAACCCATGTATTTGGTGAAGTAATCACTTCACTAGTACCACTAGTTTCAATTTGACAACGGCAACCATGGGCTTCAAAGGCTTCAGTCAGCGGGCGGAGATCATAAATACACGGCTCACCACCAGTAATAACGATATGTTTTGCCGTATACCCTTGCGCTCGATATCGTTCAACAACCTCTTGTGCGGTTGCCGAGCACCATGTCGGACTATCGGCAGTTTTGGTTAAGATACTATCAAAAGAACGTTCATTTTGAGGGGTAGCATCCCAAGTCTGTTTGGTGTCACACCAAGCACAACCTACCGGGCATTCTTGAAGACGAACAAACACTGCGGGAACGCCGGTAAAAACGCCCTCGCCTTGAATCGTCTCAAACATTTCGTTTACTTTATACAAGGTGATTTCTGCCTAACTTATCAATTACAAAAAATGCAGGGAGCAGACCTTAATAGAAGCGTGTGAAGAGGTCAAATTAAACCTGCATTTAAGGCTCATTTTATCCTCTTTCTTACCTCGTTCCTATTATATCCCCAAGAAACCTCAAGATGCTGTTTCAGCGAGTATCTATTTGCGATAAGGCAAGGCACTGATCGGGGTAGACATAACGAGTAACACTAAACACACTGCGTTGTTGGAATTGCGTAGCAGTTACATGTAATATGGAAACGTTTTCTTAATGTCATATGTTTGGTTGTTTTCAATTGGTCACAACCCTCTGATACCCTTTCAATTTCGTTCAGTTTAGTTATTAGGTTTACTATGTATAAAATTATCGCTCTGGATATGGATGGCACCCTGCTTAACAGCCAAAAGCAAATTACACCAAGAACTAAAGAGGCTATCACTAAAGCTCGTCAACAAGGTATTCGCGTGGTATTGGCAACTGGCCGCCCACTTGAAGGGATCGTTAACCAACTTAAAGAGCTAAATATCCAATCCAATGACGACTACGTGCTATTTTACAACGGTTCGATCGTACAAAACGTGGGAACTGGTGAGGTGATTCATCAAGATATCATCACAGGTAAAGACGCCAAAGACATCTATCACATTGCACAAAAACTTGGCGTAAATACCCACGCATTCAGTCAACCATTAGGTCTGATCACACCAAAAAACAGTCGCTACACTGAAGTGGAAGCCACTATAAATGGCATCGGCATTACCGAAATGGACTTCGACACGCTGGAAGATGAACACCCAATCATCAAATCGATGATCATTGATGAGCCAGAAAAACTGTCAGCCGCGATTGCACAATTACCTGCAGAGTTTCATGAACGTTTTACCATAGTGCAAAGCTCACCCTACTTCTTGGAATTCTTAAATCCAAACAGCAATAAAGGTGTTGGCCTTAAAGCGATTGCCGACCACCTAAATATTCCAGCAAGCGAAGTGATCAGTATGGGAGATGCAGGAAACGATCTACACATGCTTCATTACGCCGGTTTAGGCGTTGCGATGGGTAACGCAATGGAAGAAACCAAAGCCGCAGCCGATGTCATCACTCTATCTAACGATGAAGATGGCGTAGCGGTTGCGATTGAAAAATACGCATTGGTTTAATCGCAATATTTGAACCACGTCATTCTTCACGGCTAACTAAAAAGAGGGGCTAAGTATTAGCCCCTCTCTATTTCTGTGTTTCTGTTCTGCGTCCCTATCACTGGCTATGCCCGATTTACGCTAATCGCTCACTCGCTAAGCCGATAACTCGTTGACCCGACTGCAACAGAGCATACGCTTGTGTACCTTGAGGAATGAAAATAACAATTCGCTCTTCTTGTTGCTTAAGTTCCTCTAGGCGCTGACTTAACTCCGTTTCATCACTGAATAATTCGCGCTCTGCATCACGGCGACACAGATCAATAAAATCAAACGGACACTGCTTCGGATAAAGGACACGTTCTGCCTGCTGCATAGTACGCAGCGCTTTAAGAGAGAGACGTTCAACATCTTGAGCAAACTCTACCCACACCACTTCAAGCTCACGTGGCTTATCTTGTTTGAGCAGCTCACTATACGCTTGTTCTAAAACATCGCGGCTGGTTGCCTGCTTCACTGCAGTCAAGGCAAAGAAACGTTCCCAAAATTGACGACGTAAATCCACACTCGGTAACGCTTCTTTTATAGAGTTACGTTTAGATGAACCAAACTCAGCTAGCAGCCCCAGGTTACCGGGTAATACTCCTTCAATCGTCTCGCGTAGATTGCGGACTAAGACAGGGGAAGCACCACCGCTGGAAATCGCAATTTGAATCCGCCCACGGTCAATCATAGAAGGAGTGATAAAATCACAATAGGGTTGGTCATCAACCACATTGACCAATAAACCACGCTGTTTTGCTTCTTTGTGGACTTGGTGGTTTAGCTCTGGATTGTCGGTCGTGGCCCAAACTTGAATAAAAGGTTGGTCTAACACTGCTGATGAATAAAAATTCTTCACCCAGACACATTTGCCATCCTTGACCAAAGACTCAAGGTAAGGTGCAACTTGTGGCGACACGACGGTGACATAGGCTCCAGCCCTTATCAGAGCGTCTATTTTGCGGCATGCAACCTCCCCTCCGCCAACGACTAAGACTGGTTTGTTGTTCAAATCCATAAACAGAGGAAAATATCGCATTTAAATTAACTCACTTCGATCATTCGCTAGAAAACCATTTCGACCTATAAAGGTGCACCAAAATTAGAGAAATAGAAAAATGAAATAATTTATCACTGTATTTTTACTAATATACAGTGATTCATTCCACATCATCACTTTTACAGTGAACTGTACACTAAGAAAAAAGTGAGCAAGAAATATCCATTCTGTTGCACCAAAATCGAGCATAATTGCACTATTTACAATAGCATAACATTTCGCCATTCTAACCACAGTGGCGGTAAGAAAGAATAAACGAAAATCTTTTTAAATTATATGTTTGAGAAAAACTAAAACCTTACCTACGCTTATAAATAGTTGATTTATCAATAGTCGTTTCTTGGTAAAAGCAACGTAAATAACGAATAAAACGCAATATTTTCTGAACCTTGCATCAGGGAAACCTGATCAATCATGGATCATACAGGAAGGATACAAATGGCAAATAAACTAACACTTCTTGCGTCAGCAATAGCGGCTTCTACTGCCCTCGTTGCAACTTCGGCGTCAGCAGCAGACAGTACTTTAGATAAAGTGTTGGCAAAAGGAGAACTGACTTGTGGTGTGAGTACTGGTCTTCCAGGCTTCTCTAACCCAAACGCCAAAGGTCAATGGGAAGGTATCGACGTTGAATATTGTCAAGCAGTGGCAGCAGCCGTACTGGGAGACAAAACCAAAGTTAAATACGTACCACTTACCGCTAAAGAACGTTTTACCGCGCTACAATCTGGTGAAATCGACATTCTTTCTCGTAACACCACATGGACTCTACAACGCGATACCGCACTGGGTCTAAACTTCGCTGGTGTTACTTACTATGATGGTCAAGGCTTCATGGTTAAGAAAACTCTTGGCGTGAAAAGCGCTAAAGAGCTAGATGGTGCATCAATCTGTGTTCAATCAGGCACCACAACCGAACTTAACCTTGCTGACTACTTCCGCAAAAATGGCATGAGCTACAAATCTGTAGTATTCGATACTTCTGCGCAAACAGTGAAAGGTTTTGAATCTGGTCGTTGTGATGCACTAACTACTGACCAATCGGGTCTATACGCTCTTCGTCTAAATCTTGCCGACCCATCAAGCGCTATGGTTCTACCTGAAATCATTTCGAAAGAACCGCTAGGTCCTGTTGTTCGTCAAGATGACGACAAATGGTTTAACGTAGCGAAGTGGGTTCTATTCTCCATGATTAACTCTGAAGAATATGGCATCACTTCTAAAAATGCTGATCAAATGCTGAAATCTGACGATCCAAACATCAAACGTATTCTTGGTGTTGATGGTCCTAAAGGTTCTGGCCTAGGCATTCGCGACGATTGGGGCTACCAAATCGTCAAGCAAGTGGGTAACTATGGTGAGATGTTCGAACGCACTGTTGGTAAAGGTTCTCCACTACAAATTGCTCGTGGCGTAAACGCATTGTGGAATGCGGGCGGCTTCATGTACGCTCCACCAGTCCGTTAATAGAGCCTATACCTAACCATTAATGAGTTGTGGCTAACGAATTAGCCACAACTTTATTTCAACGAAGGTATAACAGGAATGATTTTTCGTTCCTATATCGAAAATGGATATGAGGTTATCGTTGTATGAAACCTACTAATAGTGCGATGAGCAAGCCTTCGGCAAGCTCAGGGAAGAGCACAAATCTATTCTATAATCCAACCTTTCGATCAGTAGTTTTTCAGTGTCTAACTGTCGCTGCTCTGGTCTATTTTTTCTACAGCATCATCAGCAATGTAATGACCAACCTAGACGCACGTGGTATTGCAACCGGTTTCGGTTTCTTAGACCAACCTGCGGGTTTTGGTATTGGTTTAAGTTTGATTGATTACAATGAAACTTATTCCTACGGTAGAACATTCATTGTTGGTTTGCTTAACACAGCCCTTGTATCTGTGCTTGGTATTATCTTTGCCACAGCGTTAGGTTTTGTTATGGGGGTTGCTCGTCTGTCAAACAACTGGCTAGTGAGTCGCTTAGCCGCTGTCTACATCGAAATTTTCCGTAACATCCCGTTGTTACTGCAAATTTTATTTTGGTACTTCGCCGTTCTTCAAGCGCTGCCTTCTGCACGTCAAAGCTTGCACATTGGTGAAAGCGTATTTTTAAACGTACGCGGATTGTACATCCCAGCCCCTGTTTTCGGCCCCGGTAGTGGTTTTATCTTTGCCGCATTTATCATTGGCGTAGTCGCAACCTTTGCGATTGGTCGTTGGGCAAAGAACAAGCAGAAACTGACGGGTCATCAAACACCAATGCTGCCAGTCGGTTTAGGCTTAGTTATCGTGTTCCCTCTCGTGGTTTACTTTCTTGCTGGTTCACCTATTTCGGCTGAATATCCACATTTGAAAGGGTTTAATTTCCGCGGAGGCTTAGCCATCATCCCGGAATTGGTTGCTCTGTGGTTTGCACTCTCTATCTATACAGCAGCTTTTATCGCAGAGATAGTTCGTTCAGGCATTAACGCCGTGAGTTATGGTCAATCAGAAGCCGCCATGTCTTTGGGTTTACCAAAAACGAAAACATTGAAGCTGGTGATTATCCCGCAAGCCATGCGCATCATCATTCCGCCATTGACCAGCCAATACTTGAATTTGACCAAAAACTCATCCCTTGCAACCGCTATTGGTTATCCGGATTTAGTCTCAGTATTTGCTGGCACAACAATGAACCAAACCGGTCAAGCCATAGAGATTATTTCTATGACCATGGGGGTTTATCTCGCATTGAGTATTATCACCTCAATTTTGATGAACTTGTATAACCGCAAAGTAGCCTTGGTGGAGAGATAATATGAAAGCGCAGAAAGTACATCAATTTCAGCCAAGTCTGCCGCCACCAGTAAACACGACCGGTGTTGTCGGTTGGCTTAGAAAGAACCTATTCAATGGCATCATCAACAGCATTGTGACCATTATACTTGCACTGCTTGCCATTCGCGGTATTTGGGCTGTACTCGACTGGGCCGTAATAAAAGCGGATTGGGTTGGAGCTACCCGTGATGCTTGTACCCGCGACGGCGCTTGTTGGGTGTTTATCCGCGTACGTTGGGAACAGTTCATGTATGGTTTCTATCCAGCAGACGAACTGTGGCGTCCACGTGTATTCTTCGCTTCATTGGCGGTACTGATTGCCGCGATGGCTTATGAGAAAACGCCAGGCCGTAAATGGATTTTTGGATTTTTTATTCTGATCTACCCATTCCTTATCGCAGGTCTCCTATTCGGTGGCTACGCAGGTTTACCTGTAGTAGAAACCCACAAGTGGGGCGGCTTGATGGTAACGCTAGTGATTGCACTGGTCGGCATTGTGGTATCACTTCCTATTGGTGTCGTGTTGGCACTGGGCCGTCGCTCAACCATGCCTTTAATCCGCACCCTAAGTACGGTTTACATTGAAGTTTGGCGAGGTGTACCCCTGATTACAGTGCTGTTTATGGCATCGGTCATGATCCCACTGTTTCTAAGTCAAGGTCACGACATCGACAAACTATTACGAGCCTTGATTGGGGTTGCCCTGTTTAGTGCAGCTTATATGGCGGAAGTGGTCCGTGGTGGCTTGCAAGCCATTCCTAAAGGCCAATACGAAGCAGCAGACGCCTTAGGCTTAAGCTTCTGGAAGAAAATGGGGCTGATTATTTTGCCACAGGCATTAAAGATCACCATTCCTTCCATCGTAAACACCTTTATCGGTCTTTTTAAAGACACCAGCTTGGTGATGATCATCGGTATGTTTGACGTACTGGGTGTGGGTCAATCAGCGACTACCGACCCTGCTTGGTTGGGCTTTGCAAACGAAAGTTATGTTTTTGTCGCGTTAGTGTTCTGGGTGTTCTGTTTTGGTATGTCGAGATATTCAATCTGGCTCGAAAACCGACTCAATACCGGCCACAAACGATAAGCAAGATTCAAGGAACGTATTATGACGCAACAAGATACTGATTTAATGATCCAGTTGAAGGACATGAACAAGTGGTACGGTGAGTTTCACGTACTGAAAAACATCAATCTGAACGTAAAAAAGGGCGAAAAAATCGTTATTTGTGGCCCTTCAGGTTCAGGTAAATCGACCATGATTCGTTGCATTAACCGTTTGGAAGAACACCAAAAAGGGCAAATTATTGTCGCGGGTAATGAGTTAACGGAAGATCTAAAAAACATCGAATTGGTGCGCCGTGAAGTAGGAATGTGTTTCCAACACTTTAACCTCTTCCCTCACCTCACCGTTTTGGAAAACTGTACGCTAGCACCAATTTGGGTGAAAAAAATGCCAAAAGAGGAAGCGGAAGCGATTGCGATGAAATATCTCGAACGCGTTAAGATTCCTGATCAAGCGGATAAGTTCCCTGGGCAGTTATCAGGCGGCCAACAACAACGTGTTGCGATTGCTCGCTCACTCTGCATGAGCCCACAAGTCATGTTGTTCGATGAACCAACATCGGCTTTGGACCCAGAAATGGTGCGTGAAGTACTCGACGTTATGGTTGAGCTTGCGGAAGAAGGTATGACCATGCTGTGCGTAACGCACGAGATGGGCTTTGCCAAAGAAGTGGCCGACCGGGTTATCTTTATGGACGCGGGTGAGATCATTGAAGAAAACAATCCAAAAGATTTCTTCGAAAATCCACAATCGGATCGCACGCAAAACTTCCTAGCACAAATATTGCATCACTGATTTCAGTATGCTCCAACCAAAGAAAAGAGGCTCTATGCCTCTTTTCTTTTGCTTATTATATAGTTAACCGTATACTGCCCCTATGGTTTAAAGATGTTTTATCCAATACAGCGTACAAACCATGACATATAGTGTTACAACTTGGTCATACGTTTGTTACCTGAATTTTATTATGATTAAACCGATAAATTTGTTGCCGAAATGGGCTAACCACTTTAATAGTGACGACTGGACATTTATCCTACAATCAACTTGAAAAAGTGTTAAATGACCCCAATTTAATTCGGAAACAGGTGCACTTGCACGGTAGCAGTGCCACACTAAGGCCAGCAATAACAAATAGTTGAACTTTTTGTTGTGGCATGGTCTAAAAAATAAATGGTAACCCTTTAACGAGGAAGAATATGAATAGTCCTATGTACTCACGCTCAAGCACACAAGAAAGTGCTTTGCAAACGAACAAGGTGCTGAGAAATACTTATGCACTACTGTCAATGACTCTACTTTGGTCAGCGATCGTGGCAGGCGTCTCCATGGCGATGAACCTTCCTCGACCTGGCATCATCATCACACTAGTTGCTTTTTATGGTTTGCTTTTCTTAACAGAAAAGAACCGCAACAATGGCATGGGCTTAGTGTTCACGTTCTTGTTTACGGGCTTCCTTGGTTATACCTTAGGCCCAATTCTGAACTATTACGTGGGCGCAGGCATGGGTGATGTAGTCATTACTGCCATTGGCGGTACTGCACTTGCCTTCCTAGGCGCATCAGCGTATGCCCTTACCACCAAACGTGATTTATCGTTCATCGGTGGCTTATTGATGGCAGGTTTTGTTGTACTTCTAGTCGGTACGGTAATTAACCTGTTCTTCTTTATGCCAGCGCTTTACCTAGCAATGAGCGGCTTATTTATACTGTTCTCTACAGGCGCAATCATGCTAACAACACAGCAAATCGTTCGTGGTGGTGAAACTAACTACATCTCAGCGACAGTTACTTTGTTCGTATCGATTTACAACTTGTTCATCAGCTTGCTAAGCATTCTTGGCATCATGAACGACGACTAAACGATAAGAGACAGCAAAAACAGCCCAGGAATTTCCTGGGCTTTTTTATTTTCTGCTTGAGGCAATTACTGCTCTTGGGTACCCTATCGCCCATTACGATTGGGGACACTAAAAATGATTCAATACCAAGGCAAATCAATCGACACGGATCAAGAAGGCTATCTGTTAGATTCTTCTTTATGGGAAGAAGAGATGATTGCAGTGCTTGCAGAAGCAGAAGGCATCAACCTAACCGACGCTCATAGAGAAGTGATCCTGTTTGTTCGTCACTTCTATGAAGAGTTTAATACTTCACCAGCGATTCGTATGCTCGTGAAAGCAATGGAAAAAGAGTACGGCAAAGAGAAAGGCAACAGTATTTATCTGTTTAAGCTATTTCCTAAAGGCCCAGCGAAACAGGCAACAAAATTAGCAGGCTTACCCAAACCAGCGAAGTGTTTATAAACCTTGTAGGGCGCTCTGCCCTACAATATTTCAAAACCGGTATATTCAACGTCACAAGAAACCGCTTCACGTATCACATTATCCACCACAGCGGTTCTTGGCCCTTTAATTAGAAATGTATGTAGTGCATCGAGCTGTTCAGGGCTACCATGCGCCACCACCTCCACACTGCCATCAAACAGATTTTTCGCATAGCCAGTTAAACCTAGCTTCAAACACTCATGGGCGGTGAAATAGCGAAATCCAACAGCCTGCACCACACCTGAAACGGTAAATCTTTCACATGTCATGATGTTCCCTCATAGCCATTTCGTTTCAATCCATTACTAAATTTGTTCATAGATTCTACCTGTGAGCTAACAGAAGAAACCCAATCCAGATCCCAACTTATTAGACGTTGTTTCTTCTTTCTCATATTCATTCGGGTTCGCTTACATTGGTTAATATTCCAGTTTTTTTTAAATTGTTAGCATATTCATCTACCCACAAAGGGTTACATACGTTCAGTGTTGTTTTTTTTAACTCATGCATTAATACAGCTTTTTTATGCGGGTTCATTTGCTTTTCCCTAGCAGTTACATGACAATATCGCCCTTTATTAAATAGCGATATTGAGTAGCGTAATGACTCCTGCAATCTATCTGGCTAAAGGCCGTGACAAATCTGTTCTGCGCCGTCACCCTTGGATCTTCTCTCGTGGCATTCAAAAGGTGGAAGGTGAACCTCAATTAGGTGAAACAGTCGATGTTTACTCTCATGAAGGACATTGGTTAGCGAAAGCCGCGTATTCTCCTAATTCTCAGATTCGTGCCCGTATTTGGAGCTTTACCAAACAACCTATCGACAAAGCGTTCTTTATTGAACGTATCGAGCAAGCGCAAAGCTTACGTGATGAACTTATTGCACGCGATGGCCTAACCGGCTACCGTTTGATTGCGGCAGAATCAGATGGTCTGCCAGGCATCACTATCGATAAATATCAAGATTTCTTAGTGTGTCAGTTGCTTAGCGCTGGTGCTGAATACTGCAAAGAGACGCTTATTGAAGCATTAGTGCACTGTTTCCCTACTTGCTCAATCTACGAACGCTCCGACGTTGCGGTACGTAAGAAAGAAGGTTTGCAAGAGCGTGTTGGTCTGCTGCACGGTGAATTGCCACCAAAATCCGTCGTGATTGAAGAGAATGGCGTGAAAATCAGCGTTGATATCGTCGGAGGTCACAAAACGGGTTTCTACTTAGACCAACGTGATAGCCGTTTCCATTCTATGAAATACGTGCAAGACAAAGAAGTATTGAACTGCTTCTCTTACACTGGCGGTTTCGGTCTTTATGCCCTGAAAGGCGGCGCAAAACGCGTGATTAATGCCGACGTATCTCAACCTGCATTGGATACCGCGAAATTTAACGCCGAACTTAACGAATTTGATATTTCGAAAAAACGCGCTGTATTCCTCAATGCGGATGTGTTCAAACTGCTACGCGAATACCGCGACCAAGGTACGCAATTTGATGTGGTTGTTATGGACCCACCAAAATTTGCCGAATCAAAAGCACAATTGAACGGTGCTTGTCGTGGCTATAAAGACATCAACATGCTCGCAATGCAAATCATCAAACCAGGTGGCACATTACTGACCTACTCATGTTCTGGTTTGATGGATCAAGTGTTGTTCCAAAAAATCATCGCAGATGCTGCAGTAGATGCGGGTCGTACTGTTAAGTTTGTTGAACGCTTTGAACAAGCTGGCGACCATCCTATCGATACGGCTTACCCAGAAGGTTTCTACCTAAAAGGCTTTGCTTGCAAGGTATTATAATTGCAATCACCGTTATCAAGTAATAAAAAGACCAAGCAACTTGCTTGGTCTTTTTATCATTACGCTCCTAACATCGTGATCACTACTTCTAACCACCATTCCTAGTGACCATTCTTAGTGACACGAATCTCCTTCGGTAGCTTCTGTGATGGTGTGATTGACATCCATAACAAGTCCCTATCGCGCACCCTCTAATTGCACATTTAACTCTTTCATTACATCAAGTTTCTGTTAAAAAAACTCACACCGCCAACTACCTCACTACTTCATCATCATTTAGGCATACAATGCATATGAACACGCTTTAATAATAAAAGGAAGTTTATATGAAAATTAGTTTTACTGGCAAAACCGCGCTTGTTACCGCCTCAACTGCAGGTATCGGCTACGCTATTGCCAAATTACTTGGAGAAAGTGGCGCGCAAGTGATCATTAATGGTCGATCAGAAGAGAGCGTTAATCGCGCAATGGACCGTCTCCACACCGAAGTCCCCACTATGCATGTGAAAGGTATCGCCGCCGATCTGAGTAACGACGCTGGTTGTCAGCGTTTAATTGATGCAGCAGGTCAAGTGGATGTATTGGTTAACAACGCGGGCATCTATGGACCTGAAGATTTCTTTGCCACCAGTGATGCGACGTGGGAACAATATTGGCAAACCAACGTCATGTCGGGCGTACGTCTTTCCCGTGCCTTTTTGCCAACCATGGAACAACGAGGCTGGGGACGAGTAGTATTTATCTCATCTGAATCTGCGCGCAATATTCCTGCAGACATGATCCATTATGGCGTATCAAAAACGGCGCAGCTCTCTTTATCTCGAGGTCTAGCTAAACGTGTTGCAGGCACGGGGGTCACCGTCAACAGTGTGTTACCTGGGCCAACACTCTCTGATGGTTTTCGCGACATGGTGAAAGAAGAAATGGAAAAAACCGGCTTAAGCGCCGAACAGATCGCGAAAAACTTCATTCAAGCCAATCGCCCAAGTTCGGTGTTACAACGCGCCGCCACCGTTGAAGAAGTGGCTAATATGGTGGTTTATGTTTGTTCAGAACAAGCATCCGCAACCAGTGGTGCGGCTTTACGTGTCGACGGCGGTGTGGTTGACGACATTTTGTAATTCACTTTATCAGCGAAAAGGAAGTAGAAAATGAAACAAGTAACATTAGGTACAACCGGTTTTGATATTGTGCCTTTGGTCTTCGGTGGCAACGTGTTTGGTTGGACCATCGACGAAAAAGCCAGCTTTGATATTTTAGATACCTTCGTTGATCTTGGCTTCAACGCCATCGATACGGCAGACGTTTACTCCGCATGGGCCCCCGGCAATAAAGGTGGAGAATCCGAAACCATCATTGGCAACTGGCTCGCTTCGCGACCCGCCATGCGCGACAAGGTGAAACTGTTTACCAAAGTGGGCGCTGATTTAGGTCAACCGGGCAAAAAAGGCCTCTCCAAAAAATGGATCATACAAGCGGTTGATGAATCCCTCTCTCGCCTAAAAACCGACCACATTGATTTGTACTTTTCCCACTGGCCTGACGAAGAAACCCCATACGAAGAGACGTTGAGCGCGTATCAAGAACTATTAAAACAGGGCAAAATTCTTTCCATTGGCGCATCCAACCTCAACGCCGCTCAACTGGGCAAATCGCTTACTGCAGCCAAAACGCATCACCTACCCGCTTACCAAGTGCTACAGCCTGAATACAACCTATTTGACCGAGATGGTTTTAATAGTGAACTGCAAACCTTGTGTCTCAAAGAAAACATCGGTGTGGTAACCTACTACAGCTTGGCATCTGGCTTTTTGTCCGGCAAATACCGCACTAAAGATGATCTAAGTAAAAGTGCCCGCGGTGAAGGTATTGCAAAATACCTCAACGCCAAAGGTGAACGCATTCTTACCGCACTTGATCACATTGCAGAACAGCACAACGCAGAACCCGCTCAAGTGGCTCTGGCTTGGCTTATTGCAGAAAAAGCAGTAACCGCCCCAATCGCCAGCGCAACCAAACGTACTCATGTAGAAAACTTCCGTAAAGCGATTGAACTCTCGCTCACTGCGCAAGAATTAGCCCTCTTAACTGAGGCAGGAAAAGCCTAACTAGCTGTTCCCCAATGTAAATCAATTAGGCAAATGCTGAACGAGGATTTGCATAACCCCCTCCATGGGACTCTGATGAGTAAAAATGGAGCATAATTAGGAACGGTTATTTAGTATATCCACTATACCGCCACCTCCCTTCAGGTGGCGGCCTTCGCCTATTTAGTGACAACTCTCTTTGGTCGCGATGACTGACTGTTTACCCTACTAAGCAATGCAGCGCCTGACGCTTTGACAAGAACTACCAATACCAATACCAATACCAATACCAATACCAAAAATAGTCATCTCTCATTTACTATCAGTCAATCGTCATTTTTTGAATCCGAATCATGAGCCGACTTTTTAAACCACACTGGCTAGAACGAGCTTAATATCAGATAGTTAATCAAAACGCCAATTATACCCAAATGACCTCAAGATGCAGACTTCAGAGCTTCATCAACGAGCACAGGTCAAGCTCAATGACGGCAGGAATGGTCATTCCCTTTCAACGTCATTGGGCGCAGAGATGGGCTTGTTGATGAGCTCCCAAAGGGCGAGTTGTATTCGCTTCTATGCTACGTTACCGATTTTCTACGTAGAATAACTATGTATTCAAATCGGTGCCTTGCCTATAAGCGAATACATTCTCGCTGAAACCGCATCTTGAGGTTACTTGGGTATACTAACTGTTTTATCACCAACATAACTTCAAAAAATAACAAACTCAAAAGGGAAGATTTACCTCTAAAGAGCGACTCCAGTGCGACAAAATGGGTCTAAATTAAGTATTGATAAATTTTGGTTACTTTTTTAACCAAATTCTCATTAATAAGACTTAATGATCGACTGTCACTAATCAGGGAATATACGAGGTCGCTATGGCGCTGAAGAAACATGTATCGTCACAGGAATTTGCTACGAAGCTATCCCCCACTCCATCTGCTGCAGGTCAACCGAAAAAAGAGGCAGACGAGTTACGTAAACAAGCTAGAACTTTAGCGCGGAAGCAGCAAGCCGCGGAACGTATTGCTGGTGCAACTGCCGAGCTACTTGCCGGACTTGAAGAAAACTCCTCGGCAATGAACCAGCTACGTTCATCGATGGAGCAAATTGCTGTTGGTGCCGAAGAGTCATCCTCTGCAACCAAACAAAGCGAAACAGCCGTTTCTCAAATGAGCACCTTCATTAGCGAGCAGGCCTCTTACGCTCAGCAGTCCAAGACGATCATTACGTCGGTAGAGCAAGACATTATCTCAGTTGCACAAAAAATTTCAGAAATGGTAGATAACGTGCAACTCTCTTCCGAGCGCCAAAACGACTCCGTAAAACGCATGGAAGATTTAACTCAACAAGCAGCCAAAATTGGCGATGCGGTTAAACAGGTTATTCACATTGCTGACCAAACTAACCTACTCGCACTCAATGCAGCCATTGAAGCCGGACGAGCAGGCAAGCACGGTAAAGGTTTTGCGGTGGTCGCAGATACGGTCCGAACCTTGGCTGAGAAGGCGGAAACCAACGCCGCTAATATTGAAAGTTTGATTAAAGACATTTCAGACGGCGCATCCATGGTGTCTCAAGGGGTGAAATCGAGCTCAGAAAAAGCGGCTCAAGAGGTAGAAAAAGGCAAAGTCGTCAGCAATCAGTTGTCTGAAATACGTAACGAAATGGGCGATTTAGTACGCGATTCTGACCTTCTTCTCAACGCTGCCAACGAAATGTCAACTGCGGCAGAAATGGCATTGAAAGGGGCAGAATCTGTCTCTCATTCGGCTCAAGAACAATCAGCCGCTTGTGAAGAGAGCTTAAAAACGCTCGATCAACAACAAATGGCTCTTGATGGAGCAGTCAATGCCGCTCAAGCGCTTGATGAACTTGCTGACGACCTTCGTACCTCAACCGACATGGAAAAATCTGCCGAAGAAGTTGCCTCAGCAGCAGAAGAGCTTTCCGCCAGTATTGAAGAGATCAGCCGTGCATCCTCTGAAATCATGGGCGCATTACGCCAAATTAACGATGGTGCAAAAGTCATGTCATCCAGCGTTGAAGAAGGCATCACAAGCCTGACTCAAATCGAGCAAGGGGCAAAACTGGGTAAAGAACGTGCTACTAGCGGTCTCACCTCATGCGAATCAATGCTTGAAAGCATCAATAGCAACAAAAATACGGTTGATGAAATGATTTTGGCGATAACCGAATCAACCAATGCAGCCCGTGAAAACTTACGTGAAATGGCCAATATGGAGCGTATTTCACGTCAAATCGACAAAATCGTTGATGGTATTTCCAACGTATCGATTCAAACCGCAATGCTAGCAGTTAATGGCGCGGTAGAAGCCGCACGTGCGGGTGAGTTCGGTAAAGGTTTTGCGGTGGTATCTACCGACATTCAAAACCTAGCTAATGATGCAGCAGAAAACGCCGAGCAGATCAAAGACCAAGTGAAAAATATCCAAGATCAAATCAATGCGGTACGCAAAGATCTATCCGAGATTTTGAATTCCGTCTTAGAAGAAGCGAATAAAGCCGCCCTTACCACCAAACAACTCGAAACGGTAAAAGAGAGCATGAATGGTGTGGTAGACGGTAGTATGAAGATCTCACAAAGCGCAGACGGAATCGAACAATCGATCAACGAAGCTCGTGGTGGCATGCAACAAATTGGTTCTGCGGCAGAAGAAGCCTCACAAGCGACCAATGAAGCATCGGCAGCCGCAAGACAACAAAGTTCAAGCACCGATGAATTGGCTTCAGCCATTGAGAACATTGCCGCCGTTGCTGATGAATTGCAATCCTTCTAATCGAGGTGCTCTATGATAGAACAGACTCAAGAAGCGATCGTGGAAAATGAAGAACACTTCACTCAATACGTCAATTTTGTATTGGGTGACGAGTTTTTCGCTGTCCCCATGAACGACGTAGAAGAAATTATTCGCCAACCGCTGACCTTTACCGTGCCGTTAACACCAGACTACCTTACTGGGTTATCGAACCTTCGCGGGCAAATTTTGCCCGTATTGTGTTTACGCGCCATTTTGGAGCAGCCAGCAACTGAGTTAACGGATGCAACACGCGTTATTGTGATGAATATTGCCAATACTCAAGTCGGCTTTACTGTCGACCGAGTGTTGAATGTCGCAACACCCGAGCCAAGCTCGATAAAAGAGACCAATACCGCCGGTGGCAACATTGACGCAGAGCTCATCACCAACACCATCCATACCGATGACAATATCATCCAAGTATTGAACTCAGAGAAACTGCTGGGCGATTCAATGCAAGGTGAAATTGACCGATGTTCGAAACGTTTTGGTAATGCGGCAATGCAAGCCCACAGCGAAACCGACGTGGATGAAGACGACACCTCAATGCGTCAACTGGTGTGTTGCGTGGTCGACGAACAGGAATATGCATTTTATCTTGAAGACACTAAAGAGATCGTGCGTATTCCAGAAAGTATCACTCGCGTCCCGAAAGCCGCCCCAGCGATTTTAGGTCTGATGAACCTGCGTGACAAAACCTTGCCTTTGGTCAGCTTACGTACCCTTTTTGGTTTACCTCAGGTCGAGTTTAACGAAAGCCATCGTGTACTAGTGGTCAACTTCGTTAATGAAGGACAGCTTATTCCAATTGGCATTGTGATTGACGCGGTACGTGAAGTGATTCGCTTACACGACTCCCTTCTTGATCCAGTGCCAGAAATCATGAAATCGATGGGGAAATCGACCGACATCAGTGCCATTTGTAACTTAGATAATGGTGAACGCACACTAAGCGTGGTGGATGTCAGTAACCTGTTTGACTCCGACACCGTTGGTTCATTGACGGATGTAGTGAAGCAAGAGGGAATAGAAATGAATGACATGGAAGACGATCTGTATAGCTCAGACGATGACAGCACCGATACTCAACTGGTTATTTTTAAGTTGGATAAAGAAGAATTTGGCATCTCCATTCACGCGGTGCAAGAGATCATCCGTATTCCATCCAATATTAGTCGCGTACCACGTACCGATGACTTTATCGAAGGCGTGATCAACCTACGCGGTAATGTATTACCCATCGTTGATTTACGTAAACGCTTTCAACTTGAAGAGATGGAGCGACACGACCGTCAGCGGATTTTGGTCGTGAACTTCGACCGGGTTTCCACCGGATTTGTAGTGGATTCTGTCAGTGAAGTGTTACGTATTCCAGAGTCACAGTTGGAATATGCACCGACACTCAGTGAAGAGCAAGCAAATCTAATGAAGCAAGTTGTTAACTACAATCAGCGGATGATTGGCGTGCTATCGGCAGACCAACTTCTCAGTAACACAGAAATGTACAAACTCTACATGGCAGCCAATGAGGCTGACGGTTTAGACACATAGTCGTTGTTATTATCTCAGGGAGAGAGCCATGAAAATCCTTGTCGTTGATGACTCTGCGTTGATGCGCTACACCATCTGTAACATTTTAAGTGGCATTCCTAACGTGCAACTACAAACGTCACGTGATGGGTTGGATGCTTTGGAAAAATTGCATTCGTGGCAACCCGATGTCATTACGCTTGATATGAACATGCCGAAGATGGATGGTATGACTTGTTTAAGCCATATTATGTCTGACCGTCCGACACCAGTCGTGTTACTTTCCTCTTTAACTGAGGAAGGCGCTTTGGTGACCTTAGAAGGACTCTATTTAGGCGCTGTAGACTTCATATGTAAACCAGGCGGCACCGTATCTAACGGCTTGCATAGCCTCGAAGAAGAGCTGCGCTCTAAAGTCATTCAAGCCGCAGGGAAACAACGCGCGGCAGTACACGCAACAAACAGCCCGCATAGCGAACCTCTTCCTGCCAAAGAACCTAAACCTATTAAGGTGAGCTACGATAAGGCTCAAGGCGTCACTATCATTGGCGTTTCAACCGGTGGACCTGGCTGTGTGGAACGCTTGGTTAGGCAACTACCCGCGGATTACCCTCAACCAGTTATCATCTGTCAACACATGCCAGAAACTTTCACTGCCGCCTTTGCTAAACGCCTTGATAAGGTGCTTGATTTGCCCGTATTGGAAATTACGGGCGCAACCGAACTCAAAGAAAGCCATATTTATGTCTGCAAAGGTGATCGCGACTGCATCATTAGCGAGCGTGGTGGCAAACTTGTCGCAATGCCAACCCCTCTCGATGGCCGTTTTGTCTGGCATCCCAGTGTATCCAAGCTGGTTGAAAGTGGACAACGTACGCTTGGCGGGAAAAATCTTAATTGCGTCATGATGACGGGGCTTGGCAACGATGGGGCGCAAGAAATGGCCAAGGTTGCCTCCCAGCACGGTTTAGTGTTGGCTCAATCGCCTGATTCATGTGTGGTAGATAGCATGCCGAAATCGCTGCTGACGCTGTGTCCAGACATAACCCAAGCACCACCGGAAGAGCTAGGACGCCTACTCTATCACCGTATCCATCGTTTTCCGAAAGAGGTAACCAATGGTGTTAATTAAACAAAACAAAACTTTGGTAAACGAAGAGATTGAACTCGAAGACGTGCAACTTGCGCCCTTAACATCCGTAGCAAACATTCAACCTCAGCTAAAAAATGGCACAGAAGAGGAAAAAATTGCGGCGTTGCATGACCTTGATTTGTTCGATAGCCAAGCTATTTTGCCTCTCCTAGATGACATCATTACGTTGATTGAAAATGAAGAGTCAAATTACCTCGGTGAAGTGGCGTTTTCTTCGTTGCGAAGTCACCTGTGTGACGAAGTCGTGCAGAAACTGACAGGGTTTCTAGCCTCAGAAAGCCCATTTATTCGTAATCAAGCGATAGAGCTTCTACAGAACGCGCCAGAATTGCTCGCACCATACATGAGTGATTTGATACACAACAGCAATCCCGATGTGCGCATTTTTGCCGTCGATATCTTGGGGCTACTTCCTCATGATGGAGTACCAAACTGGCTGAGAGAGATTCTAAGAAAAGAAACTCACGTCAACGTGATCGGTGCCGCTATCGACCGCATCACCCAATTGGCGGATCCCTCGTTGCTAGAGGATGTAAAACAAGCTCAACAACGATTTTCTGCTGTTGCTTACATTCAGTTTGCCTGCAAAGTGGCAATTGACCGGCTAACAAGTGAAGGATGAACCCTATGAATGAGATTCATCTAACAGAAGCAGATTTCTTCCGGTTTCGAGATTTTTTCTATCAAAAAACCGGCATATTCTTTGAAGACAACAAACGTTATTTCGTTGATAAACGTATTGTTCAGCGCATCGAAGAAACGGAACACCATAGTTTTCGTGGTTATTTTACTTTCTTACGCTTTCAATCGAGTGGCGAAGAAATGCAAGCATTGATAAATGCCCTAACCGTGAACGAGACCTACTTCTTCCGTGAAACCGCTCAACTGGAATCACTCGTGGAAGAGACATTAAACGAGTTGGTGCGTGACAACCCGAATCAACTACTTCGGATTTGGTCGATTCCTTGTTCGAGTGGTGAAGAGCCCTATTCCATCGTACTTTATCTTTTGGAGCATTGGCCAAAACTTGAAAGTGTTGACATCGAAATTATTGCTTCAGATATCGACACTGAAATTTTAAAACGAGCACATCAAGGTCGTTTTAGTGCGCGAGCGGTGAAAAACCTCTCGCCAGCGTTGTTAAATCGCTACTTCAAGTTACAAGAAGATGGCTTTTATCAAATCTGTGACGAGATTCGTGAATCGGTTCGGTTTACCAAATTTAACTTAAACAATCGTTATGAGGCCAAAAGGCTTGGCCAAATGGACGTTATTTTTTGCCGCAACTTACTGATTTATTTTGATGATATATCTCGCCGTAATGCCATAGAACTTTTCTATGAGCAACTTAATCCTGGCGGCATATTATTCCTCGGCCATTCAGAATCAATGAGTCGAATTTCATCATCATTTAAGGTTAAGCGCTTTAAAAAATCGACGGGTTACATCAAACCGCTTAAGGAGAACGTGTCATGAAAAAGGTAATGGTCGTAGATGATGCTTCGACAGTTCGCATGTACCACAAGGCCTTACTGGACGAAATTGGCGCGTTTGTCATTGAAGCAGCAAATGGTGTAGAAGCCTTAGAACGTGCTTTGGAGCAAAAGGTGGATCTGTTTTTAGTTGATATCAATATGCCGAAAATGGACGGTTTTACCTTAGTGAAAGAGCTGCGTAGCCGTGAAGACCTCGCGGACATTCCTGTCATCATGATTTCAACAGAAGCGCAAGAAGATGACCAGGTCAAAGCCATTGATGTCGGCGTTAACCTTTACTTGGTTAAACCGGTTAATCCTGAAGAACTGCAACAAACTGTGACTTTAATGTTTGGGGGTCTGTAATGAATCCATTGATGCAAAACTTTATCAATGAGAGCCGAGAACTGCTTGAACAAGCCACCAAAACGTTTCTCGATTTGGAAAATAGCCCTGGCGATGCCGCTATTATCAACGAACTGTTTCGTGGTATTCACACGGTTAAAGGGGCTTCTGGCGTCATTGAGGGAATAGAGCCTTTTACCCAACTCACCCACAAGATGGAAGATTTACTGCAAAAAATCCGCGACGGTAAAATGAGTTTATCAAGTGAACTCATTGACCTATTTTTGGGCGGCTGCGACCAATTAATGCTGTGGATTGACGATCTAGAAAGCCAAGAAAAGCTTGATGAACAAGCAACTTCCATAAGCCAAGCCATGATTGCTCAATTTAAAAACATCAATCATATCGACACCGTCGTGGATACCGAGCCGTCAGGAACAGATGTCGATACGGTTACCACTGTTGCGGTAAACTGGTTAGCCGAACAACTTGGCCGCGACCAACTGTCAGACATCGATAACGTTGAGCAATATGACGATGCCCTGCTCATTGTCTATAAACCGGATCGCCAATGCTTTTTCTCCGGTGACGATCCGCTGGCGTGGATGAAAAGCGTACCTCAAGTGGTCTGGAAGAAAGTGGTGTTAACCCCAGACACAGAGCCGTTCGATATTTATCAATCACAGCTCACCTTTTATGTATTAACGCAAAGTGATGTGGAAGCAGTCACAGCACAACTTGAACCGATTGAGAGCCAATATCAGCTATATCGATTTGCAGAAGAAACGACATCCGATAACACCGTCGATAAGCGTATCGATTACGTTAAGCACATCGTTTCTCATCAAATCCGCTTATTAGAAACCGAGCAAAGCGCTCCAGAGATTCGCCTTGGCACCATTCGCTCTGTCATTCGAGTTTATCGCTCTTTAGCATGCCAGATCATCGACCGCCCAGAGCCCGTCGATGAAACCATGCCACCAGAGCAGATAATCACGTTGCTACAACGTATCATTCAATCGTTTGACGACCATAAAGCGGTGATTGAAACCGAGCAACTTGAACCTACAATTCCAGCCACAACTTCCGTTAACGATCAAATTGAGAAGGTGAAGAAAAAACAGATCAAAACCCTCAAAGTTGACCAAGACAAAGTCGATCTTTTGATGGATTTGGTTGGCGAGCTCATCGTCGCTAAGAACTCGATGCAATACCTTGCTTACCGAGCAGAGAATGAGTTTGGCGTACGCAAACTGGCACAGGACATCAAATCAGAACAAACCGTTATTTCTCGTTTAGCAGAAGATTTACAGTCGGTTGTAATGCAAGTGCGGATGGTACCTCTAGCAACGGTATTCCAACGTTACCCGCGTTTGATTCGCGATATCTCGAAAAAACTGGGTAAACAGGTTGATTTGATTATTGAAGGGGAAGAGACCGAAGCGGATAAAAGCATCGTGGAAGATCTCTCCGAACCATTAGTACACCTGATTCGTAACTCCCTCGACCACGGCATAGAAATGCCAGAAGATCGCGTACGTAACGGTAAAAACCCAACCGGAAAAATCACCTTAAGCGCCTACACGCACGACGACTCTGTGGTCATTAAAATCAGTGATGATGGTAAAGGCATCGATGAGCAACGGGTACGTGCCAAAGCGCTTGAGCGTCAATTGGTTGATGCCAGTAAGCTTGAGCGCATGTCCCAGCAAGAAGTCATTAACCTAATTTTTGAAGCGGGTTTTTCCACTGCCGAACAAGTGAGTGACCTTTCTGGTCGTGGTGTAGGGATGGACGCCGTACGTTCAGCGATTGAGCGCAACGGTGGCACGCTTACGCTCACCTCTGAGGAAGGGAAAGGCAGTGAAGTGACCATGGTGTTGCCTCTGTCGATGACCATTTCACGCGTGATGATGTTTGAATTGGCAGAACAATCATTTGCTATTCCTGTCGAGTCAGTGATCCAAACACTTAAAATCGACCGTAATAAAGATATCCGCCGCGTGAAAAGTTTTGACACCTTTATTCTACGCGGCGAAACCGTGCCCGTTCTCTACCTTAAAGACGTCTTTAATATGGGAGAGCCAAGCGATAAACCCGATATTCAACCGGTACTTGTCGTGCGCGTTGGCGAAGACATTTTGGGATTAGCCGTAGATAAGCTGCAAGAAGGCCAAGATGTCATTATCAAACCATTAGAGGGGGCCCTTGCACCATTTTCAATCTACCGCGGAGCAGCCATCATGGGTGATGGCCGTGTACTACTAGTACTCGACACAGAGGAGGTTATCCGTCATGCCCGTTGAATATAAGACTCGTGTAGCACATTTGATTGACAGTGTTTCAGTAGAGGAAGCTCAAGAGCTTTTTGAGTGGCTAGAGTCTACTCCAGCATCTAGTATTAATTTTAAGCGATGCACTCATATTCACACTGCAGTGTTGCAAACCTTAATGTTTGCCAAGCCCAAAATAACAGCTCTACCCAGCGACGATCTGTTTCTTAGTTGGTTGAGTGCAGCGGAAATTGTTGTACCTGAAGGAGAAAGTAATGGCTAAAATGGTATTTATTATTGATGACTCTAGTACAGTGTTAATGAGCGTTGAATCGATTCTTACTCGCCTTGGTTTCAATGTAGAAAAAGCACGTGATGGTGAGGAAGCACTTAGCAAATTAAATAATGGCCTGCGCCCTAACTTGATCATAACCGATATCAATATGCCACGTATGGATGGCATTACCTTTATAGGTAAAGCTCGTACTTTAGGTGCCTGTCGGTTTACCCCTATTTTGGTGCTAACCACCGAACAAGAACAACAAAAAAGGAATGAAGCTCGAGCGAAAGGCGCCACTGGGTATTTAGTTAAACCCGTTGCAGCTGAACAATTGAAAGCTGTCATTAATCAAGTGTTACCGGGAAGTATTGCGTGAGGTGTTTATGAAGCATCACCTATTCAACTGGCTAGATAAAAAAAATAAAGCAAAGCTTATCGTGTTTTTAGTGACAGGTAGCATAGCGTGTAGCTTAGCTATAGTGTGTGCCGTACCTCTATTACCTGTTTGGGCCTATCTTCCTGTATCGATAGCCGTCGTTTTACTGTTTTCGACCACACTGGTTTTACAAGCAGGTTCAATGGCGATTAGTGCAACCCAACAAGATCATCGCGTTGAGATGGAAAAACACTTTGAAACTGTCTCTTCCATTTGCGATTGGGTTGAAGAATATCGAGACTTAAATCGTGTGGTAGCAGATCACATCGAAAACGTGAACGGAGATGCACAACGAGCTACTGAAGACATTCTCAATCACATAGCCAGTTTAGATGATGCAGCAGGAAACTTTACTCATTACCTTAAAGACATGGAGTTTGATTCGAAAAGCATGGTAGAAACGCTGGACGAACACACCAATGTTATTTCTCACCTAGCAGATAACACGCGCAGTTTGATGGACAATATTAAAACTGAACGTGAAGAAGTGAACAACGTGCTTAACCGCGTGTTGGGTTTGAATGAAATCACGGAGGTCATTTCAAATATCGCCAATGAGACTAACTTACTGGCACTCAATGCCGCTATCGAAGCAGCACGTTGTGGTGAGGCGGGCCGTGGGTTTGCCGTGGTCGCGGATGAAGTGCGTGAATTAGCCCAGCGTGCAGGCAAAGCGGCTGAGCAAATTACCAAAGAAATCGAGAGCTTACGAGAAGATGTTACGACTCGTTTTGAAAATGCGACCAAAGAGAGTTGCGAACAGTCCGACAAAGCCGACCAAATGATCGAGTCGGTACAAAGCTTACGCGAGAGTTTTGGTGCTGTGCGTGAATTGAGCGAAAACCAAATTACCCAAATTATGCTTTATACCAATGATCTAGAGCGAAACATTAGCGGTAGTATGGCTTGTACCCAGTTCCAGGATATTGTGCGTCAAAAGCTAGACAGTATCGAGCATTTAATGCGTGAGCAGCATCTTTTAGTTGGCGACCTATTCAATGGCATGCGAATCAATGACATGCGAACTCGAGAGCTAGAATACACCGAAACATTGCGTAAACTGGCTGACGAATACAAACATGATTTTGAACGCCACTGTAACTATGTTGATAATGGATTTGAGGCAGCCGGATCGACCACTTCAACAAATGGGCTACCAAAAGTCGAATTATTTTAGTCAAAATTTAACCTAAGCAACACTTTCTCTAAACCACCTTAACATGAGGTGGTTTTTTATTTAGGCTAATCCACTCACTGAGTTAGATAAACTATTTGCTTAGTGATTAGTGAAATTAATTTCTATGAAGATTAAATCACTCTTAAATAGATACATCATATTTCTGTCATAAAGAGTCATTATCGTCTTGCCTTAAATAAACACATTGAAGTGGTATAAATGAAAAAGCAGTCTTTATTATTTTCGGCACTTGTTGCCGCGTCTCTATTATCATCACCCTCTTTCGCTGCTCAATCGAGTAATATTTGCCAAGCTAAAAGCTATGAAATGGCACTGCGTTATCAACAGCAGTCTGCTGAAATTGCGGCTCTGCAACTGCAAACTTACCATTTTGCCGAGCAACGCCTTGCAAATATTATCGAAAAAAACAAAGCACCACAAAAACTTGCGGTAGTCATGGACCTAGACGAAACCGTACTTGATAACTCGCCACTGTTGGTGCGTGACATGCAAAATTGCCACGATTACACCAGTTGGGATACTTGGTCTGATTGGGAAAGAAAAGGCAACCCAAACCTGATTCCGGGTGCAAAAGAATTTACCCAATACGCTAACCAACAAGGTGTGGCTATTTTCTACGTATCGGATCGCTACAACGAAAATAAAGCGTACACACTCAAAACTTTGGCTGCTTTAGGTTTGCCTCAAGTAAAAGAAGACCATGTTTTGTTATATGGCACATCAAAAGAAGATCGTCGTAATAGCATCAGCAAACACCACAAAATAGTGATGCTAATGGGTGATAGCCTACCGGATGTTTCCGCTCAATTTAAAAATAAGAAAGACACCCAATATAATCGCGACTTAGTTGAAAAAAGCCGTCAGCATTTTGGTGAAGACTGGATTGTCTTTCCTAACGCCAGCTACGGCGCTTGGACAAAAGCACCGCTAACTACTTGGCAAGAAAAGTAGCAAGTCAGTCAAGGCTCGGGCTCAATAGCCCGAGCTAATCGCAAAATTAAACGTATTCTCTATCCAGTTCTCCCCCTAGCTTTTTCAGGGGGGAGTTGGAGGGGGATCCTGCACACAAGCCAAAAAATCCATCAGAATCATTACCTAAGCCTAAACTGATTTACATCATACTTTTTAGGGAAAACTGCATACCGGGCTAGCGATCGACTAGAGCCAAGCGTATATTGCCCTAAACCATATGAAATAAGTGGTTATTAGGAGACAGTCTTCTCTACTCTCGCAGAGGATGCCAACGCACCTCTACCCTAGTACTTATCACGCTTTTACTGCCCTCTAATAGCTCAGTTACAACGACTTAGAGGTGAATGCTAGTGTCTCACTGCTACTCAACGCGAACCCGCGCCCGTTTACTACTGATTGGCCTTGCGCTGCTCAATGCTGCGATTTGGATCTGGGCATTTTCTGTCTTTGGCGATCATCCCACCTTGATTGGCACTGCGGTGCTCGCATGGACCTATGGCCTACGCCACGCGGTCGATGCCGACCATATTGCCGCGATTGATAACGTAACCCGTAAGATGATGCAACAAGGCAAAGAGCCAGTTGCGGTGGGAGCGTATTTCTCACTCGGACACTCTTCGATTGTTATATTGGCATCCCTTTTAGTTGGCCTTGCCACCGCCCAATGGCGTAACGAACTCAGCTGGTTTCAAGATGTGGGCGGCACAATTGGCACCTCCGTTTCGGCGCTGTTTCTGTTGATTTTGGCGTTAATCAACTTTCTGATCTTTAAAGATGTCTGGAAAAAATATCAGCAAGTCAAACAAGGCAACACCAACGTATTGAGCCATGAGTTAGAAGAGCCATTAGGCGGCGGAATGATGACATGGATTTATCGCCGCCTGTTTCGCTTTATCAACCACAGCTGGCAAATGTACTTAGTCGGCTTTCTGTTTGGCTTAGGCTTTGATACCGCTACCGAAGTCGGGCTGCTGGCTATCTCCGCCACCAGCTCATCCAATGGTTTACCCCTGAGCACCATTATGGTCTTCCCTGCTCTGTTCGCAGCCGGCATGGCGTTTGTTGATTCCGTCGATAACGTCATTATGGTGAAAGCCTACAGCTGGGCATTCGAACAACCGTTTCGTAAGCTCTATTATAACCTCACTATTACCGCGTCATCATTGATTGTCGCCTTGGTGATCGGCGGCTTTGAAGCGTTAGGATTACTTGCCGAAAAAGGCCACTGGCACTCCACTTTCAGCGATTGGGTAATGAACGCCAACGACCAACTCGGCGATATCGGCTTCTGGATTGTCGGCATTATGATCGCCTGCTGGGTGGTGTCGCTGCTGAACTATCGATTGCGCGGGTATCATAGGTTGGTGGGGTGAGGTTTTGGTTGGGGTTTTGGGGAAGGTGAAGCTGGGGCTTCACCTTTTTTGTGGGTGTAAATTGTTTTATAGGGTGATTACAGTTTGTTGTAAGTAGTTTTTGGACATTTCCGTGTTATATGCACTGCTTAATTAGCATTTAGCGGATTACTTGAGGTATAGCAAAACCTCTAATGTAGTGGCCAGAGTCACTATGCCACTACATTAATTACTGACTCCCCACTCAATAATCTACTTTTAAAATATGAAGTTCGCTAACTTTCCATCAAATCCAGGGTAACAATACACACACAGCTTGAATGGTTAATTTAAACACTATATATTGTGTTTATGTCCATCTCCATGCGTACATATGGGCTAGTGAATAGCGTACTGGAGATTTACGAAAAGGTTGTATCTGTTTCAAAAAGAGGAATAACCATATGTCTACAAGAAAGAACCAGCACGTTGTGAAACATCCAGACGGATGGGCAGTTAAAGGCGCAGGAAACAACAAAGCGACGAAAGTTACTAAAACACAAAAGGAAGCGATTGAGAGAGCAGAAGAAATTGCCCGCAATCAACGCACTGACACCAAGATTCACGGTCGCGATGGAAAGATTAGAGCTGGCAATAGTTATGGAAACGATCCTCATCCACCGAAAGACAAGAAATAAGAAGAAAATATGGCTATTACAGAGATGTTCCGTGATTTCTTGCAAAATTTGAAGATCGATAATTCAGATAAGATCAGTAACCGTTACGATGAAATCACAGTTAGCCTCAACAAGAAATTTCGTGATACTGAATCTAAAAAAGCTAATAGTCTCCAAGTAGGCTCATATGGCCGCTGGACAGCGATCAAAGGCATTTCTGACCTAGATATGCTGTATATCATGCCCAAAGGAAAATGGGATTATTATAAAGATGGAAAACAGTCCCAACTCCTCAGCGATGTTCGTGATGCAATCAAAGCTCGATACCCAACAACTGATGTTCGCGTAGATAGACTCGTTGTTACAGTAACATATACGAACTTTCATATTGAAGTTCAGCCAGTGTTTGAACAGGATGATGGCAGTTTCAAATATCCTGATACCTATAATGGCGGTAGTTGGAAAATCACTAAGCCCCGTGAAGAAATCGCTGCAATGACGGAGTTTAGTAGAGAAAAGAACAACAACTTGCGTAATTTATGCAGAATGGCCCGAGCCTGGAAGAATAAGCATGGTGTTGGTATGGGAGGGCTGCTTATAGATACGCTTGCTCATAACTTTCTGAAATCAACAGACTACTATGATGATAAAGGCTTTCTTTACTATGACTATATGAGCCGAGACTTCTTTGAATACCTCTCAAAGCTCCCCAAGCAAGATCGCTTCGCTGCATTAGGTAGTGGTCAGCATGTAAAAGTGAAAAAACAGTTTCAACGTAAGGCCAAAAAAGCTCACGAGTTATGCCTTAAAGCCATTGATGCAGGTGATGCTTCTCACGAGAAATGGAAAAAGGTTTATGGTCGTCCATTCCCAGTAGCAGCAACAGTTACTAAAGCAGTTGCTGAAGCTTTAGAAAGCCGCTCCACATGGCGTAATACAGAGCAATTTATCGAAGACCTTTTCCCAATTGACATTCGCTACCCACTAAGCCTTGACTGCGAAGTGTCTCAAAGAGGCTATAGGGAGCACTTTTTAACGGACATGCTGGCACACAAGATCCCCCTACTCGTAAATAAAAAACTCTTGTTCACTGTTTCTGACATTCAAGTGCCAGAGCCATACCAACTTAAATGGAAAGTTCTAAATCGGGGAGCTGAAGCACAGAAGAGAGACTGCATTCGTGGTCAGATTTTTGATGACGACGGTTACAAAAGACGCAATGAATCAACCAGTTTCAAAGGTGAACATATAGTTGAATGCTATGCCATTAAAAATGGTATCGTTGTAGCAAAAGACCGTATTCACGTCCCGATTCAATGAGATATTTATGAACAAAGATGAGTTGCTAAAGAATATTGCCACAACTGGCTATAACGTCGGTTTTGGGGCTAAAAAGCACTTGGCCACTTATGACATTGTGAGCAAGACCCCTGGATTGATTAGCTTTTTCTCCATGGTATTTGGTATCTATGCTCTTGTTTTAGATGGGCTATCAACTAAATTTTTATCTGCTACATTCATCATCCTTGGTATTGTCAGCCTGTACATTACTATGTATGACTCACAAAAAGATAAATACGAAGAAGCAGGCGTAAAACTAACTCAATATTACAACAAATTGAGAGACTTATATTGTCGTGTGAAATCAGACAATGGCACTGACACTTCTGCTTTTGAGCAAGAGCTATCTGAGATAGAGTCTAGCTACTACAGCGGCAACATTAGTAAACAGATCCTCTTTAGCGATTGGTACGCACACTATAAGTTTTTCTGGCAACACCAGATTGAGTGGGTGGACGAGCAGAAAAATTTCTCACTACTTAGAGACAAACTACCTTTGTCTTTCACTCTGACTATCTGTGCCGTTTTAATTGGAGGGGGTATTGTTCTGAAAAATTGGCATGCCGATAGCAATATGAGCACAGAGCAAGCACTTCCTGAAACAACCACTACTTGCTTCTTAGTTACCGTAAAAAGTCTAGACTCAGCCAACGCTCAGACTCATCGCTGTGAACTCCCTCAACCAACAGAGCCAGGACACTAATCCTGATGCCAAATAGTCAACAAAGGGATGAGACATTCATCCCTTTTTCCCCTGTCATTACTATACTGATATCAATTATGCTCTAACTCATTTGGGGGCACTTTTGCGTTAGAAAGTGCCCACTGTGAAGGTTCTGGACAGAAATGAGCTAGAACTAATGCTCTAAATCGTTTCCGTCAGATTGGGTCAAGTATATAGAAGCCATACTCGTTTGTATGTACTAAAATTCCTCGCGAGTATCACGCTCTTCATATTCTGGGAAATCAATTTCGATGAGGCCGTCATCATTAAGGACAAACAATACGCTTTCATTCATTCATATCAGAGCAACCACGATAGACTTCCCAATCGTATGAATAATCGAGTTGATATTGATTACAGCCCACAAAAGAAATGTTTTCGACTTCTATACCATTAACATTGTGAGCCATATGATCTATATGAGATAGATCCGGGATAAGTTTCTGTTCAAAGTCACTTTTGCTTTCAGATAGAAATCTAGTTAACTCTTCGCACAAGTGAACGCCGTTAACTAAGGGTTGGGATGAACTAGAAAAAAACACTTTCAAATACTCCGAAACCTAATTTAATTTTGGTACTAACGCCGCAAACAGTGGCGCTAACACCAATGCCGCAACAACAAAAAACCTTTAAACCACACACACCCAAGCATTAAGCGTCCATTCATTTGCTTGTATGTCTGTACTTACGGCAAGTCTCTTAACTTTCTAGCCGGATTTCCTGCATAGATCCCTTTCTTGGTAATGTCCTTAGTCACAACACTACCCGCACCAATAACTACGCCTTCGCATATGCTAACTGGCAACACTGTCGCATTAGAGCCAATTGTAACGTTGTTAGCTATCACTGTACGCTCCCAATTATCTGGATTTGGGTCTGGTTTGCCATTCTTGAAAAGATCGTTTGCAAACATAACCCCATGACCGATGAAGCAATCGTCGCCAATGGTGACATACTCACAAATAAAAGTATGTGACTGTATTTTTGTCCGAGCGCCAATTACGGAGTTCTTCTGGATTTCAACAAAAGGGCCAATAAACACGTCATTCTTCAGCTCGCAACCATAAACATTAGAAGGCTTGATAACCGTTACATTCTCGCCACAGATAATATCTTTAACTTGAACTTCTAAAACTTTTGGACTTGGCATTCTACCTCCGAACGCTATAAGACTTTTGTTCACTTTTCACACTCCTATCATGTAACCTTTCCAATCAAAGTTCAATTAATAATCAATAGGTTAATAAGAAATTATGGATGTTAAATTTCAAAATGACGCAGAAGTTCTAAAAAGCTTACGTCGACACTCCCTCAGATAACTACAGGTAAGGCAAACGTACAATCACAGATTATGAGTAAACTTTCGAGCTGAGAAGGAATGGGGCAATTCCGTGCTAGCAAAGATTTCAAAGTAAGCAGAAAAAACACGTTTAAAAGGTTGTTTATGACTAATGTAAAGATGTGTCTTTTCTTTGTCGTTTTTATTAGCAGTGGTACGGATAGTCCATTTGCTTGGCAATCTTAATTCGCGCATCCTTTCCGGCTAATCGCTCAACCAGAAATAATCCCAAATCAATAGAAGACGACACTCCCCTTCCGGTCACTACATCACCTTCATCCACTATGCGGCTATCATGTACAGTTTTGCAGTACGGTGCTAACTCTTCGAATGCGTTAGGGTGCGTGGTTGCGCACTTATCAAAAAGAAAGCCAGCAGCTCCTAATAAAAGAGCACCAGTACAAACCGAAACCTTTAACTTTGCAGACTGACTTGTTCTTAACCATTCAATAAATCCACTATCGTATTGAAGAGTGCGAGTTCCAAATCCACCAGGGACGTAAATCAAATCGTACCCTGCCAATGACATACCAACCTTGGTGGGAATAAAAGCGAGCCCCTTATCATCAGCAATGTCTTGTGTATACGAGCACATATCCCATTCTAAATCAGGCAAAATATTCATAGATTTTAAACGAGTGATCGCATCATAAGCACCGATAAGATCTAATGCTGTCATTTGATTAAAAATGATAAAGGCAACTTTCATAGATATATCCTTTAATCTTGAAATAAACACACGTCATTGGCGTTATCTACTTGCTCAAATCCTGTTACAGCGGCTAAGGCATCGATACGTCTGGCTTAGTTGAGGTCTGATGATGTTGTATTGCTTAATCGTTGGGAAATAGTCCGCCTTTCCAACACCATATACAACTCATATCATAAATAATGTATGTTCATCATCTATCAATCTGATTTCAAAGTGATAAGACTCTTCAGACTGACAAAAAGCACCTAAATAACTTACCTTCAGCGCAAATTCTTTGGCTTCCCCCCTCTAACTCCCCCCTGGTTTGGCGACATCGTCAAACGGGATTTTATTGCAGGGGGGAGAACGGGGTTTGCGCTTGGGGTATAAACACCGAGAGGAAATCAGCAAGGCAGAGTGTGTAATCAAAAGTCAGGACTAGGCTCGTCATCATAGTGAAAGCATACAGCTGAGCATTCGAACAACCGTTTCGTAAGCTCTATTACAACCTCACCATTACCGCGTCGCCATTGATTGTTTCCTTTGTGATCGGCGGCTTTGAAACGCTAGGATTACTTACCGAAAAAGGCCACTGGCACTCCACTTTCAGCGATTGGGTAATGAGCGCCAACGACCAACTCGGCGATATCGGCTTCTGGATTGTAGGCATTATGATCGCCTGTTGGGTAGTGTCGCTGTTGAACTATCGATTGCGCGGGTATCATAGGTTGGTGGGGTGAATAAGCACTTTCCGTTGAAATTTACTGATGGAAATAAGAAGTTAAATTCGGGCCAAATTGATGGTGTTAAACGTTATTTTAATATGCAAGAACAAGCTATTGAACTTGGTCTGTAATCTCTTGAATCGACTCTAAAGGACTATCACCATGTACTTTTATTGTAACGTGTAAAATGCTAACCGGAGATATATCGGAACGCCATTATTGATATTAAAACGATTAATCGAGATTTTTAATACAATTATCACGAGAAAGAAAAACAAGCCAAATATAATTAAAATAAAGGTATTAAAAAAGAAAAATAAATAAATTATGCCTAAGTAATGGATGGCAATAAAGTTGTATCATATAGTCTAAGGTGATATTTAAAATTAGAAACACCAACAATCCTTCAAACAAGATTTATAGCATTTCTAATTCAAAAAATTCAGTTGACTGATTGTTGTAAAAATAATTGGCCTTTTATCAATAATTAATAAAGTTTGGATTAATTTACCTAGATGATTTAGGGGATAAATAATGAACACTCTCCAATTGGATAACATTAATTCTCTTTCCAAATATTTAACCGTAAACTAATTAAATTCACTCACATTGCCATCCACTACAACCTTCATAGTAACTGTATAATTTTCAACTCTAGCTTTAATATTTACTACACCTCTTGATATTGCTGAAATTTTGCATCCACTGACTGAATCTTCTAATAATACTATTTCATTTGCATTTTTTCCCTTTGTTATTGATGTTGGTAATAATTCTAAACATTTTGGTCTCATGTAGCCTTTATATCCATCTGAATATTTCAAAAGTATGTTAGGAAAATCCTTAGACGTTTGACCATTTTCTATAGAAGAATATATCCCCATAGTATCAAAATTAATACGTACACTCATCAGTTTAGATTTAACATGAGTGTGATCAATATCAATAATATTTGATTTGTAACTTTTTCCGTTTATAAATGCTATTGCGTAGAATTTTGTAGTTCCAATCAATAATTTATTTGAATTAATTTCAAAAGCATATGGCTTATAGGTATCTATATAATCAAATCCACTATTAGTCGATAGGAACCTAACTATAACACCATCTGGTATTTTTCCTCCGTCATTATCTATCAATAGGTTAATCTTTACCACTTCATTGTATGAATACGTTTTCTTTTCTGATTCCAGATTTAGAGAAATAGCATTTGAATAACAACTTATAAAAACCATTATAAATAAAATATGTTTTTTCATTTAATATCAATCCACTGATAACGAGGGTCAAGTCTCGCATTTTGATAATCATAACTTTCCGTAGGGCAATCCTATACTAACAAGGTATTCATTAACGATATCGCTAACTTGAAATGTGTAATTCTGTGCGATCGAACATCTCAAATTAAGCAGAAAACACGTTTAAAAGGTTGTTTATGACTAATTTAAAGATATGTGTTTTCTTTATTGTGTTTGTTAGCAGTGGTACGGATAGTCCATTTGCTTGGCAATCTTAATTCGCGCATCCTTTCCGGCTAGTCTTCAACCAGACTAACTCCCCTCTAGTTTGGCTACATCATCAAACAGGATTAGGCACAGTTCCGGTATTAGTGTTAAAAATAGCAACGCTAAATACAAAAATACACCACCTGATAGCAGGTGGTGTAGCGTATTTATCTACAAGGCGGATATTTAGCCTGAATGAATTTCACCATCAGTATGCCCGCAGGGAAATCTTTGAACTTTTGTTGCGCCGGCTGACGTACCCAATCGTACATTTCATCAAACTTTTGCCCCAAGTTCAGTTGGTTATATTGATCATGGCAGTATGACTCAATGGCTGCCGAGGACAACCCCGCTTCAACGCCCCAGAAAAATAGCCTGCCAGAATCGGGATCACCCTTGGAGAGATCCACCCACTGCCCGAATGTCACGCCTATCGCCGACGATGAAAATGATGCAGAACATAGTGATAGCAATAGAACAAACTTAACCAATTTTGAATAAATTTTCATAACAACCTTAACAAAACCTATTTAACTAATTTTTATATTTCAATTACCAGATGAGGAATTAGTATTAATATTCTTCAGGGTTATTAAAAGTAAACGAGTTGCATAGCAAGCGTCAATTACATAATTTAAATTCAATCAGTTAAATACAAGGCAAGCAGAAAACACACCAACATAATAAGACTCTTCGAAAGCCCCAAAATATCTTACCTACAGCGCAAATTCTCTAGCTTCCCCCTCTAACTCCCCCCTGGTTTGGCTACATCGTCTAACGGGATTTTATTGCAGGGGGGAGAACGGGTTTTGCGCTTGGGTTGTAAACACTGAGAGTAAATCAGCAAGATCCCCTGCTTGTTCATCCAACCATAAGGTTCTAGTGACAGTAAGGTCGATTAGCAGGACAGACACCTCAATCAACGGTCAAAGACAACAGACGCCAATTTATAAATTCGATCTAAGATTTCTCTCTTCAAATCCAACCGTGCTGGCTTTTCTTACCAATCAGCGATTTATTTCTGGTTGGAAAAGGGTTATAGATTAAGCACATGAGTTAGTTCACCAGCAAGTTCGATTATGCCTTTAGATTTTTCAGCTTCAATTTGGATTGCCCTCGCCTTGGCGATCATTTCGGTTTTTGTTCGTAAAAATGGCGTCGCCTTGGGTTTACTGGGTGTTGTGTTGGTTTTGGCTGTGCTCTTTGAGCGCCTTACGCTATCAACGGGATTGGGGGTTGGCGTCATACTGTTAGGTGCATGGAAACTGGGTCACCTCGCGCCGCGCTATGCGGTGCCCAGCGCTATATTGGTGATTGTTTGCTGTCTCGCCTTATTTCCCCATCATGTTCCCGGATTTCATAACCTGCTTGTGCTCGATAAGGTGATAACAGGGCCACAAAGCCGACCTTTCACCATGTATTTAAACCTCGATAAACCTTTGGCACTGTTTATTTTGCTATTGGCTTATCCCCAAATTCTTGGTCAACGCGCAGCGCCTAACCTCAGAGCTATCGCGCTCACTGCCCTTTTGCTCTTCTGTTTACTGCCGATTGCGGTATGGTTAGGCGCGCTTAAATATGAATTCTCATTGCCAACATGGTGGTGGCTCTTTGCCATCAATAACTTACTGTTTACGTGCGTGGCTGAAGAAGCGTTGTTCCGCGGCTACCTGCAACAGCAACTTTGCAGCAAATTGGGGTTAGTCGCAGGCATTGGTATCGCTAGTATTCTGTTTGGACTTGCCCACTTTGCCGGAGGACCACTATTTGTGATATTCGCAGCCTTAGCCGGCCTCGGCTATGGCTTGATTTTCTATTGGTCACAACGCTTATGGGCAGCAACTCTGGCACACTTTGCTTTTAACTTTCTGCACTTGGTGTTTTTCACCTACCCGATTGCGATCGGTTAGCACTTCTAGAATTACGTACAAACTTTACAACGTGTACATTGTACACCACCGCATTTATTGCTCAGTTTAATTAACGAAGAAAAAGCCAAACTAAAGCAACTTGTTCTATTAATCAAAGGAGAGGGAAAATGAGCATTTTTAACGAACTTCAAGCCTCCCTTGAAGAAGCTGTAGATATTAGACAAGGTAGAAAAAGCCGGCTCGCGTTACCCGTTACAACGTCGCTGATGTCAAAGCAATTCGTGAGGATTTGCTCAAAGTCACGCAAGCTGAATTCGCAGCAACAATGGGTGTGAGTGTCGATACTATAAAAAGCTGGGAAAGCAAGCGCCGTAATCCAGCAGGACTTGCAGCTAAAGTGCTAGCGACAATAAAAGATAACCCTCAAATCTATTCATCTCTGGCTGCACACTAGTCGTAGCCATGTGAAAAATAACTGATTGTTCGGACCCGAAAGGAGCGCTGCATTTAATTGATGCAGTGCTCCTTTTTATAATGCGCGAACAGTACACACACTTAAAAACTATGAGCGAATACGTTCTCTCTGAAACAGCATCTTTAGGTTACTTGAGTATTAAAGCTCAAAGATAGTTTTCGCTGTTGGGATATCTAAACACAAGAATTAAAAGTTAGGCTTATATTCAAAAGCACTTGCGGCCTTACTATCAAAAAACTCTTTAATATATTTTTTTCTCGTTAGGATAGCATTAACCAGATTATTGGGGAAAACCTGAATACCGGTATTAAAATGCTGAACATTTGAGTTGTAAATTCGAATTGCTGCCCCAACATTTTCTTCTTGCTCACTGATTTCCTGCATCAGAGAGCTATAAATATCGGTAGCTTTTAATTCTGGATAAGCTTCAAAGGTCGCGGTTAAGCCACCTGTCAATGAGTGTGTTGCACTTCGTACCTGTTTCAATAGGTCTGTATTAAACTCTTCGTCTTTACCACTGATATTGGTAAGTGCAGTACGTAACTGGGTGATATTCTTCTGAAGTGAAGATTCAAACTGTTTATACTCCTCACACAACTCAGTTAAGCGCGGTAAAATATTATCTTTTTGACGTTCTTGTGCAATGATATCAGACCAAGCTTGTTTCGCACGGTTATACCTACCAACAATGTCATTGTGAACACCGACTACAAACACCACAAAAACAATGATAATGGCCAAAATGATCAACATATTGCTTCCTTATTTTGTGAAATTATTATCCCAATGTCGAATTAAATCATCGTGCAAATCGAGCAACGGATATAACTCATATAGAGAGGTTTTTCCGGATAATTCCTCGTAAAACTCATTCGGTTTCGACAACCCATACTGAGTTTCTTCTGTGTTAAGTACATCCTTTTTAAAACTAATACACATTAAGCCATTATTTGAAATTTCAATGTTTAAACCGGTATAACGTCGGCTATATCTCATTAATAATTCCATCACCGCTGGTTTTAATAACTTCGCAGCCTCATGATCTGAATTAGCACCAATGTGAAAACGCTCACTAAATTCGGTGTATGATGGGCTGTAGGTAACTGGGTTACCTACGCTACCATCAGTCATCACCGCAAGACCTGCGCCATACTCACAATCAAACACCAGTCCGTATCGGTAATGGTGGCACTCAACAGTCTCCGTGACTCTTTCTCCATCTGCATTCGTGCGATTGCGCTTTTCTTTGACGGTATAATAAAATTTATAATAGTGAAAACTATGGCTGTTACCTTCCATAGAATGGTACAGTTTAGCTATTCCACGCTTATCGGTACTAATACCTCTGCGAAATTCACGAAATTGAGAAATCAGCTCGTTAGATAACGAACATTTAGAATTAATTTCTTCTATAAGATTATCAAGCAAGAAATCCCGTTGAAACAGTTTCTTGCTCAGCTCATTCATGGGTGCTGCACGTAAAGCTATAACTATCAACGGAATAATGAACAGCGCTAAAAAGATGGCATAAATAAGGTAGCGATCAGCTGGAAAAACAAAAATAATCTCAAAATACTGCAATGCCAAAAATATCAAACCACCAAAAAAACCAAGTGCCATTAGCCGACGCATAGCACGATGATCATAATACAACTCACCGTCGAAATCTTTGGCTAGTTGCACTAAAGAAAGTATATCATCATGACTGGTAATGTTTTTCTCTCGTTCAGTCATAACTTTAATCAATTGAGTTAGTTTCTCGTTATGAGTCATACAGTTCACACTTTAGTTAAAACCTATCTTGCATCTTTGCGGCATAGTAATAGGTCGATAAAATAAAGAAAAGTCGCGATTACATCTACTCAAACTATGACTGAGTTTTCTGGAGCAAGTTGGCGTTTTCATAGCTTGCTATACATTTTCTTTCATTCAATTTTTCTAACTTTTTCCTAAAATTACCAGGATACACATCATAAGTGCCAATGTGACAACTTCGCACCGCTCTCAATTACTTTTTAAATATCAATAAGATAAGCATTAATCAACAAAAGATAGTGCGGTAAGAAATTAAGCAGGACACACATCTTAAATGCCAAAGTGACAATTTCACACTTATTTCAATTACTTTATAAATATCAATAGAATAAGTATTGATCAGCGAAAAATAGTGCGGTGTATAACATAACCTTCAGCGTAAATTCTTTGGCTTCCCCCCTCTAACTCCCCCTGGTTTGGCTGCCTCGTCAAACGGAATTCCATTGCAGGGGGAGGATCGGTTTTGCACTTGGGGTATGCCTCGAAGGCTACAATTGGCTGCGCATTTAGTTACAAGAGAACTGCTGAGCTAAAAAGGACAGCCACTCTAAAATGACTTAACTACTTTATAAATATCAATAACATAAGCATTAAGTAACGAAAAATAGTGCGGTGTATAACATAACCTTCAGCGCATATTCTTTAGCTTCCCCCCTCTAACTCCCCCCTGGTTTGGCTGCCTCGTCAAACGGGATTTCATTGCAGGGGGGAGGACCGGTTTTGCATTTGGGGTATGTTCCGGAGGCTAAAATTGCCCTCGCATTTAGTTAAAAGAGAACTGCTGAGCTAAAAAGGACAGTCACTCTAAAAAAACTTAACTACTTTATAAATATCAATGACATAAATCTTGAGTAACCAACAGTTAAAAACGATATGCAGGACAGACACCTCAATCAAAGGTCAAAGACAACAGACACTAATTTATAAACTCGAAGCAAGATTTCCCTCTTCAAATCCAACCTTGCTGGCTTTTCTTACCAATCAGCGATTTATTTCTGGTTGAAAAAGGGTTATAGATTAAGCACATGAGATAGTTCACCAGCAAATTCGATTATGCCTTTAGATTATTCAGCTTCAATTTGGATTGCCCTCGCCTTGGCGATCGTTTCTGTTTTTGTTCGTAAAAATGGCGTCGCCTTCGGGTTACTGGGTGTTGCGTTGGTTTTGGCAGTGCTCTTTGAGCGCCTTACGCTATCAACGGGATTGGGGGTTGGCGTCATACTGTTAGGCGCATGGAAACTGGGTCACCTCGCGCCGCGCTATGCAGTGCCCAGCGCTATATTGGTGATTGTTTGTTGTCTCGCCTTATTTACCCATCACGTACCCGGATTTCATAACCTGCTTGTGCTCGATAAGGTGGTAACAGGGCCTCACAGCCAACCTTTCACCATGTATTTAAACCTCGATAAACCTTTGGCACTGTTTATCTTGCTATTGGCTTATCCCAAAATTCTTGGTCAACACGGAATACCTAACCTCAGAGCTATCGCGCTCACTGTCATTTCTCTCTTCTGTTTACTGCCGATTGCGGTATGGTTAGGTGCACTTAAATATGAATTCTCATTGCCAACATGGTGGTGGCTCTTTGCAATCAATAACTTGCTGTTTACGTGCGTGGCTGAAGAAGCATTGTTCCGCGGCTACCTGCAACAACAACTTTGTCGCAAATTGGGGTTAGTCGCAGGCATTGGTATCGCTAGCATTCTGTTTGGACTTGTCCACTTTGCCGGAGGACCACTATTTGTGGTATTTGCAGCCTTAGCTGGCCTCGGTTATGGATTGATTTTCTATTGGTCACAACGCTTATGGGCAGCAACACTGGCACACTTTGCTTTTAACTTTCTGCACTTGGTGTTTTTCACCTACCCGATTGCGATCGGTTAATGCGCCGTTTATGAGAAGAATTTGTGTATCACTGAATAATTGCGTTGTCGTTTGGGTCACAGAGCACTAGGGCTAGCGTTATCTGCTAGCCCTGTCGAATTGCAGTTTAATGACAATGATAAGGTTTAGAGCCAGCATGACATCCATTCTTGTCAGTGCCACCAGAATGAGCGATTGCTGGCGAAGACATGATTAAAGCGATAAAGAGTAAACCAAGTGACTTTTTCATAGAGATCCTTTTACCAATTAGTTGTTTGTAAGCGTTATTCACAACTGTTTTCGAAAATAAAAATCCAGTTGCATATTAGCTATAGCGGCACTTGGAATGTATGAGCCAACTTCTTAATAACTTTATTGTCAGCATTGTGCGTATAATCACTATTAATATGAAACCAATACAATCATTACTAATGATTATACATTTAACGTAAAACTCGATAGGTACATAACAGCGCGCTGATTCTTTAGCTTCCCCCCTGATTTGGCTACATCGTCAAACGGGATTTTATTGCAGGGGGAGAACGGAATTTGTGCTTATTGGATGTTCAGTTGACTAAGGTTGGCAGCCAGGGCGACCGCATGAGTGTTTAATTTTTGCTCACTGAGTTTAAACCAGCATTAAGGACAGCTTCCAACATCGATGTATTCATCATGCAGCGTTTTTGTTTTCCCACAATGCTCAGTTTGGTTGGCTCAGAGCGCAACATATTTAGACTAATATGACGTAAGCAAGAGAGATTCTCTGCTCCGTGGTCCTTGTAAACCTGACAAGCATCCTCGGCCATGGTGACATCTAAAACCCAATGCATTGACTCTATGCCCCAATGCTCTCTCACTGCATTTGCTGCTTGCTCTGCACTTAGCTGCTTTGAACTAATGTAGTAACGATATTCAAGCTCTGCTGTTTTGCCTTTTGGATAACGGAAATTTTCTACCATCACAATAGATTTTAGTCCCTTCCAACGTGAGAAATTGCCATCGAGAGCTTCACTATTTAATACGTATGCTTGACGAACTTCTATACGACCGTGACCTTGTTCAACCTTTATGCGCTCTGGCGTTGTTGCACGTTGAGTGGCAAAAACGGCTTCAATGGCTTTACGTAATTTACCTTGGTTATTTTTGACCGCAAGTAAGTAATCTGCCCCTTGTCCGACGATTGTTTTCGCTATCTCGGTTTGACATGCCATTGCATCGATAGTGACCAAAGCACCTTTAATATCGAGCAGTTTTATAAGCTCAGGTATCGCTGTGATTTCATTGCTTTTCTGTTCTGTTTTAAGTTGTCCAAGGACTAACTTGTTTGAAGAGGCATACGCACTAATCATGTGGATAGTGCTAGCACGGTCATCTCTGTTGTACGAACCTCGAAGCGTCTTGCCATCAATAGCAACGATTTGACCATCCGTTAATGAATACACCGCTGACATCCAGTTAATAAAGCAGGTGTGAAACGAGTCTGGGTCAATTCTCGATAGGATGCGGGCTATCGTATCATCGACAGGAATATCATTAATAAACATACCATTACGCTTAAACCAATCATGATGACCAAGAATGTATTCTCGAATATCAAACCACCCTTTTGCTCCAGCGATAACGGCACATAAAGAGCCAAACAATACCTCAAATAAACAATAAGTTACCTTGGCAGATTGGCGTTCATCTGTGACTGCGTGGAAATACTCTTTAAACTCGTCAATGTGCATGATGGGAAGCGCTCTAATTTTAAAAGAGCGTATATGATCACAGGTAAATATGATCGTCAACTCGATCATTTCAATCGTTCAAAAAACGTTCGCGATCTTACCCTGGGTTGGCAGCGCATGTCCTAGCAATTTTACAGTTCATTCATAGTCATTCTTCGATTAACGCCAAAATGCAAAAAATTGCATCAAGTTTACCTAAGAGTTAGTTGTCTTTTATCTACTGACTCTTTTACTGCTCTTTAAAATCATTTTATAAATCGCAGTTAAGGATTAAATATTGATGTCATAGCTTAAATGAATCTGTGATTCACAAGCCTTAATATTTATACATAACCCGAAAGTTGATAGACCGAAAACAAAAATGTAGGGATTGCAATTACAGAAAAAGCGAATAATGCGCATCCATTATTAAGTTGCCGAGCTCGTGCTTCACTTTCAATTTTGACTTCCTGATTGTATAACGCCGCAAAATTATCTCTTCGAACTCGGATATCCTCTAATGAAGCTATTGCTTCGCTTTCCGATTCTAAAGGTAACTTCTCAGTGACCAATGCCAGTTCTGCGGTATATGAGTGGACAGAATAACGATAATTTCCTGAGCGAAAGGTCTCTTTTTCATATTTCAGACTTAATATGGCATTCGCTCCGACCTTGTCAGCCAATCCTCTCAAGTGCTTTTTGGCATCTTCCAAATCTTCAAAAAATCGAGTTGCGATGGTAGCTTGATAAACAACATCCCCATATTTAGGTTTACTTGCTTTTGTGATAAAGAAGTCAACTGGCTTGGATGCAAAAAATACTGAAGAAATCGACACCTTTTTAGCAGATAATCCCTTCGGGGTGGGACAAGGCTCAAATTCAACCATAATACCTTTAACAAGCTTTGATTCGTCACTTTTATTAACTAAGCCAGAAGCATGCAAAAAGTAACTTTCACCATCCTCGCCGTTAACGAAACCATATTTTTTACTGGTGACATAGGAAACTAGTCGTCCTTTCACAAAAAACCTCAACCATTACTTGCAGAAAATCATGTAGTTATATCAAATATTGACACTCAATACATTCATAATTTCAATTAATAGGATGAGTTCTGTACTTAAGGTATGTTCAGTTGGCTAAATTAGCCGCACATTTATTTAAACAGAAATTAAGCAGGACACACATCATAAATGTCAAAGT